>JACMQW010000064.1 GCA_014376785.1 Oligoflexia bacterium
ACGATTTTTTGCAGTGATGAGAATGGAATTTGCAAAGTAACCCATGCCGAAACTGCCGGTGATTCGAAGAAACTGGCTTTCCAATTCTAAGAGTTTTGCATCTTGAAAAACTTGAATCGGCCGCATGCGCGAAAATTCTGAAGCATGCCGACTCTCGTCCGCCGCATGGGATTGGATTTCCGCCAAAAAGCAGGGAGGGGTATCGGAGGAAACACTCCGAAGGATTTGTTTTGCCGCGACATCTTCCAGGTGCGAAAGGCTCGACAACCATGCCGATTCTATTTCGGGATGGGCGACGACTTTAACGAGGAACCGGTGAACCGCCGACGCGAGGTTGGCGGAACTCAGTTTTTCTCGGTTCAAATCCACAGAAGCCATAAATCCTTCCTCGATTCACGCAAGAGCACGGAACCGTTTCCAGACCTCACATAACGCAACGAGTCTTGTCTGTCTATGGCTTCAATAAATCCATTAATTTCGAGCACTTAAGCACTCAGAACCGACAAGTAACGAAACGATGCAGCTTTCAATCGCGGTGTCCGCCGTATTCGTCAGGACTTCGATCCCGGTATGGGTCGAAAAATTCATTCCCGTGAAGCTATAGAACCCGCCGACTTCTCCGTTGTGCCAGATGACCTGCTGCCCGTTGATGACGGTTCTGGCCCACGCTAGCCCGACGTCAGTCATCGGAGGAAGCCCGACGTTTTTCGCCGTTCCCCGCACCTGGAGTTTATGACTAAAGCGGATCGCTTCGCCCACGGGTGAATGGTCCGGCCTAAGTTGCGCCTCCATGTAACGAGTCATATCCGCGAGGGTAGAATAGATTCCGCCAGCACCGATCAGAGAATCGTGAAAGTGCCAATCAAGCACTTCGTTCCCGCGGTCATCATACCCCGTCGCTTTCCGCCGAAACTGGGAATCGCTTAGCGAAATACCAGTATCCCGCATTCCGAGAGGACGAGTGATTCGCGCCCGAATCATTTCGTCGTAAGTGAGGCCCGTCACGCGGGTGAGAATGTAACCCAATAATCCCGCTCCGAAGTTTGAATAATTCACTGGATAGGGACCGACATGCTTTAGCAAAGTGGGATCGCGAAGTTCGTCTTCCAAGTCCCTCACTGTGTAATTCGCGTAGGGGTCTTTTTGATTTATAACTCGGAAATTTTCAGGCAACCGCGGTAATCCGGAAGTGTGCGTCGACAGTTCGCGAAGCGTGATCGATCCTGCTGGATAAAGCCGTAATTCAGAAAACTCCGGAAAAAAACGCGAGATCGGATCGCTCAGTCGCACACGCTTCTCTAAAACGAGCTCCGAAAGAATCAAACTCGTGAAGGTTTTAGAAACAGACCCAATTTGAAACGGAGTGTTCGCATCCGGGAGTTTGCGTAATCCTAGTTTTTTTTCACCTAGCTTAACTGAAAACCTTCCTTCCGGCCGGACGATTACCGCAACTGCTCCTACCGTCTTACCCGCATTCACATAAGCTTGCAGTCCTCTCATCACACTCTCGTTAGAAACTCCTTCGGTCGGCTGAGCTCCTAAAGTTGAAGAAGCAGCAAACGTTTCAAAGGCCAGCGCGAATGCGAAAACTCCAAGCAGAGTTGAGAAATTTTGATTTTTCATGATGAGATGGCTTCTAGCAGCATTCGGAGTTCTTCGCAGTCTCGAATCGAAAAGAACCTCAACCGGGTACTTTATGAAAAATTCCAACCCTTATTTGAACCCTATTCATCCGAAAATCGGTTAAGGGTCATTATGAAAAAAGTTCCGATGACCCAGGGGATGACCGTTTCCAGATTTTCTCCGAGCTACCAAGATTTAATCCTCGTCTTGAAAAACACCCTCCGCGCGCGAGGTTTAGTTTACCGGGATCTGGCGAAACGCATGAAGATGTCTGAATCCGGCGTTAAAAAAATCTTTCAGGCAAACGACGGAAATATCAGTCGGTTAGTGGAAATAGGCGAGGCAGTGGGAATCACCCTTTCGGAGCTCATTTCGGAGGCCACCCACCCCGCACCCTTATCTATAGAATTCTCATCTGATGCGGATGCATTCCTTGCCGAAAATTTCGATTATTTCGAATTTTTTTGGAAGCTCCTCTATGAACGCAAAACTCCAAATGAAATCCAACAAGCTTGGGGAATCAGCGAAAAACAAGTCTTCAAATACTTACGAAAGCTCGATCAGCTTGGAATGCTGGAATTGCACGAAGGGAGCAGAGTAAAACTTCCGCCGGCTGAATTTGGATATTTCGCAACCGGGAAGCTATTAACCCGGATGAAAAATCAATGGGCGGTGAAAGCCGTAGAAGAAGCCGTTGGCTGCCGAGAGGGAGAAAAGAAGCTTTTCGCATTCTATTACTTACAGCTTTCTGACGAGTCTTTTGGAAAACTCGCTCAGGGGATTCGAGACCTCATGAAGCCTCACACTCTTGAGACCGTGCGAAACGTGAATTCGCGTCATGTTTCATCACGCCCCTTCCGGATGATTTGCGCGGCCGTACCCGGATCGTTTGTAAAATGATCTGGAGCTGCATCCGTTTTTGGATCCAGCTCCAGAAAAGATGACATCTCTTTTTAACCGACCGTCGCCCTCACGGACTCAACACTCGGCACTTGCCGGCATCGTAATAAAATTTCTTTACCCTGAAATCCCCGTCTTGCTCCCCTAACCAGTCGAGCGCCGGGAGGGTTAAAGTCTTCGATCGAATCGTTACAAGGACACCTGCTGGTTTTTGCAGTTCCGAGAATTCTGATTCAGAAGTCACTTCCGACGCGCCGTCGGGACTCACACAATGAACCGTCGGAAATACTCCCGTGCAAACCATGTCACAAGCGACCGTAACCTTCCGGATGCTTCGTAAAACGGTGCCAGGCGGATGGAGCCCTCCCGGAAGCATCGTGAGCGCAAGCGAACTTTCGCTTAATCCAATCGGTTCGCCGAGTGTCACTTTAGAATAGCTTCCATCATGGCCGCGATCGTCACTCTGGCATTCAAATCCACTGAGATGCACCGGTTGTGAAACTCCTCCTCCACCGTCTCGAGCACCGCCATCCCTCGCCGCCAGAATAATCTGTTCGCTCTGGGCACCATCGATACAAAATTCCCCCGAAAATCCAGACTGCGAATGAAGCAGGGCTAAGGTGGCGAAAAATACGAGAAAAGTTCGGCCTGCGAGCTTGAGCATAATGGGTCTCCCAATCGAGTGTTATGAAAGGAGTTATAAGCGAAATAAAAAGCTGAAATAGACTTATTTTGCAAAAAATACCCGCCTTAATTTACAAACTGTACATTTGGATCGTGCTACACGGTTTTCATGCCGTTGCCCGATACGAACGATTATCGCATTGTGATGAAAGACCTCCTTCGTTATGCCGGAGTGGCGAAGCGCGGAGAACTTTTAAAACTTTCAAATGCGACTGGAATCCATTCCTCGAGCTTGAGCCAGATACTGCAAGGGAATCGGACGCTCACACCAGAACAAGCCCTTTCCATATCGGAGTACTTCGAGCTCAGCGAAGCGGATACGGAAGCGTTTCTTGACCTGGTTCATTTCGACCGAGCAGGCACACCCAAACTTCGCGCATTCTTTGCGAACCGAATCCAGAAAGCCTCGACCCGGAATAAACGTTTAGTGAACGTGCTTCCTCATGAAACCGCACTTCCAGAGGATGACCGCGCAACCTTTTACTCCCATTGGTTCTACAGCGCGGTTCGAATCGTGAGTGCCATTCCAAAGTACCAATCTCTCGAAGTCATCGGCCGCCACTTCCGCGTCCCGAAGCTGCAACTTGAAAAAACCGCACGATTTCTCGTGAAAGTCGGACTTTGCCACGCGGCCGGAGATCGATTAACGATCGGACCGCGAACGACTCATCTCGAAGCGGACTCCCCGTTCGTCTCTCGTCACCATGCTAACTGGCGCCTTCGCGCAATGGAGCGCCACGCATTTCTCTCGGAAAAAAAAGAACTATCCTATACCTCTCCGATGGCGCTCTCAAGAACGGATGCCTTGAGAATTCGCGCGAGACTTGTCGATGAAATCAAACAGGTCTGCGAGGTCGTCGACGCATCAAACTCTGAAACAGCGTACTGTTTGAATATCGACTGGTTCGAATTTTAAACGTCCGTACGGGAGCGCGTGACGATGATCGTGAGTTGCTCGCCCGCCTTCATTTCAGCGGGTAGCGCAATTCCGGTGCGCGTCTTACTGCCCGGAATGATTTTTGTAATAGTTGATCGATACGGGCAGTCTTCCCCAACAAAAACGTCGACGTAATCCGCGTCTACTTGGGCGACATCTTCGTCAAGAAAAGCTGAAATCCGAATTTCGGGGTTAATCGCATTCATGAGGTATTCGAAAGTTCGGTCTTGGACCGTCACTTTCAAATCAGAAGGCGACGAAACATCAGTTTTTTTGCGGAGGGTAATTTGCGGCATGAGGGCTACCTTCTGCGATTACCATGCAGGATGTCAAGGATACTCGAAATCCATTCAATATCAGGGGATTAGCTGGAAAAATGAACAAAAAGAACCTAACCCTTAATGACATGAAAAAAAGCGAGCGCTCGGGCAGGCTGTTTAAAGACTTTTTGAATATCCTGACGCACACGAATGATCCGATTGCCATCGAGCCGCCACGTTCTGAGACGGCGAGTTTAGATCGCTTAGAAGCGTATGCACTGAAGCTCGCTTCAGAACTCAAAGTCGACCAGAAGACGAAGCTAGGTCGCCCGCTCGTCCTCGAGTTGAAAAAAACGTCTAGCCACCTTTTACAGGCCTACTCCTCCCTCATCATCGGAATTCGAGCAAAACAAACCATCTCTCCCGCTGCCGAATGGTTCGTCGATAATTTTCACATTATTGAAGATCAGATTCTGGGCATCCGGAAAGATCTTCCGGTGGATTTCTACCGCGAACTTCCGAAAGTAAGCCAAGGACTCTGGCAAGGTTATCCACGGGTTTATGCCATGGCGAGCGATCTGCTCACTCACAAAGATTGCGTGATTGATGCCGAATCTCTGCGAGTTTACGTCAATGCGTACCAAAGAAATTCTCCGCTCACGATCGGAGAGCTTTGGGCACTTCCCCTCACTCTTCGCGCCGCACTTTTAGACCAACTCCGACCGATTGCCCTCCGAATTGCCAGTTCTCGGCTTCGCAGAAATACCGCCGACGAAATTGCCGATGATCTCCTTGCGATGTCCCTCGAGTCTGGAGCTGAACCGCATGCGCTGATCGCTGCCCTTTCCGCCCGTTTGGGTCCGGTGGAAAATTTCGACCGCTCTCTCATCGTGAGACTGGTCCAGCGACTGAGGGACCAAGACCCGAACGTTTGGCCAGCGTACGAATGGCTCGAAAAACAACTCGAAAGTCGACATGGGATTTCCACCTCTCGACTCGTTCAAATGGACCACCAACGTCAAGCCTCGGCACAAGTGACGGTGGGGAACATCATTTCGAGCATGCGTTACCTCGGCATCCTCGACTGGCGGGATTTTTTCGAATCCGTCAGCGTGGTCGAGCCGATCCTTCGCCGCGATCCGGCCGACGTCTACGGCCGAATGGATTTTGCCACTCGAGATCGATACCGGCACGAAATTGAACGCATATCGAGGCGCTCGTCCCATAACGAAATGGAAGTCGCGCAGAAGCTGGTTGCGAAAGCATCCGCCGCACCCACGCGCGTCGATGCTCGTGGACGCGCAAAACACATCGGTTATTTCCTCCTCGACGAGGGGGTACGCGAATTCGAAAGTGACATCGGATACAAGCCGCGTATTCGTGAGAAACTGGAACGTGCGGTGTTCGCAAACGCGACATTATGCTACATTGGTTCCATCGCGGTACTCACTGCGGTTCTAGTTGCGATCGCCCCGAAATCTTTTTGGCCTTTTGGTTTCCCGCTCTCGCTGATCGCTCTTGATCTGGCGGTCACGTTCGTTAACCACTATGTAACGCTTTCGATTCATCCTAAGGCTTTGCCTCGAATCGAAACGGAAGACGGCATCCCTGGACCGGATCACACCATGGTCGCAGTCCCTACGCTCTTCTCGAGTCATGCCGGCGTGAAACAACTCATCGACGCGCTTGAAATTCGTTACCTCGCAAATCCGGACCCGAAAATTTCTTTCGCATTGCTTGGAGATTTTACAGATTCCTCCAGCGAAATTCGAGAGGATGATGATGAAATCCTTGCCACCGCTGAAAGAGAAATCGCAAGACTAAACCTACTGTACGCTCGGAATGTTGAACCACGCTTCCACCTTTTTCACCGACGCCGACTCTGGAACCCCTCTGAAGAACGCTGGATCGGTTGGGAGCGAAAACGAGGAAAACTCCTCGAATTTAATCGCGTATTGAGAGGCGCAACCAACACCAGTTTCATTCGCGCCACGGCTTCCCGAGCGCTCTGCGAGTCTGTGAAATATGTGATCACGCTAGACTCAGACACGCAGCTCCCTCGAGACGCCGCCCGGAGGTTAATCGGAATCATCCTCCATCCTTTGAATCAGCCGCATTACGACCAGGCTGCAGAACGAGTGACTGAAGGTTACGGAATCCTCCAGCCGCGCATCGGGGTGGACCTATCCAGCGCGCTCAGCACGCGCTTCTCCAAACTCTTTTCCGGAAACACCGGCCTCGATCCCTACACAACCGCGGTTTCAGACGTCTATCAGGATCTTTTTGCAGAGGGCAGTTTCACTGGGAAAGGGCTGTATGTCGTTGATGCGTTTGAACAAGCACTCGAAGGTCGGGTGCCAGAAAACTCAGTACTCAGTCACGACTTATTCGAAGGCTCTTACGCCAGGTCAGCTCTCGTTACAGACGTCGAGTTTTTAGATGACTACCCTTCCGATTACGACACCTTTTCAAAACGCGCCCACCGATGGACCCGTGGAGACTGGCAAATTGCTCCTTGGCTTTTCCCTCGCGTCCGCGATGCGAAAGGGCGATCCGTCAAAAATCCACTCAGCCTTATCTCGAGGTGGAAAATTTTCGACAACTTAAGACGGAGTCTAATGCCAACCGTAATGGTGGCCTGGCTCGCTCTCGCTTGGACCCTCATTCCTGAGACCTCCTTCATCGCTTCGTTGCCAGTGCTCATCGTGGTGATCTATCCGATCTATGCTCCGATCGTCGCAGGTCGCGTGCTCCGCCGAGGAATCCTTCCTTGGAAGGAATATTTTAGAAGCGTCTGGTTTCAAACCCAGATTCGACTTGCTCAGATTTTTATCACGCTCGCTTTCCTCGCTGACCAAACATGGAACCAGACGGACGCTATTGTTCGAACGTTGTACCGAAAAATTATTTCTAAGAAAAAACTTTTGGAATGGGTCACGTTTGCGCAAAGCCACGCACAAAATAAAACTTCAAAATTTTCATACTCAAAATCAGTAGGTCCGTCGGCCATACTGTCTATGGCCATCATCGCGCTTGTTTCTGCCTTTCGACGAGAGGCGCTTCCACTGGCGATTCCTTTCTGTGGTCTTTGGTTGATCACGCCCTTCATAAAACTCTGGATCAATGGAAAGGCACCTTCGCGCCGGACCGCACTCACGAAAGAAGAGCGATTAGAGTACCGTCGCTACGCCCGAAGGACTTGGCACTTTTTCGAAACCTTCGTGACCGAAAAAGACCATTGGCTCGCTCCGGATAACTATCAGACCGATCCCGCTCCGGTCGTTGCTCACCGAACGTCGCCGACGAACATCGGATTGCAACTTCTTTCCTCCATATCCGCTTATGATTTCGGTTATGTGGGAATCACCGAGCTTGCTGAGCGTCTCGAGAGAACCTTCACCACGCTCGGTCGACTCGAAAAAATGCGAGGTCACTTTTACAATTGGTACGACACCCTCACCCTTGGACCACTGAATCCCCGTTATATTTCCACGGTTGATAGTGGAAACCTCGCCGGCCATTTGTTTGTTGTAAAACAAGCTTGCCTTGAAATTTCTCGGGAGCCTCACTTTAATCCGAGCGCTCGCGCGGGACTAGTCGATACCTTCAACGCTTTGACCACAGAGATGAAACTGATCTCTGAACTCGAAGTGAATGCGGGCTCGCTCACGGTCGAGCATTTGCGTGTGTCGCTCGCCGCGTGCCACCAGCTCGTGCTCATCACCCATCCTAAGACGCTCGCCCGCTGGAGGGATTTGCTTCAGTCGCTTCTTTCACGTCTTCTGGAATGTGAAGACATTTTGAATGCGGTGGCAGCCGAAGAAGTTCCTGAAAAATTCCGTGATCTGCGTCAGTGGCTCAGCAACACCCTTCGCCAGGTTTCCGAATTTCAGGACGATTTAAATCTCCAGTCAGTCGAAAAGTGGACCACCATCCGTGCCCGTTATGAGACCCTCGCCGCGCAAGCAGAAAAGATGGCGATGGAAATGGATTTTAAGTTTCTCTTCAATGCGGAACGTAAAGTCTTCTCGATTGGATTTAATGCTACGGACTCTCGGCTTGATAATTCCTTTTACGATCTCCTCGCATCCGAGTCGAGACTTACGAGTTTTGTCGCAATCGCGAAGGGTGATGTTCCGCAAGAACATTGGTTCCGCCTCGGCCGCCAAATGACTGAAGCAGGGTCTAGCCGAGCCCTGATCTCATGGACGGCAACCATGTTTGAATACCTCATGCCACTTCTGGTGATGAAACGGTATGAAGACACCCTACTGGACCGAACCTACGATGCAGCCGTTGCCCGTCAGATTGAGTATGGCCGACAGCAACAGGTGCCGTGGGGAATCTCCGAAGCCGGATACAACGCACGAGATTTGAATTTGAACTTCCAGTACGGCCCGTTCGGCGTTCCCGGGCTTGGGCTGAAGCGAGGGCTCAGCGAAGAACTCGTGATTTCTCCTTACTCGACGATGCTGGCATCGATGGTCGAACCGCGTGCCGCGCTCGAAAACCTGAGGAGACTAGAAGCACTCGGCGTCTTTTCGCATTACGGCTTTTTTGAATCGATTGATTACACGCCAGAGCGCCTCGAGAAGGGACATGACCACTTTATCCTTCGTTCTCACATGGCCCATCATGAAGGCATGAGTTTACTTGCGTTGAATAACCTTTTAAATCGCTCTGTGCTTCAAAACCGGTTTCATGCCGAACCGCGGATGCAGGCCACAGAACTCCTGCTGCAAGAACGGATTCCCGAAGCCGTTCACCTGGCTAAACCAAGGGCAGAAGAAGCGCGCGCCGACAGTGCGAGCCGCTTCTCAGGAAGCCCTAAGCCTCGGTTTTACTCGGAAGTAAATCTCGCAACCCCGAGAACCCAACTCCTCTCTAACGGAAATTACGCAGTCATGTTGACGGCTGCGGGTGGAGGCTATTCGCGTGCAGGTAAACTATCGGTGAATCGATGGCGCGAAGATCCGACTCGTGATCACTGGGGCCAGTTCATTTATTTGCGCGACCGCGCGAGTGGCGAATTTTGGTCCGTTGCTCATCAGCCTGTGGGTCGGGATGCAGACCGATATTCAGTCACTTTCGGCGAAGAAAAAGTTGAGTACCTCCGGCGTGACGGTGATTTTTTCACCCACACCGAAATCATTGTTTCTCCGGAAGACGATGTCGAACTTCGCAGAGTCACTCTGACGAACCGCTCGAAGGAGACCGCTGAAATCGAAGTGACGAGTTTTATGGAAGCGGTTTTCGCGCCTCAGGCCGATGATAATGCCCATCCCGCGTTCAGTAACCTATTCGTCCAAACGGAATACCATTCACCAAAAAAAGCACTCCTCGCCACTCGCCGACGAAGGTCTAATAAGGAAGCTCAAGTTTGGGGCTTTCATCTCGTAGTCACCGAAGGATCGGTTGTCGGAACGACCCAATTCGAAACAGACCGAGCACGCTTCCTCGGACGCGGAAGATCTGCTGCTAGCCCTCGGGTCGTGCGCGATGGACGCCCTCTTTCGGGTACGACGGGCTCAGTGATCGACCCGGTTCTTTCTCTTCGTGAAACGATCCGCATCCCTGCGGGCGAATCGGCCCGAGTCACTTTCACGACGGGTATCACCGCGTCGCGAGAGCAGGCCATCGATCTGGTCGACAAGTACTCAGACCCTCACTTCTTTGGGCGCGCAACCAAGCTGGCTTGGACCCAATCCAAAGTGCAGCTGCGGCATTTGAATATCGACACCGAAACTGCCCATCGATTCCAAAGGCTCGCGGGAAGAATTATTTTTTCAAACCCATCACTTCGTCCCCGTAAACACGTCCTAGCAGCAAATGAAAAATCACAGTCCGGTCTTTGGGCTTACGGCATCAGTGGTGATCTCCCGATCGTTCTGACCCGAATCAGCGATGAAAAAGACATGGCGATGATTCGTGAACTTCTTCATGCGCATGAGTACCTAAGGCTACGCGGTCTTGCGATCGATCTCGTGATTTTGAACGAGCGCGCTCCGAGCTACCTGCAATCCCTCCAGGAAGAACTGCAACGTCAAATTCGAATGAGCGGGTCTCAAGCTCTGCTGGATAAACCAGGCGGAATTTTCATGAGACGTGCGGATCTCATTCCACCCGCGGATCAAATTCTCCTGAAGTCCGTGGCTAGGATTGTCATTAGTGCGGAAAAAGGCACTTTAGACGAACAGTTAAAGCGACGGGCAAATGAGACGGAACTTCCAAAACTCCTGACGTTCTCTCCACCGAAGAAAATCATGCGAACGGAGATTGCCCACCCAAGCCTTCAATTCTTCAACGGTCTGGGCGGATTTACCGAAGGTTACCGAGAGTACGCGATCCTGTTGAAAGAAGATCAATGGACGCCACTACCTTGGTCTAACGTTATCGCTAATTCTCACGATTTTGGTTTCGTTGTTTCTGAATCAGGATCTGGCTTTACGTGGTCGGTAAATAGCCGTGAGAACCGACTCACGACTTGGTCAAATGATCCGATCAGCGACCCCGCAAGTGAAGCCCTCTACATCCGCGACGAAGAATCAGGAGAAATATGGTCGCCGACCCCGCTTCCGATTCGCGAAAACGATCCTTACCTCGTACGCCATGGACATGGATACACACGTTTCGAACACAACAGTCATGGCATCGCCCAGGTCTTGGATCTCTTCGTTCCGCTCGATGCTCCGATAAAGCTCAGCCGACTGAAATTGAAAAACCTAGGGTCGGAGACACGTTCGCTTTCGCTGACGAGCTACACCGAATGGGTTCTGGGATTTAGTCGCAGCACGACGGCTCCGATGGTAAATACGGAGGTCGACGAGTCGAGCGAAATTCTTTTCGCACGGAACTGCTACAATAATGAATTTGCGTCCCGGGTCGCATTCACGGATGTGAGCGAGAGGACTAGAACCTACACCGGTGACCGAAGCGAGTTTCTCGGTCGAAACGGACACCTGAGCAAACCGGAAAGTCTGCTTCGCTCGGAACTTTCGAATACGGTCGGGGCTGGGTTTGACCCCTGCTCCGCAATTCAGGTGAAAGTCGAGTTAAAGCCCGGAGAAGAGCGCGAAATCGTGTTCACTCTCGGCCAAGCCGAAACCATGGAAAAAGCGCGGGAAATCGCTCTGGCCTATCGTGACTTAGACCGAGTGAAAAATGCTTTCGCAGAGGTGGAAGCGCATTGGGAAAAAATTCTCGGAACGATCGAAATCGAAACTCCCGATACGGGCATGAATGCACTGGCAAATCGCTGGCTCATTTATCAGACCTTGGCGTGCCGAATGTGGGCCCGCTCCGCCTTTTACCAATCCGGCGGTGCTTTCGGATTCCGCGACCAACTTCAGGATTCGATGGCGATGGTTTACTCGAGACCTGACCTCACACGTGCCCAAATTCTCATCGCGGCCGCCCGGCAGTTTAAAGAGGGCGATGTCCAACACTGGTGGCATCCTCCAACCGGACGCGGAGTGCGAACCCACTTTTCAGACGATCTCCTCTGGTTGCCTTTTGTTACCAGCTTCTACGTTGAAAAGACCGGCGACACTTCGATCCTAGATGAGGTCGTTCCCTTCATTGAAGCGCCACTCCTAGAAGCCGGGCAGGACGACGCCTACACCCATCCTTGGGTTTCTACTGAAAAAGCGAGCCTGCGTGAGCACTGCGCACGCGCGTTCGACCGAAGCTTAAAAGTGGGAGTCCATGGTCTCCCCCTCATGGGATCTGGCGATTGGAACGACGGAATGAACCGAGTCGGCCACGAAGGAAAAGGCGAAAGCGTCTGGGTGGCCTGGTTCCTCCAAAAAACGCTCCGTGACTTCCTTCCCCACCTTGCAAATCAAACCGAGCGCCTATCGCGTTATCACCAACATTTGGACGATTTAAAAGTCGCGGTCGAAACCGATGGGTGGGATGGGGAATGGTATCGCCGCGCTTACTTTGATGACGGAACCCCTCTCGGCTCTTCTGGCAATATGGAATGCAAGATCGATTCGATAGCGCAATCATGGGCGGTCCTTTCAGGAGCGGGAGATCAAAAGCGAGCCGTTCGCGCCATGGAAGCGGTCGATGAGCATCTGATTAACCAAGGCGATGGACTGATTAAACTTTTCACTCCGCCTTTTGATCACACGGACCACGACCCAGGTTACATCAAAGGCTACTTGCCCGGTGTTCGTGAAAATGGTGGTCAATACACCCACGCGGCAATTTGGACAGTGATGGCTTATGCCGAGCTAGGTGAAAAAGAGAGGACCAATGAGCTCTACGCCATGTTGAATCCGATTTATCACGCGACCACTCGAGCAAACCTTCAAAGGTATAAGGTAGAACCCTACGTTATCGCCGCAGATATCTACGGGATGTCTCCTCACGTGGGTCGAGGCGGCTGGACTTGGTACACCGGTTCGGCAAGCTGGATGTACCGTGCCGCTCTAGAATCGATTCTTGGTTTTCATCTTGTCGGTAAGTCACTTCAGATGAAGCCCTGCATTCCTTCAAGCTGGAACGGGTTCAAACTTAAATACCGCCGAGGAAATGCGGTTTACTCCATAGATGTGATTCAGCACTCCGGAGCCGGAGAGGGTAACATCGAGCTTGATGGCCGACGGTTGCCTGATTTTAGCATTCCACTGGCGGAAGTGGATGATCCTGTAGAACGAAAATTTGCAGTCACCGTAAATCTTTACCGCGACGCCTAAGCAAGAATGATCCAAACGAAAAGGCTCAGCTCAGGAGGGCAGTCAGATCTTCACGTGTGAAGCTGGCTGCCTTTCCACTTCCGATGAGTACGGAACTCGACAGTTCAAGTTTCTGCCTTTGCAACGCGAAAACCTTTTCTTCAACCGTGTCCTTTGCGATTAAGCGATGAATGAGCACCGGATTTTCCTGCCCGATCCGGTGAGCGCGGTCCGCAGCCTGATCTTCGACTGCCGGATTCCACCAGCTATCCATGAGAAACACGTGGTCCGCTGCCGTGAGAGTAAGACCCGTGCCGCCGGCTTTCAATGAAATCAGCATGACCGATGGTCCATCTGGTGCCTGAAAAGCAGACACTACCGACGCACGGTCTCGAGTCGATCCATCTAGCCGAAGCAGCGAAACTCCTTCGCTGCGCAATCTCATTTCGATCAGGTCGAGAAACGAAGTCCACTGAGAGAAAATGAGAGAACGGTGTCCGAGTGCGATCGATTCAGAAAGCGTGCTCACTAATAATTCGAGTTTCGAAGAAGTACTCGCCTGCTCACCCGGAACTAATGACGGGTGACTGGAAGCCTGTCTTAACCTGAGAAGTTGTTCGAGCGCTCCGAAAACCGAGCCACCCGAATCAAGCGCCGCTAAAACTTCATTTCTTGAAGCGGCAAGCAGTGCAGAATAAAGCTCTCTCTCACTGGGAGAGAGTTCAGCATGAAGAACAACCTCGGTCCGTGCGGGAAGTTCAGGCGCGACCTCCCGTTTTAATCTCCGCAGCAGAAAGGGGCGAATGATACGAGTGAGCCGAATAGAAGCATCCTTCTCGCCTCTAGATATCGGAGAAGCATAGGTTTCGCGAAACTCAGAAAGAGTCCCCAGTAATCCCGGGTTCAAAAACTCAAATTGGCTCCAGAGGTCTTCCATGCGATTTTCAACGGGAGTACCACTGAGCGCAATTCGAAATCGCGCACGGAGTGAATGGGCGGCCTTCGCTACTTGGGAGTCGGGATTTTTAATCGTCTGAGCTTCATCGAGCACGATGGTATCGAAAACCTCTCCCACTAGCCGCTCTCGTTCGGTTCTTAAAAGGCCATAGCTCGTCAATACCACATCGCTCGATGGATCGAATTCCCGGTTCGCGCCATAGTAGAGCGAAACGCGAAGGCTGGGTCGAAAGCGGGCGATTTGTTCAGACCAAGCAGACAGAACGCTCGTCGGGCAGACGATGAGCGTTCTTCCCTGAAAGACGCAAATTGCTTGGAGTGTCTTTCCGAGTCCCATGTCGTCTGCAAGTAAACCTCCCACCCCCGCCGTGCGGAGAAAGGAAAGCCAGTCGACACCCGTTCGCTGATAAGATCGAAGTTCCGCTCGCAAATCATTCGGCAACTTGGACGAACGAATACCTTGATGCTCCTCAAACGCGGTTCTCAGTTTTTCAGCCAACTCCGAAAGTGAGCCGCCTGTCTCACGCAGAAAATCGAGGACTTCAGGTTTTAAAAACGCGGGAGTCTTACCACCGGCTCTATTTTTCAGGTCTAGAAGTCGCTGCAGTCGTGGTCCGAAACGGCGAAGCCAGTCGCGAGGCAGGGGAGCAAATCCACCTTCTAAAAGCCTGACGAAACTCTCATTCTGGCGCCAGGCTCTCATCACTTCGATGGCACCGACTGACTTTCCGGAAGGTGTCCGGAAATTAAAATGCGCTTCGGATTCAACGTCTTGAAAGTCAGGAATGACGGAGGATTCCGGCGTAAAATAAGAATGGGCAGCGTTTTTTTGCATTTCCCATTCTTTCGCTCGCTCGAGAAACTCAACCGCTGCTCCTTCGGTAAATTCTATTCGATGGCCGAGGGTGATTTGCAATTCGGATTGAAGTTTACGGATGAGCTGCTTCTCAAGTGCTGGATCGCGAGGAGTGAAATCGGATGCGTATTCCACCTGAGGCGTAACCCCGAGTCTTTCCGTTCCGTCGTTTGATGTGTAACGATCCAGCTGGAGGGTAATCTTCGGGGGTGTTTGGTCTTTTTCCGGAACAGCTTCTCCGACCACTTTCACTGCGAGCCGAGATTCTAAAGCGGGTAATATTTCATTAAAAAGCCGCGGTAAGTCTCGACCCGCATACTTCTTCCCCGGAGCCTTCAGAGCTTCACGTTCAGAGGACTGCAAACCTGGATCGATCACGGCATGGAGCTCATCGCCGATCAGAATCGCGCCGTTTGAAAACAGTTCTGATCCTTCGGCAGAAAGCTGAGCCGCATCGACCAAAATCAGTCGGTAAGCTTTTTCACGGCCGTCGCCTTCCTGCCGAAGCTCGATGTCATAAGCGCGCAGTTCGGTCCCTATTTTAACCGGTCGTCCCTCGAGGGATAATCGACTCGTCGATTTGAGAGCAGCGAAGAGCTTCGGAAAACCGGCTCCGATCACATGATCAATCGCAAAATCGTCTTGGGTCGCATCGATCCGAGGTCCACTCACCCTGCCGGAGTCGATCCCGCCCACTCTGGCAATTAAAGACTCGTCGAAGCGTTCGTTCCCCACCCATCGCTCAAAATAAAGTTTTCCAGCGCTCCTCGTAAATCGATAATCGACTAAAAGGGCTGAACCGGACTTCGGGCCGGCGCTCTCGGATGAACTAAAATTTCTACTTTTCAAAGCGGCCAAAGCAGCCGCCACATGATGGCAAGGGTCTGCGCGATCTTCACAATCGCAGAAATAGTCTTCTTCAACGGGCCAGAAGCTTACTTTGTACGAAACGGCCCGCTCGGGAACTTTAATCCTGAAAACCAACTCTTCCGCCGAATCTAAATCGAGGCGGACTGAACCAGATCGCGCGAGTGAGATACCCTTTGACCAGACACCCGGTAAACAGGACTTTTGGAGCGAAGCATAAAAGGAATCGTGGGCAGCGCTCATCGAATCTCTTTCCAGCGAAAAATACGGGCTCCCAGTTTGGCTCTAAGCGCACAAACGGGGAGCCTGCAGTCTTACTTCTTTTTCTTTTTTGCCGGCTTTGAAGCTGATTTTTTTACAGCTTTCTTTTTCGCAGAAGGTTTTTTCTTCGCGTTAGCGACAGGCTCAGAGTCGTCCGTTACCATTTCGGACTCAATGTGCTTTTTATCCAATCCTACATTTTTCAAAAACCCCATGAATGGAACTTCGGTTCCAATGGTGACGTTTACCGCAACACCATCACCGAGAGCGACTTTGAAAATTTCGGCAGCCATTTTGCCCGCTTCTTTCGAAGAAGCGAGTTGGAAAATGTCTCCGCCTTCCAGTTTCCCTTTTTCATTCGAAAATTCATAACGGAGGTACACGCTGTTAGAGGTCGTTTTCATCTGAGGTTTTCCTTTGACTCCACATCTACCCTTTTTTTCACCGCTTCTCCAGCCCGAAGCGCTCGGCGAGTAACCGGTAAGAGCGGATACGCGCCTCCTGATCTGGGACCATGGTGGTGATCATGACTTCATCGATTGAGAGTTTTTCGGCAAAAGCGCTTACTTGAGCCGCAACTGCGGATGCTTCTCCGACGAACGACTGATTCGGTCGCCGAATCACTTCTCGAAGTCCGGGTTGGTCTCGGACTTTTAATGCATCGACGAGGGTCGGCATCGGCGCAGATTTGCCTGTTTGGCGAAAACGGTAAAAAGATAAGTCGCCGGGAATGGAAAGCATGTCCGCTTCCTCGGCGGATTCCGCTGCTACGATGTTCGTTGCGAGAATGGCGTAAGGCTTTTTCCGAAAAATCGATGGCCGAAAACCGCGCTGGTAAAGGGCCATCACCTCTTCGGCCGGGAGACTTGAGAAATGATGCGCAAACGCGAACCCCAGGCCATGCTCGGCGGCGAATCTCGCACCGAAATCACTACTTCCTAAAATGAAGATTTCCGGAGTTTGGGCATCTTCTGGCATGGCGATCACTCCCTGAAAGGGATGCCCTTCTGGAAATGAGCCCGTAAGAAAAGTAGTGAGATCCGAAAAAAGTCGGGGAAAATGGTCGACGTGCAAATTCTCATCCAGACCACGAAGCGCCAGCGCAGTACGGGAGTTGGTCCCCGGCGCCCTCCCCAGCCCGAGATCGATCCGTCCGGGATGCAAGGACTCCAATGTGTGGAATGTTTCCGCCACCTTGAGCGCCGAATGGTTCGGAAGCATGATTCCTCCCGACCCCACACGGAGGTGCTTCGTCACGGAAGCAACATGGCCGATCAATATCTCCGGTGCGGAGCTCGCAATGCCCAGCATGGAATGATGCTCAGCGAGCCAATAACGGTTAAAACCAAGTGCATCGACACTTTTAGCCAGCTGGAGCGTGTTTTTGAAAGTTTCCCGCGAAGAGGAACCGGAAACCACCGGGGCCAGATCCAAAACAGAAAGTTTAAGGCTCATGACTGACTGAATATCACAGAAATGGGTTATAGCTGGAGGCATGACGTGGCCACTTTTTGATCGATCGCGCGATTCCGGCAACCCCCTAGATTCATTCCTTGAATACACATTTGAGAAGAACTTAGAGCTTTACCCAGCGCAAGAAGAAGCCATCCTCGAACTCTATTCGGGGAAAAATGTGATCCTGAATACGCCCACCGGATCGGGAAAATCTTTGGTGGCTTCTGCTCTTCATTTTCTCTCGCTGAAAAACGGTAAGCGCTCGATTTACACCTGCCCCATCAAAGCACTTGTGAATGAAAAATTTTTAAGTCTCTGTCGGGAATTTGGGCCCGACCAAGTCGGAATGATTACCGGAGACGCTACGGTGAATCCAGACGCCCCGATTATCTGCTGCACAGCGGAGATCCTCTCAAACCTTGCGCTTCGCCTCGGGGAAGACACTCCCTACGCGGATGTGATCATGGACGAATTTCATTATTACTCGGACCGAGACCGAGGGGTCGCTTGGCAAATCCCCCTCTTAGTGATGAAGCGTTCCCGTTTTCTCCTCATGTCAGCGACTCTGGGCGACACTTCCTTTTTTGAAAAAGCACTGACTGCGTTAAACGGCCTGGAAACCATCTTAGTGAAATCGAACCAGCGCCCGGTACCCCTCGATTTCCAATACAGTGAACGGCCGCTCCATTTAAAAATTGCGGAATTGATCGAGAAGGGAAGGTCACCCATTTATCTCGTGAACTTCACCCAACGCGATTGCGCCGAAGAAGCGCAAAAACTCATGTCGATTGATTTCTGTACAAAGGAAGAAAAGAAGAAAATCGCTGAATTCCTCGAGGACGTCGACTTTAAGAGTCCCTACGGAAAAGACCTTAGTCGAATCCTCAGACACGGAATCGGACTTCACCACGCTGGCCTTCTGCCGCGCTACCGCGTGCTGGTGGAAAAACTAGCGGCGCAGGGACTTCTGAAAGTCATTTCCGGCACAGACACGCTCGGAGTCGGAGTAAACGTTCCAATTCGCACCGTACTTTTTACGAAGCTCGCAAAATATGACGGGGTTAAAACAGGCCTTCTAAGTGTGCGCGATTTCCAGCAGATCAGCGGAAGGGCCGGAAGAAAAGGTTTCGATGATGAAGGGACTGTTGTCATTCAAGCGCCTGAGCACGTGATTGAAAACGTTTCTCAGGAAGCGAAAGCGGCTGGCGATCCAAAAAAAATGAAGAAACTCGTCAAACGAAAACCTCCCGAAAAAGGTTACGTTCCATGGAACAAAGACACCCTGACGAAACTCGTGGAAGGCCAGCCTGAACCGCTCGTGTCCCGTTTTCAGGTGACTCACGCCATGGTCTTGAACGTACTGAGTCGACCCGGCTCAAGAAATTGTCAGCCACTCCGCGAAATCATTCGCTCGAGTCACGAATCCGAAGTTCAAAAAAAGAGACACGGGAAATTAGCTTTTCAGCTTTTCCGGTCCCTACACGAGCGCGGAATCATCGAGCTAAATCCCCTCCGCGTGAATGTCGATTTGCAGCAAGATTTCTCGCTGAACCAAACCCTCTCGCTCTACTTGCTCGACACCTTGAAATTACTCGATTCGCAAGATCTGAATTATGCCTTCGACTTGCTGACACTCGTCGAATCCATTCTCGAAAATCCGGACCTGATTTTGCGGAGACAGGTGGATCGAATGAAAACCGCCGCCATGGCTGATATGAAAGCGGCCGGCATGGAATTCGATGAGCGAATCGAAGCACTCGAGAAAATAGAATATCCAAAACCGAATCGGGAGTTCATTTACAGCACCTTTAACCGTTTCGCTGCGGCCCATCCTTGGGTCGGCCAAGATAATATTCGGCCTAAATCGATCGCGCGCGAAATGTTCGAAACTTTCCAATCTTTCCACGATTACATCCGCGATTATGATCTCCAGCGAGTGGAGGGGCTTCTGCTTCGCTACCTGAGTGAAGTCTACAAAGTCTTACTCCAGACAATTCCTGAGGCGGCTAGAACCGATGAAGTCGATTCGCTCGTCGATTATTTGGGTGAGATGCTTCGAGGCATCGATTCAAGTCTAGTCGACGAATGGGAAAAACTTCGAAATCCAGAAAATGCCGCACTGAAACGTGCCGCAAGAGAATCCCAAATCGCTGCCGCCGACGCGCTTCGGATCGCTGCGGAAGCTGAAAAAAAGGCGGTAAAAAATCGCGAAATAACCGTGAAGAACGAAGTATTCAGAGTTGTCCGCTTGCTCTGGAATTTAGACTTTGTCGCCGCCGCAGAATCGCTCGAATGTGCCCCTGGTGAGATCGAAAGTCCGATGAAAGAGTATCAGAAAGAACATACGGGGATTCTATTGGATCAAAAGGCCCGGTCTGCTGACTTTGTTCGAATCGAAAATTTGAGCGGCGAAACGTTCAAAGTCGAACAGACTCTGGTCGATCCAGAAGGGCATCATGACTGGAACTTAGTCGTTGAAGCCGATGTCAAAGAGGCCGGTCGACCGAAACTGAGACTGATTTTCCTTGGGCCTTCAAGTTAATCCAGGCTTAAAATCCTGAGCCTCCCTTGCCTGCTTGGGAAAGCTGTGGCTGAATCTCCCCATGAAGCTCTACAAGATGGCTCGTTTCGGGATTTGTGCGATGGCTCTTTCCGTCCTGCTGACATCGTTCTCAAATCTGGCTAAAGCAGAACCGCCTCATTGTGAGTCCTATCCTTCTCGCCAACTCGAAAAAAACGTCGATTTCTGTATTCAGAGAAGTCGACCCGATCTTCCGCCTCGTGCTAACGAGCCCGTTATTTATTTCATGCATGGGATTTTCCGCGATGCAAACTTTTGGGCGGTCAGTGGTTACGCAGAGACGATTGAAGAGTTTGCTAAAAAGGATCCAAACTTCCCCTCATTTACCATCGTCAGCTTCAGTACGAGTGCACTTAGTTTTTTCTCCGACTCTGGCTCTCTTCATAAAGGGCGCGGATCGTACGAGTCTTGGTTCATCACTGAGTTTATTCCCATGATGGAAAAGACCCAGTCTCTTTGTCATGAGCGAGCTTGTCGACTGATCGCTGGTCAATCCATGGGAGGTTTCGGCGCGTTAAAAACGGCTTTCCGCTATCCGGAACTTTTTTCGGCGGTTGCCGCGAGCTCCCCTGCGCTGCCCCCGTTCAACTTTCAAGAATCGACGGCCAGATTCATTTCCTTCTTTAAGCGCCATCCCATTGGTATTATTCGAGGACTAGTGATGCTCAAGTTCGCTCAGGGAATTTTTACCACCCCTGAATACGCGGATGAGAATGACCCGTCCTATCTTGCGCGGATCTTTCCGAACAAAGCCAGATTGCCTCAGATCTACATCGAAATGGGCGGAAAAGATGATTACGGGCTTCAAGAAGGCTACGCCCGCTTCACCAGAATCATGCGCGAACGCCATCTCCCCTACGAAGGTCATTACTTTAAAAACGCCGATCACGGTCTGTACTACGAACGCAGACCCTACTTCATCCGTTTCTTGGCGGACCACTTTCAAAACCAGTGAATGCTAGCGTTCGGCTCCTGATTAAGCTTAAAATAGGGTTCGATTGATAACCTTTACCCGACCCTTCTATGCGTTCGTCGATAGACATCCAAACTGAAATCATCTAACGGCTCGGCTATTTGCCCGCATTTTTTAAGCCGGCTCTTTATTCGCCCGAACTTCTCGAAAATTTATGGGCCCAGACAAAATCTTCTGATCTCGACAGCACCCTCCCCGAACTTTTTCGGAAAAAACTTAGCGTTCTTTTTTCTCGCCATTCTAATTCTTCCTACCGCCTCATTTCACTCAGTTCAGAACTACGGCGGTTCGGAGTTTCCGCTGAGAAAATTTATCAGCTTTTAGAAAGGCCAGCGCCTGCCCTCGGAGCCCGGTCTCACGATCTAGAGACCCTTTCAGCAGAGCAGCGAGGAAAATTTCCAAAATCCGAATGCCCCTTAGAAGAAATGCTTTTAGAAGAATGCATTTCGCTTTTTCTGAGGGAATCGACCCCACGGCGAATGACGCAAATTCGGGAATTCGTAGGAATTCAGTTTTACGATGTGCTCACTCTTTTTATCTCTTACCACCGCGCATGTTTAGACTAGGCAGAGAGCCATCCAGAGCTTTCGACAGACGATGACCCACGAGTTCGGGAGAAACTGACTGTACTCGTGAATGAAGATCCTCGTTTCAGAGAATACTTTCAAAAATACCGCGCGAGATTTCCAGTCGGTGAACACTAGCGCTATTTTGACTTCGTTTATTCGGCAAGAAGGAATCGATCGGGAGAAATCGATGGGATCATGGTGCTTGCGAACGATGGTTTGGTCGGAGCATGGAAGAATTAAAGGGCCTAAAGCGCCACCAGTTCGCATCCACCGAAACAACGGATGCTGCTCGTCCTTACGAAAAAATGGCACTTGCAGGGAAGAAAGTTCGTTATCAGAATGTCATTCGTAACGAGCAAGGTGTTTCAAAGCACCTCGACATCGAATTTGTTCCCCACCTAGATCCCATCAGCGGAAAACTAAAAGGGGCAGTAGTCGTGGGTCATGACGTGACCGCCCTGCAAGAAGCACGGCGCCAGGCCGAACTTTCTCGAAAAGCACTCTACGATCTGTTTATGGAGGCTCCGGTGGGGATTTGCGTATTTGAGGGCTCAGATCACCGATTTGTATTGGTGAACCCCATTTTTAAACAAATTTTTTCAACGACGAGCGCGCCCTTCTCGGAAAATCCTTCCGCGATGTCGTCCCGGAAGCATCGGATCAGGGATATTTCGACCTGCTCGATAACGTTTACACGACTGGCGAATCGGTATTCGGTACCGAAGCCTCTGCGAAAATTTGCCAGTTGAATGGCGAACTTCGCGAAACTTTCACAAATTTTATTTATCAGGCCAAGCGGAATGCGAAGGGCGAAATCGACGGCATTCTGTTCGTCATTTATGACGTAACCGACCAAGTGCTGGCAAAACAAAGAATGGAGCAGGCGTTGCGTGCTCGAGACGAGTTTCTGTCTATCGCAAGCCATAAATTGAAAACCCCTCTTACGTCCATTCAGCTCCAGACACAAATGGCTAAACGCAATATCGAAAAAAATAGAGAGACGGCGTTTGAGCCTGCGCGAGTGGTTAAACTCATCGATCAAACAGATCACAGTCTTCGGCGGCTGACCCGACTCGTGGACGATATGCTCGATATCTCCCGGATCACTACCGGTAAACTCACTTTTCATCGCGAAACTCTTGACCTCCTTGCACTCGTGCGGGAAGTGGTGGGAAATCTTCTGACGAATGCCATTCGTTACGGTGAAGGTTCACCCATTAAAATTTCGGTTAAAAATCAAGCTGACCGTGCCGTGCTGATTGTGCAGGATGCTGGCCCGGGAATCGCTCAAGAAAATCAGGATCGCATCTTCGAGCGTTTCGAGCGAGCCACACCCGCGAGTTCAATCAGTGGGCTTGGCCTCGGCCTCTCTATTTCTAGGGAGATTGTGAATCGTCACTCCGGAACCTTATTTTTAAAAAGCTCTCCTGGAGCGGGCGCTTCATTTCTAGTCGACCTTCCGTTAAACGCCACTGATATGCCTTAATTGAACACTGACGCCCCGGCCTCGATATTGCTTTGAGAAGTTCTGATCGGAGGACTATCGATGGATGCAGGTAAAAAGATGGACGCACTGGTCGCAGAAAAGTTACTCGACTGGAAGAAAGAGTCCGGAATGCCAGCTCCAGCTGTAAGTACTGATTTGTCTTCGGCTTGGAAGCTCGTCGATCCTATTTGTGACCGCGGTTTCAGACTTCAATTAAGCGGAAGTAGGATCTGGCAAGCGCGGTTTTATAAGTCTGTCGCCCATACTCTAGAAACCCGTGCGTTCGAAGCCACTGGAAGTAATCCTGCGGAAGCCATCTGTCTCGCGGCCCTCGCCGTTAATGGTCAAACTCTCAAATAGAAGGAAGAAATCATTCATGCTAGTCGATATGAAACTTTTTGCAGCGATCGCGGTGGCAGTCATTTTGGTGGGCGGTTTTCTTTGGCTAAAACCTCGTCGAAACGCTCCGAAAAAGAACTCGGGAGTCGGTAACATCACTCAACCTAAAGGGGATTAAGCGAGTCCGTCAGGAAAGCTAACGTTTCGAAATGCTCGGTCTGCGGAAAGAAGTCATACGGCTGCAAGCGGTTCACCTTGAATCCACAACTTTCGAAAAACCTCAGATCGCGTGCCAGACTGGAAGCACTACAGGACAGGTACACAACCGAAGTGGGTCGACTCTGACTGATGCATTCTTTCAGAGCAGCGCTAGCCTCGTTCCCTAAACCTGATCTCGGAGGGTTAATGTAAAGTACATATGTCCCGCGTATTCTTTCAAGAACGATTGGGTCTCGAAGGCGATGCTCGACGCTGCCCACGTAGGCCAGATGAAATGGCCTTCCCTCTAGATCTGAAAGCGAAGCAAACTCACTGGCCTCTTTTGAGATTTCAATTCCGATCCAGCTGACCTCGGCCGGGAGTAAACATGAAAGCTCGCCGGTTCCACTATAGAGGTCGAGAACGAACTCCGGATTTACACGGAGAATCTCACTTACGGCATCCGCCCTTGCTTCTCGTAGAAGAGAGCCGGCAACCTGACGAAAAGCACGAATTGGATGAGAGCGTTTGAATCCGCTGCCAAAAACAGAAATAATTTCGCGGTGACCGAACACTCGCCTGCCGATTTGATTCACGTGATGAAACCACACTTGATCGATCGGTGGCACTAACAGCCGTGAAAAGTCTAATCGACGAATCACATCCTCTACGGACTCGGATGTAACAAAAACCAAATGCGGAGTTCCGATCCAAATTCCGAGTAATGACTTCGCGATTTCAGGAGAACCGAGACGATGAAGTTCTCTTTTCAAGTTTCTCAGCACTGTTTGAATAGCCACGCTATGGACCGGGCAAGTGTCCCAAGAAATAAATTCTTGAATCCACTTGCCTCCCACCGAAGCCGCTCTCAACATTCCAAAAGAGTACTCACCGTCCCGATACTGGCAGCGAAGCCAAGATTTATTTCGGTATCCGATTTGTTCTTCGCCCGGTGCTGGAACAATTTGCTGAAGAGAATCGCTCCAGCTTTCCAACTTCTCGCCAGCCCAATTTTGCTTTCTCTCCACCTGAAGTGGGTAGTTGAGAGTTTTATAATGACAGGCACGACAATTTGGGTTGCATCCGGGGTGTTGCTGAAGTGAAGACATCTGAATTGCTAAAGCTGATTCAGGACTAGCTCGTTTTTGCGCCGTTATCGGTGATCACCAGTTCAACGCGACGATTTTTTTGGCGACCCGATTTACTGGAATTCGAGTCGATCGGTTTCGACTCTCCGTAACCTTCCGTACGAATTTGATCAGCAGGCACCCCTTTTTCGAGTAGGACATTTTGCACTGCTTTCGCGCGCTGTAACGAGAGGCCTTCATTAAAGGTGGGATTTCCAATACTATCCGTATGGCCCGCAACTAAAATGCGATTGGCAGGATACTTAACGAGCACTCCACTCAGCTGTTCAAGCTGTGGAATGGCGGCAGCTTGCAACTTCGCGCTGCCCGTTTCAAAGAGGAGATCATTCTTCAAGTTCACTAGGATACCGTCTTGAGTCCGCTTCGTATCAGCGACCTGAGCCAATTCCTTTGCCTGCTTATCGAGCCGATTTCCAACCACCCCACCAGCAACCGCGCCCAGTCCGGCTCCGATTGCGGCTCCCTTGCCTCCGCCGAGAAGTGCGCCAATCGCTGCACCGCCAACGGCTCCACCTCCGGCTCCCATAGCCGTTCTTTTTTGATCGGAAGCACATCCGCTCGCCAAGAGTAAACTCGCAAGAACACCCATCAATACCGAATTTTTCGCCGACATGCTTACGCCACCGTTCTGCTTATTTTCTAATTTATTAATCATCATTTCATTCATACCTGACCGAATGCAGCTCGCATACCACTGAAAAAGTCACCTAATGGGGCGACGAGACGCGGCACAGTGAATGCACTTTATTTTTTGTGAATTCGAAATCTAGTCCCTCTTTCGCCGATCTCCATTCTCCAATTCAACCCACGGATGGCAAACTTCGGCCGGAAAAAATTCCTTCGCTGGTGGGTCTCTTCCTGCGGCGTGCACTGAAGCGCGGACAGAAATATGTTTTGATTCTAGAAGCCACCCCACCGCTCCTTCCGCCGAAAGTTTCGCAGGTAGAGTTGAACTCACCGGCTTACAAGAATGTCCAGTTCATGAAGGATGGGACGGGACCCCTCTTTTTCAAACGCTACTCTCTGTCTATTTACGGAAGTTTAGAACTCGCCCTCGGCCTCATGCGAAAGATTCAAGCCGATCCTAATCTCGTGGCTCCCCGAGCGCTCGCCTATTACAGAAAAACAAAGGGCTCACCGGAAAATCTTTCCCTCGGAGACGAGTTCTTCATTGAAATGACGGGGCCTTGGAATGGACCGGTTCGGACTGTGGAAGTCAGACCAAACTCTTTTCGATTCGTTACCTTAAATGGCCATATGGAAGCGGGCCAAATTGAAATCGAATTTCGAACGGGACGGAAACCTGGGGTCTTTACATTCGAAATCAAATCTTGGGCGAGGAGTCGCGATGGGTCTGTCGATTTTTTTTACGATACTTTGAAGCTCGCCCAACTGATGCAGGCAGAAATGTGGTCAGGATTTCTGGAGAAAACCGCTGAATTAGCCGGGGGAAAAGCGTCAAAAAATGTTCTGATTGAAACTCAGAGAAACGACACTGTTCTCAGCCTAGGCATGTAGCGTCTCAACTCCGCAAAGATTCCGTTAGATTCTAGCAAATGAAACCTATAAAAATTAAGGGAAAGAACCCAATCACAGTGTCCTTTCCCTTAATTTTTTCATTTTGCTTCGTCCAGAATTCGATGACCTTAATCGTTAACGAGCTTGGGTGGGAACAGTGGTTCCAGGATTCCCCACTCGAGCGCGCTCCGTGGCATTCATGCTTTGCGAGTTAAAATTCGTCGCTCCCGGGAGGTTCTGGGTGCTCGGCTGAGTGATGGCTCCATTTGGATTTGTGGTTGCTCCTCGGTAACCATTCGAATCGGACTGTCCACCGGTGACGCTATTCGTAGTGGTTGTGTTTGAACCCGGAATTGAACCAACAGGGCGATCAGAAGTGCCCACTCCATTACGGCGCTGTTTATTGGCCCCCGAAATAATGTTGGTGCCCTGGCCATTCGTGCCATTGGAAGTACCAGATCCAATTGATCCAGAATTCATCGAGCCGCCATTCATGGAGCTATTGTTCATTCCGCTAGAGGAGCTCGATCCACCATTCAGAGATCCATTATTGCCCGTGCTGCTGCCAGTAGAATTCGCTGATCCATTACTCATCGCACCATTCGAGCCAGAGACTCCTCCCGAACCCGCTGCAGCAAGAGAACAACCCCCAACCGCCAGAACCACCAGGACTGCATTTAGATTTCTCATTTGATCTCCTCTCGCCATTTGACGATTTAAAAGTGTTTCTAGGGATATTTGCGAATCTTGTTCCATCCCGTGATGCCCCATCCGAAAAACCTAACCATGAAACGAAAACAAAAAACTACTGGCATAGAATGCAGTCACGCCTCTATTCCTGAATGAATTTTAATAAGAGAAGTGAATTCGCGATTACTCGCTTCAGAAACCGTTCGCGCCGCATCCGAGGCTTTCATGCCTTACGGATTCTACTACCTTTGGACGCGCGGAAACGGAGCGAGCGAACGCGCTCGCCTTCCTCGATTCGGTGATCGATAATTTGCCGAACATGCTGTTTATCAAAAATGCTGACGACCTCCGTTACCTGAAATTTAATAAGCGGGTGAACACCAGCTCGGCATTTCGCGGGAAGATGTTTTAGGGAAAACTGATTATGACATTTCACCGCGCTCATTGGCTGACGGTCATGTTGAGCGCGACCGAGAAGTCCTCGCAAATCATCACGTCTTGGAGTTCGAAGAAATCATCGTCAGCCGAACGCTGGGCGAACGCTTTATGCGAACGAAAAAAATAGCGCTCACCGGTCCCGATGAAAACTCCGGTTACATTTTAGAGATCGCGGTTGATATTACGGATTTGAAACGGACAGAAAAGGATCTAATCGAAGCCAGGGAACAAGCCATCGCCGGTGCGAAGGTAAAATCCGAATTCCTAGCAAATATGAGTCATGAAATTAGGACTCCTCTGAACGGAATCATCGGTCTGACTGATTTATTGATCGACTCTGGACTTTCAGTGGAATAAGAAAAATTTGCGCGTACCGTCCAAAAATCAGGCGATAGTTTTCTGAACATCATCAACGGCATTCTCGATAAGAATCTTACTCTTTCACATTCGATTGATTCTCGCATTCCATCTTCGCTTCAGGGAGACAGTGCCCGGTTGGGACAGACCTTGCTGAACCTGTTTGGAAATGCCGTAAAATTTACGGAAGCGGGAAAAATTCAAATCGATGTTGAGTGCGAATCAGCCACTCATGAAGACGAACTCCACCTTCGATTCACAGTGACCGACAATGGAATCGGAATGACCTCGGAAGAACAATCGCGCTTGTTTATTCCGTTCACCCAGGCAGGCGGATCGACCGCTAGATACTATGGAGGGACGGAACTGGGTTTATCGATCTAACAAAGGCTCGTCCAACTCATGGGCGGCGACATCGGGGTGAATGGCCGCGCGGCTTTAGAAGAGGTTACTCTGAATCCTTATGACCTCATCCTCATAGACTGCCAGATGCCAGTCATGGACGGCTTCGATGCCACGAGCGCCATCCGAAATTGGGAAAAAACAACCTGGAAGCGGGTTCCGATCCTAGCGCTGACTGCAAATGCGATGAAAAGCGTTGAAGAAGCCTACCTTGATCGGGGAATGGATGGCTTCCTCACCAAACCGATCAAACGCGATATCCTGATCCACGCTATAGAAGAGTGGACCACTCATCGCTCCGCTCGCACCGTGTCTTAAAAAAAGACGAGTCTCCAAGGAAGACCGTTCGCCTTTTAGGAAAGTTGTGAGAAGCACTAGTTGCCTCATGAATCAGCCTAATCAGCCGAGATCCCGTAGAAGGCGCCGCCCGTCCCGTCGGAATCCAAATCGCCCCGACCGAGCGCCACCGAATAGCCCCAGCCCCGAAGGAGAAAACCCTCCTCTGGAAGGCGCTCCTTTGATCGCTGGTTTTATTCCTGTCCAAGTCCTCACAGAGCCCACCGGCCCTCTCACTTTAGAGCAGCGATGCGTGCGTCAGTTCCCACGGGTTGTTTTGGGGCGAGGACGCCAGTACTTCAATCAAAACCGCGCAGAAGTGCCGGTATGGAATGAGAAGGAGTGCTCGGTCACGATTAAAGGCACCGGCGGAGACTATAAAGTCACATTCGATTTTACGCAGGCCACTGAATCGCGTCGACTCGGGGTTGTTTGTGATTGCCCGGCCTACGCCAGAGGCATTCTCTGCAAGCACATTTGGACCGCGATTTTACAAATTGATAAGTCGAGCCCTCCCGGAACCATTCCAGAAACGGCAGCTCTTCGCCTGATTCATTCCCAACCTCGGCCACGCCAGGAAAATGCATCTCCCCAAAGGGGCGGCCCGGTCCCGCATCAGGGCGGGAACCATTCTGGAAATGTGAACATCAATCCCAACGGGAACCACGGTGGAAATCACAGTGGAAATCATTCGCCGGGCCAAGGCATTTCCCTTCGCACGGGAGATGCTCACCGAAACAGGATGCCGGTTATCTCGCCTTCACGATTCTCTCGAGAGCCCTGGATGGACCGCCTGAATCACTTGCAGGGTGTGGCGAACACTTCACCTGAACAGCGTATTTCGACAAGTGCCTCTGCTTATTTTGTGATTGCCGCATCGGAAACGAATTCGACCGGAAAACTGATTATTGATCTTTGGACACGTCACCGAGCACCGCAGGGCGAACTCGGACCGCTTCGGCCGAATCGTGTTTCCGGTCACGACTTTTCCCATTTCAGTGATCCGCGAGATCAAGAAGTCCTTTCATTTCTGATTAGAACGGGTGAGCCCCAAGTTTTTGCACCGCTAGGACGCGCTTCTTCTAACATTTCATCGCGCTTCACGGTCGATCCTATTTTCGAATCCCACTTAGTAACGACCCTTGCCGGAAACGGGAAGCTGTACCTGTCGCGCTCTCCTAATGGAACGCCCGACTCCGCTGAACGCTCCCTAAAAATGGACCGAACGAAGACATGGGACCTCATGCTTCGCATTGAAAGCCTGACGAATGGCCAATATAGGCTCGACGGTCTTTTAAAGAACGGTCCCGATACGCTCCCTCTCTCGGCTCCCGTTGCGATTCTCAAAAGTGGCTTCATGCTTTTTGATGACCGAGTGACTCGATTCACGCAGCCTGATCACGCTCCCTGGGCCATCGCTTTGCGGAACTCTCAATTTTTAGTTCCGAAAGCTGACGGCGATGCGCTCCTGACTCGGATCTTGCTCGATCCTGCGTCGCCTCGCGTGTCCTGGCCCTCCGAAATGGGGTGGTCACAGTCCACGATTGAACCGAGGCCTAAAGGCGTCTTTCGACCGCTCGGAAACGATCCGACGACGGGTAGAATGACTTTGAATGTCAGCTTCCTTTACGAGGGGCGCGAAGTCGCGCTGTCTGAAACCGAAACGATGCTGGTAGATCCCGCGCAGAAAAAAGTTTTCGCGCGAAACGTCGAGTTCGAAGAAAAAACACTCCTGAATGCTCTAGAAATCCTTCAAGACCCCCAGGGCACGGGCACTGTTCTCCAAAGCGATCTTCACCGAGCCGCAAATGACCTCTGCCGAGCAGGCTGGGTCATCCACATTGAAAATCAAAAACTCAGAGTCGCAAACGACTTCGAAATGAACGTGAGTTCTTCGACGGATTGGTTCGACTTGAAAATGGGCGCCAGTTTCGATGGAACCGAAGTGAGTTCTGCCGACTTGCTCGCAGCTTTGGAATCCGGTGGCGGAATGGTGAAGCTCGCGGACGGAACTCTGGGAATCATCCCTCCTGAGTGGCTCGCCCAATATGCTCCCGTTGCTCAACTTGGAATCCGATTTGGTGAAACCACTGATGACGGAAGCCTGCGATTCACGCGCTCGCAAGGTTTGATGTTAAATTCGGTCCTTACCGATAACGGCCACTTGAAGGCAGATGCTGATTTCCTGACCTTCAGGGAACGCATCCAAAAATTCGAAGGCGTAAAGACCGCCGAGACTCCAGCTGGTTTCAAAGGAACCCTTCGTGACTATCAAAAAGAAGGCCTGAACTGGCTCGGATTTTTGGAAGACTTCGGTACCGGCGGTATCCTCGCTGACGACATGGGTCTTGGAAAAACGATTCAAGTCCTTGCCTTCTTGCTTGCCCGGTCGAAGAAAAACAAAATGCCATGCTTAGTTGTGGCACCGAAATCGCTGACCTTTAACTGGATCGATGAAGCGAAGAAATTTGCTCCGGAATTGAAAGTGGTTCGTTATTCGGGCCCCGGACGATCGGAGCAGCTCGCAGATATTCCGGGCGCTGACCTGGTCGTGACCACTTACGGCGCGATCCGAACCGACATCAAAAAACTCCAAGAAATAGAGTTTGATGTCGCGATCATCGACGAAGCCCAGGCGATCAAAAACAGTAAATCTCAATCAGCCGCAGCGGTGAAGAAGATCCGGGCTCGCCATCACTTGGCACTCACTGGGACGCCCGTAGAAAACTCGATTAAAGACCTTCTCTCGATTCTCGAATTTACGAATCCGGGACTCTTGGGACTTTCACCTCCAAAAGAAATTGCGGGCGACACCCATTCGATTTTGGCGAAGACTTTAAAGCCTTTCATGCTCCGTCGTACGAAAGAAAAAGTACTGACCGAACTCCCAGAGAAATCAGAGCAAGTGCTCTACTGTGAGATGAGTCCGACCGAACGAAAATACTACAACGCGATTCGGGAAAAATACCGCCTGTCCATCGAACAAAAAATCGAAGAAGGCGGACTCGGAAAGTCCAAGCTTCATGTTCTCGAAGCCCTCTTAAGACTTCGGCAGGCGGCATCGCATTCGGGACTAGTCGATCCCCGCAGAAAAGACGAGCCAAGCGCGAAGCTGCAGCTCCTCCTGAGTCACCTGGAAGAAGTCACCCAAGAAGGACACAAAGCCTTAGTCTTCTCCCAGTTCACATCGCTCCTCGCTTTAGTGCGGAAAGACCTCGATGCAAAAGGCATCAAGTACGAATACCTCGACGGCCAGACAGCGGACCGAAAGACTCCGGTCGAACACTTCCAAACCGATCCAGAATGCAAAGTCTTCCTCATCAGCCTAAAGGCCGGAGGCACCGGGTTAAACCTCACCGCTGCGGACTATGTTTTCATCCTCGATCCATGGTGGAATCCGGCAGTGGAGGCTCAGGCAATCGGGCGCGCGCATCGCATGGGCCAGAAACAAACGGTATTTGCTTACCGTATGATTGCAAAAGACACGGTAGAGGAAAAAATCCTCGAACTCCAAAAATCGAAGCGCGATTTGGCCGACTCTCTCATTTCGGAAGATCAAGATTTCATGTCGAAAATTTCGAAGGAAGATCTTCAACACCTGCTCAGTTAGCTACCGAACGCCCCGTAATATTTGAATCACTCGCTTGTTTCAGAGCAGATTTTCTTTGCAAGTAAGGTTCGTAATGATCGCGGTAGAACTCTGCTCGGTAATTGCGCGAGGATTTAATGCCACCTATGAACTGATAAAAGCGGATAAACTCCCAAGCCAGATCGAGTTGATTCGGTAAAAATCCCGACTGCGCGCTATTCGGATAAAGGTGGTGGTTGTTATGCCACTCACCCGCGACGTACCCTGGCCAAACCTGGTTCACCGAAAAGTCTTTCCAGTTAAAGTCCGAACCTTCTTTACGTCGGTCTTTTCCGCGGCCGTGCCCATCAAAATTAAAAGTCCTGACTCCGAATGCCCAGACACCTGCCATTCCAAACATCCCGATCGCGAAATTCACGCCGCCGATGAATGAGAAAGCTCCGAACCAAAATCCCCAATTCAGAAGGTAGTGCGCCCAGGTCCTTACCGGATGACAAAGCGATCCCCACCGTCGGTACTGGGCATAGGTATTCAGCTTTACCCCCGTGTGCGAGAGAAGCTTCTTTAAACTTGAGTAGTCCTTTTCACTTAAATCTTGGGCGATTCGTTGGTGGGTAGCGTCAGCGAGAAAACAATAGAGCCACCCGCCATTCACATTGTACGGATCGCCGGGTTTTTCTGAACACCAGTGATGAACGTGATGAGAAATCACGTAAATTTCTTCGGGAATGACTTTAATCGTCAGATTTCGGACGAAAAATCGCGTGAATGAATTTCTGAATGCGTAAGCTCGGTGAGTAGAAAAACGATGCAGATACACCGTTCCATGGGTTCCCATCAAGACCATGCTGTAGAATAAACCGATGCATAAGGTCGCAAAATTAAAGTGAGCAATGAAGAAATAGAAAAAAGGAATCGTGAGAGCTAACGTAAAAAACCAACTCGTAACCGGAAGCCAATTCTCAGCATGCAGCGGATTCATCCGTGTTTCGAATTCGCGCCAGATCTCGCGGTGGCTAGGAACGTAGAGTTCGCCATTGCGCGAATAACCATAGGAAGGTGGAGCGAGCGCACGACCGAGAAGACTCTCGTTCAAACCTTCTGTCGTACCCGGCTTAAATCCGAGTGAGGGAGACAGACGAGCGTCGAGGGACACCGATGCTGGTGAAGAAATTTGCATAGCTAATAGTGGGGTGAAATACCTTATTCAGCAATAAAGAGATTTGGACTTCCCAGAAATCCTGCTGATTTTGGCCCTGAAGTTCGATACGGCTGAGTTCGCAGGGGCTAAATCCAGAAAAGTTTAAATACGCGACCAAAGAGTGGATCGGTGTTCGATCGCCCATTGACTGAATGTTCGCTCGCTCCCAAACTCTCTCACTAAGGACACTGTCATGAAGGGACTAAAACCAGGCCAAGTGCCTCTCGAACGCGCATTTTCGAAACTCGGAATTGCTTCTCGAACGGAGTCGCGTGCCTGGATTCTCAGTGGACGCGTAAAAGTGAATGGTGACTTGCGAACAAACCCTGGATTCGGAGTGAATCCCGAAACCGCGATCATCGAACTCGATGGGAAAAAAATCGGCAAACCCGAGCATCGGACATTTCTGCTTCATAAACCAAGGGGCGTAGTCACCACTCGAGTGGATGAAAAAGGGCGACCGACCGTTTTCTCCCTTTGCACAGAGCTTGGACTCCATTTGATCGCCGTCGGACGACTCGATTGGGCAACCTCTGGATTGCTGATCTTAACGAACGACACAAAGCTTTCCGATGCTTTATCGAATCCCGAAAATAAAATCGTCCGCACCTACACGGTGACGGTTCGTGGAGAAGTCACCGAAGATGGACTAGAACGCATCCGCGCGGGAATTCAGGATGGAGAGGATCTGCTCACGGCTGAAGAAATCATTCTTCGTAAAGCGAGTGGAAAAGAATCTCATCTCTTAGTGCGACTCACTGAAGGAAAAAATCGAGAAATTCGGAGGCTCTTTTTGGCGATCGGACACGAAGTCTTAAAACTGAAGAGGATCGAATATGGCGGACTTTCACTCGGAGATACTGAGCTCGGAAAGTACCGGGAATTAAACTCTGACGAACTGAAAATCGCCTTCCCCTCTCTTCATCGGATGGGCAAGGAAAAACCAGAATAACCTGATTCTAGATGGACTATTTATTTCCATTCTTCTTTCGATCAGAGTTTAATTTGGAATGGAAAAAACTTCACTCCGCTCACTCGTTGCCGTTTCTGTTCTTTCGCTCTTCGGAACCGTTGCTCTAGCAAGTGGAGAAGATCATCATCGTCTGCATTGGAATGAAGACCAAGCGGCTTATCGCTCATTTCGTATTTTTAAGCGGCTAGAACTCCAGAGCCGAACCCGACGTTTCAAAAACAATTTCCAATCTTTCGCCCCAGTCGAAAAAATTAATCGAAGCGATTTGGTTTCTTCGCTGGAAACCCTTTCCGGCAAATACGATCCGGTTCTGACCAACCGGGGGTCAGCAAAAGGCAGAGCAGCTGCGAGGGCTTATCTGAAATCAGAGTTCGAAGCGGCGGGGTATACCACTCATGAAGAGTCTTACCGAACGGGAGTAAACTTCGTGGCTGAACGAACGGGCGCCAGTGGAAAGTTCCTGATCGTTTCTGCTCACTATGATTCCATGAATAATCCCGGCGCTGACGATGATGGCAGCGGAACCGTTGGACTCCTCTCGATCGCTCGTACGATTGGAAAGCGACCGCTTAAACATGGACTGCGCTTCGTCGCCTTCGACCAGGAAGAAGACGGTCTGGTCGGTTCAGGCGCCTACGTGAAGGCACTCGTTGCCCGAGGCGGTAAATCAGAAGTACTGGCGGACATCGAACTGGAGATGCTCGGTTACAACGGGCGAAATGACGGAAGTTTTCACGTCATCTCCTGCGATCGACCAGACTCCCAATTTCTCGTTGATTCCGTTATTACGGCAGTTTCTAACTTACGCAATGGGCTCCAGCTAACCAGCGCATGTACCGACCGAAGCGACCACGCAAGATTCTGGGACCAGGACATTCCTGCGATTGTGATTTCCCAAAACTTCTTCGGCGGCGATTCGAATCCTTGCTACCACCGCGCTTGCGACACGGTGGAGAAAATGCACCTGGGTTACTTTGGAAATCTAGCCGAAACTGCAGTGAATGCGGTCGCAAGTATCATTTCCGCGAACGAATAAGTTCAAACCACGAGGGTTATTGAGAATTCTGGGGCGAAGGGAAATCCCCACTGCCCTGCTAAGTAGAACCAACGAACCCCCAGTGCCGCTGAAAACAAAAAAGCCCGCTTTCCGAGGAAAGCAGGCCTTTTTGTTCTTAATGGTGGACCCGAGAGGATTCGAACCTCTGACCTTCGCATCCGTAGTGCGACGCTCTAATCCAACTGAGCTACGGGTCCATACTTAAGGAAGAACCAGTAATTACTCGAAAGAAGAACTCCGCACAAGCGAAATTGGCGGGTATTTTTAGGACCTTCGAACGGCTAACCCATTGAAATCATAGCCATCAGTCAGATCGAGTGAAAAACCCTGCGTTCTTCCTCGGAGGCCGTCTTACTTTCCAACCGCGCAGGTGAAGGTCCGCGGCGATGTTTTTCCCACTCTCACCGACGCAGTGACGGTCTTCGGGTCGAGTTGGGTGAGCTTGAAGTTCATCGTCCCCTTCACCACGACCGACATTCGAGCATTCGCGCCGACTTTGTGCCCGATGACGATTCCCTCGATGAGCTCCTCAGTGGAATCCGTGACTCGGTAATAGCGATCCACTTCTCCCGACTCCCGCGTGCGCACCACTTCAGTGTCGAGAAGGGAAACCACCAACTTTTCTTTTTTTGACCCATTGGAGATACAGTCGTAGCTCGAGTTCCAAGCGTAGGCCTCCGAAGTCAATAGCAGCGCAAATAGACTGAAAATGACTTTTTGATTCAGATTTTTCATTCGAATTTCCGTTCTCCTTCATTTTTAAAATAGGTTTTTTCGCCGTTAATCTAGCGAGGGCTCCGAATACTCTCGTCCGAGTTCTCGGGCGAGTTCTCGCAGGTAAACGCGCATGAATTCCACTCGCTTCGCGCCTTCTTCCCGGCCGGCACGGGTTCGAAGGGTCGTGGCGGTGCGGAAAAGCTTAATGAAAAAATGATCAGTCGTGTTTTCCAAGTCATCGAGCTGCCGTCCACGCGCACCGAATGGATCCTCAGGCTCATAGATTCTTCGGCGAAGCAGCCCCCCCACGGAGAAAACTCGCGCAATTCCGATGGCTCCGAGCCCGTCGAGGCGATCCGCGTCCTGCACGATGGCCGCTTCGATCGAATTCGCCTCTATTTTTGCAGAAAAACTATGGGCTTCGATCGCATGACGAATCTCCGGCAAAAAAACTTCCGGATAGCCAATGGAGCGAAGGAAAGTATCTGCTTCTACTCCGGATAACCGAGAAGCCTGGGACCGACGGGGATCATTTTTCGGGACATTCACGAGGTCATGAAGCCACGCGGCCGGAATCACCACTTCAAGTTTTGCATTTTCGCTTAAAGCGAGTTGCCTGGCCGTGCTCACCACCCGTATAAAGTGGGCATGGTCGTGGGCGGGATCATTTCCTCCGCCGAAATGCGCCGCTTCTACGGCAGAAACTTCTCGAATCTTTGCCTCGAATAGGGCTTCCCATTCGATTAGGCTCTTTTGTACGGGGGCTATCATTTTTTCACCTAAAGTCCGTTTGTCTCTGCGGAGTTCTTCGGTAAGAGTGGAGTCTGTGAAGAATCCTCGTCAATCCGAAATCGTCGCTTTTTTCTCTTTGCTCGCCTTATTCACCGGGATCATCGGTTCGGGGTGCGAACCGGAAGAGCTTTCCCGCCAGGCCGGCGGTAAATGCGAAGCTGGCTCCGCCCAAATCGCCATCTGGGATGGATTCTTACAAAGAGTCTGCGGCTGCGGCGGTACGGATGGAGAAATCTTTACCCCCCCTACTCCGCTGACCTGCACCTTCAAACTAGGCCAAACCGTGGTCGTGAATTACCAAGGCCCCGTTCTTACCCATCAGATCATTCCGGTTGGTTCTCCCGGCATTCCCGAGGGGCCGCTTTACGACCCGAATTCAAGTAACCGCATCTACAGTCATGCGTTTACCCTCACCGCTACGGGCAACTATCTGTTCAAAGACCAATTTAACAGTAATTTGACCGGAAGTTTTATCGTCACGCCTTAAGTAAAAATCGAACCCGGCAAACGATTCCCGTTAAAGTCTCTTACCTTCCACCGATAAGCCCTATGTCAGCAAAGACTGACTAACTCGGAACCATGGAGGGTATACGAATGACCAAGAAAAACTCGATCAAGATCCAGAACCTCAATAACAGCGAAGACCAAAATGCTTTGGTTGATGTCCTTTATCAAAAAATGGGCGATCGCTGGTATGCGTTCTCGATGGTTGGCGAAGAGGTCTTCGTAGGCTCTGTTTCCGAATCTGAAATCAACCAAGCCGCTTCCGAAGAAATGTCGATCGAGACGGTTCTCGTCGAAGCGCCCCATGCAATGAATGAAGTCGCCTAAAAACCTAAAAAATTCACACCCAACGCCCAGCGATCTTCGTAATCAGGACCCAAAAGTCCTGCATGCGGAGATCGCTTTTTTACGTCAAAAAATCGCCGAAAAAATCGAAACCTCTCCGCACAAAGCCGCGGTCATCGTGGCCGACTTTCTTCAGCGTCCTTCCGCTGCAAGCAATCCAAAAGTCGCTCCTTCCACCCGAGTAAAAAAAGTGGGTTAACTCCCTTTTCATTTTCCACTCGCCCCTGGTAGACTCGTAGCAGCAAGATGCTACCTGTACACTCCCGCTATTGAGGGATTGCACAGACACTCACCCAGGATGGTTCCGATGTCTTTTCTCGCACGACTTTACAAACCCTTCGTTTTCACTTTTTTCTTTGTCGCCATGGCGGCATTCGCCACCACGGAAAAAGGCGAGTCCCCTTTTCAGGGAAATCGCCGTCCGGGAATTTTATTAGAGGCTACCGACCGCCCTAGCGGCGAAAATGCGGGAATCGTTGAAAGCATGGAACCCATTGCACCGAATGAACTTTTGGATCTTCTCAACGAAGAACCAAAAGTTTCCGTACTTTCTTCGGATGCCGAAAAAGCACCGTCCGATTCCGTCGATTAGACGAAAAATACGTTTACGTCGCCTTTGTCTTTTTGAGAGACGTTTCCATACGCTTTCAAAAATTTCACAAACGCTTGGTAGGCTTCGAAAGTGGACGTGCTTGGATCGACGGCACAACCGTAACGTGTGTAACGAGTGCCAGCTTGAACCGCAGGCCTCGTATTTTGCACGCTGACATGCACCTGCAAAAAAGACTCTTGGTTAAAATAGAGCCGGATCGGGAAATTCTTTTCGGTAATGGGCGACGGCTTGTCGGAATTCACCGGCACTTGAAATCCAAGACCTTCATCGGAAACATCGACGACTTCGATCTGGTGCATGGAATTATTTCCAGTCATGCAGTAGACGCCCAGGAACTGATTCATGAAGACTCGCTCGGTTTTTCGGCGCTTATCTTCGAGGCGCTGAGTGCGAACCTCATTTAAGTCGATCACTCGACTCGTTTCATTCGTGTTCTCATTCGTCGGACGATTCGTATTTTTTCCAGCCATGGTGCATTTTCCTTCCAGATTACTCATCGGAAAGGACTTCAGGGGGCTAAACGGTTCAAAATTGCCGTGTTTGTCGCCTCGAAAAAGAATCGTTGCCAATTCATTGACATAAGCGAACCGATCCCTGGGTCCTCTCAGACCTATCGGATGGCCACCTGTGAAATGAAGGAAAAAGTGAGTGACTAAATTTTACTCGCCAACCGAATCGAATTGGACGATTTCGGAAAGGCGATCCACCATATCAAGCACTGCGCAGAGGCCTTCGTGCTCAGGGGTGCCAGTTACCGTAAACTCTGCACCTACCCGGCGAATCACTTTAGAATCATCCACGCGCATCACCTTCACATGAAGGGGTAAGAAAAGGGTTTGATTCAAGTAGAACTGTAAATCAAACGTCTCCCCAACTACGACCGGGAAGGCATCTTTCATTTCGCCGATGATATCGTAGTCAAAGCCTACCCCGGTATCGCTGAGATCAGCGACCCGCAAGCGATGGAATCCTTTTTTCGGAACAACGACGTAAAAAGAAAAAGATTCTAAGATCGGTCTTCGTTTGGAGCCGCGCCGATCAATTCCAGTTTTTTCAACCATTAGGTTTTCCTCCAGCGGATGGTGCGGGTGCGGACCTTCCCGCCTCCGGAGCGTTCGGCTCGGTGATAGTGACATGCCCAGGTAGTCCAGTTACCGCGTGGGCCGGTGAAGCCAGCCCTCGTTCAATCGCTGATTTCCAACGATTTTTCCGTAGTTCGAATTGGTTTCTCGAATCGACCACTTCGGGTTCTAACTGAGCCGCGTTCGCATTGGTTGTGAAAAGCTTTTCTTGTGCAGAGTGCAAATCAGAAAGAATTTTTTCCACAACGATAAACTCCGATACGAGGTTTCCGTGGAAATAGTTCTCTTTGGTCTGCTCAGCCGAAAGCCCGGCGTATTTTTGCATGATTTGGGCTTGGATCGGACGCCATGTTCGATTCATGTCATTCCAAGCCTGTTTTTGTTTTGGACCGATCGGCTGACGCTTCAATCGATCATAAGTGGAAATAGACACCAGCGCCTGGCTCTCTAGTGTAGCCGCAGCTTGGGAGAGCTCCATCAGTTCACTCTTCGCTTTCGCCACCAGACCGTCGTGAAATTCCTTAAGACGCTGTTCGTAAGTCGCATCCTTCGTCCCAAAGAAAATGCGCTTCGTCAGCACGAGACGTCTTTCCTGAGGTAAATGATTCGGTAAAGTCCGAGCGATCGGCGCAAGCTGGAGCAGCTCTTTATAAACAAGGTCGGGTTGCCCGGAAGGAGCCTCCATCACGTAGATGTCATACTCGCCACGAGGAATGGGCTTTCCGTCCGGATACCGAAGTGCTGCCGACTTCCCGAGGTGCTTCAACATCTCGACATCTAATTTTCCACTGAAGGAGAGGGTGTTTAAAATGCGGTGGCCTACCCCTTCGACGTAAATCTCAAAGCGCGCTCCATCGGGAAGATTAGATGCCACGTAAAACAAAGGAGAAAGTGGATCTGCTTTTGAAAGTGCGATCGAAACCTGAGGACCATTCGATAGGGGAGTTTTGACTGCTTTCCGCAGCTCCTCGTACTCTGGCGGAGCGACGTCTGGCAATTCCGGTAACGTCGACAAAAGCGAACCTAAGCGATTCTCGATTTCACGAAGCGCGCCTGCCTTTTGAAGCGCAACGATACAAAAGAGAATGACAATGGCATACACTAGGGGCTTTAGCTTTTTCGGTATAAACGGAGTCTTCTCTATCGCTGCTCTTTCTGAAGGCCGAGAGGAAGTCGTGCTCTTCAGTTCCGCGGGACGGAGCATTTCAGCGCGCGTCGCGTCCTCCAAGTTTTTAATCTCGATGATCGACGTGAGGCCAGTGCTAGTCGGTTCCCGAGCTTCGAGCACCGGACCTGTCTCAACTGCCATTGGCGAATACGTTTCCAGAATCGGCGAAATGGGCGACGCCGTGACCGGAGTAAAGGTGGGTTCGGATTGGACAGGTAACGGTGTTTCTCGGTTGAAATCCGGAAGGTCGGCCAAAGGGGCCCAGTCCTTCATTCCATCTGACCACACGAATGCTGTTCGGGAGAAACGACCTGCGCCCAACCCTTCGGTGACTTCTTCGACCGAGAATGGACCTTCATGATGGTCCCCAACATAGATAAACCACTTTTTTTCAGACATGCGGCGCGGTTTCCATCCCACTCGGGGGTTCTACTGACTCGAGCATTAGAGTAACCTTAATCCTAAGGGAATCATGCATGGGATTCAAATGGAGCCTCGTTTCAATACCGGATCATTTAGGCGTAGAAAACGTGGGAGGGCGCATTGGCGCAGCCCTAGGTCCCCGCGCCTTTTGGGAAATCTTCCAAAAAATGGGCGGTCATCGTCCCGATGAACGGGCGATTCTCGGCAGCCTTACTCGCCATCATACGCTCGATCCTGTGAAAACGGATATCTCAGCGAATCATGATGCGGCGTCGGAACTGGTTGCTGAAGCGGCTCGCGAGGGAGGGCGTTCGATCGTCATCGGGGGTGGCCACGACCATGGATATTCGCACCTCTTGGGAATCCGGAAGTGGCTCGGTCCAGAAGCTCGCATCGGATGCGTCAATATTGACGCTCACCTTGATGTTCGAAAGCCCTCTCCCAAAATTTCAAGCGGATGTCCTTTCTACCTCGCGTTAGAAAATCAAATTATTCAACCGAAAGACTTGATCGAATTCGGCATTCAAACCCACTGTAATTCTCCTGAGCTGTGGCAATATGCGCATGAACGTCAGATTCAGGTAAAACTCTGGAAGGACATGAGAAACGGGAAAGCTACGGAACTCTTTCGGGAAAGTTTGGAAAAACTAGAGCGTCAGGTGGACGCAATTGTGATTAGTCTGGATCTGGATTCAACCGCTGAATCATTCGCTCCCGGTGTCTCTGCGCCTCAATCGGAAGGTTTTACTTCTACAGAGCTCGTCGAACTCTGTGAGATCGCAGGTGGGAATGAAAAAGTATTTTCTTTGGGAGTGTTCGAATTGAACCCTCTTCACGACGTCGGCGGACGGACCGCACGCTTAGCAGCTACGGCAGTTTTTCATTATTTGGAGTCGGCTCGGGATATTCGAGTTTGAATTTATCTTCTTATCATCGTAATTAAACGAATTGAATGGGGATCCAGAATGGTGTTTCGTAGAGCTTGCGAGCGAGACCTGTCAACAATATGCTGAATAGCATGGTGCTGAGTGCCGGTGGAGTGGCAGAAATTATGACTCATTTATGGGTGCTTGAAGACGACGAAGACGCGATCATACTTTATCAAAAAATGTTTCAATCGGGATTCGAAGCAGAGTATTTCAAATCATTGAATGATCTGCGTTCTGCTATTACGGTGAATGGGCGAAGACCTGAGCTCCTGATCGCGGATTTGCACCTTCCGGATGGAGAGTTCACTACCCTCCTCGGCGGGGATTCCGCGGCACTCGATATGCCCTTTGCCGTCGTTTCCGCCTCGGACGACTACAAAATCCTTCAAGACTGCTTTAAGAAGGGCGCCCGCGACTTTTTCGTTAAACCAGTGAATCGGAACGAGATTCTTTTCAAGATCAACCGCATTTTAAACGAAAAAAGTCAGCCTGCCTCAGCCCTCTCAAAACCCCAGTTCAAAGACCTGACCTTAGACACATTCACCCAGACCGTCTCTCGGGAAAACAGTAAAAAAGTCATTCAGCTGACCCAAACTGAGTATAAAATTTTAGCCCTCTTTTTTAGAAATCCCGATCGTCGACTGAACCGTGAAGAAATCATCGGCGAAGTCTGGAAGAGTGAAGCCCTCAGCCCAAAAGCATTCGATTTCCACTTATCGAAACTGCGAGAAAAACTAAGAGACCTCACGGTGAAAATTAACTACCAAACGAACGAAGGCTACTGCCTCCTTCAAGAATAATAGAAATCGGCTCCAAGCTCACCTGGACACAAACGAGACTATAAAAACCCGGAATCTCGTCACGGTTCCGGGTTTTCCTTTTCGATCCACGCGAGAGCCGATATTTTTTAAGCATGAAAACCTACCTGCTTGCGATTGACGAAGGCACCACCGGAACGACCGCTGTCATCATGGACGAAGCCCTCCAGCTGATCGCGGAAGCCTCCATCGACTTTCCGCAGCACTTTCCCCAGCCGGGTTGGGTCGAACACGATCCGAATGAAATTTGGAAAGCGGTTTCAGAAAGTGTCAGCCAGGCATTAAAAAAAGCGGATTTGAAGGGAAGCGCGATCGCTGCCATAGGAATCACAAACCAGCGGGAGACCCTTGTATTCTGGGATAAATTAACCGGTAAGACCCTTTCGAATGCCATTGTTTGGCAAGACCGCCGGACTGCTGAACTTTGCGAATCCTTAAAAAGTCAGTCCCTTGAAAAAGTCTTTTCGAAAGCCACCGGCTTGCTTCTCGATCCTTATTTCTCTGGAACAAAGGCAGCCTGGGCACTGGCAAACTGGCCCAATGTGAAAAAAGCGGAAAAAGATGGCCGACTCGCGGTGGGCACGATTGATTCATATTTAATTTCGAAACTCACCGGGAATTCCCGTCACGTCACCGAGCCATCGAATGCGTCGCGAACCCTTGCCTTTCACCTCGAGAAGCGTGCGTTTGACCTTGGGCTCTGCGCTGCGCTCGGAGTACCTCTCTCGATTTGGCCCGAGGTCATTCCTTCGAATGGTGCCTTCGGTACGACAAAAGGACTGAATTTCTTACCTGACGGCATTCCGATTACCGGTGCTTTAGGTGATCAGCAGGCGGCGCTTCTCGGGCAAGCTTGCACCCGGCCAGGCCGAGCGAAATGCACTTATGGAACAGGAGCTTTCCTGCTTATGAACACAGGATCTACTCCCGTGTATTCGAAACACCGCCTGCTCACCACGATTGCCTGGGCTCTCGGTGACCTTAAGGATGATAAAAACATCACTTACGCCCTGGAAGGTTCTACTTTTGTCGCAGGTGCCGCGGTCCAGTGGTTCCGAGACGGGCTGGGGCTGATCGAAAAAGCGTCTGACATCGAAGCGCTGGCTGCCACTGTGGAAACAAGCGAAGGGGTTACGTTCGTCCCTGCCCTCACCGGGCTCGGGGCTCCGCACTGGAGTCCGGATTCTACGGGCCTTTTTACAGGCATCACTCGAGGAACGAAAAAAAGTCACATGGCTCGCGCGGTTCTAGAAGGAATCGCGTTTCAAATTTCCGATCTTCTCGCAGCAATGCAACAGGATATCGGAAGGCCGCTTGAAAGCCTCAACGTGGACGGGGGAGCGGCAGAAAATAATATGCTCATGCAGTTCCAGGCCGACATTCTCGGAGTAAAATTAAAACGACCCCGCTACATCGAAACGACTTCGCTCGGTGCGATTTTCGCCGCGGGGCTCGGTGCGGGAGTATGGACCGATCTCGCGGAGGTAGAAAAAAGCTGGAAACTCGGTCGCGAATTCGTTCCGAATTTTTCTCCTACAGAAAGAGGAAACGAAATCAACCGATGGAGAAATGCCGTCGCACGCGCACTCCTGCGGCCTTAGGCGTCCGGGAAGAGCACGTCTGGCAACGTGAAGAAAAAAGTTGCCCCCTCGCCGACTTTTCCTTCCGCACGGATGGTTCCGCCGTGCCGATGAATAATGCGCCGAACGGTTGCGAGTCCTATCCCCGTCCCTTCAAACTCCTTTTCTGAATGCAGACGCTGAAAGGCACCGAAAAGATTTTTAACCCGCTCCATATCAAAACCTGCTCCGTTATCTTTCACGAAATATTCTCTCTCTGTGCCCGCAAGGGTTACTCCGAATTCGACTCGGGAGTGGGGAACTTTTGCGGTGAATTTGCGTGCATTCCCGATGAGGTTCTCTAGGGCAATCGTAAGCAACCCCGTATCTCCGTAAGCCGAAATTCCAGGTTCAACGAAAAAAGTGCCGTTCGAAGGATCAGATAATTCAAATCCCTGAAAAACCTCTGTCGCTAATTTACTCAGATCCATTGCTTCAAAAGCCAAAGTCCCCCTCCCCAGCCGCGATAGAGAAAGCAAGTCTTCGATCAGTCGGTTCATTCTCTGAACCCCTGCTCGAATAAAGTCGAGGTACTTCGCCCCCTGTGCATCCAGCACGGTGGCGTAGTCCTCTGCAATCGCTTGAGCAAACCCATCGATAGCGCGGAGCGGGGAGCGCAAGTCGTGGGAAACAGAGTAACAAAAAGCTTCCATCTCTTGATTAGCAGCAGTCAGGGCTAAAGTGCGGTGCTGCACTTTTACTTCCAATTCTTCATGAGACCGCTGCAAATCAATTTGCGTGCGACGAAGTGCCCGCAAGTTAGTCATGAACGTGCGCGTGATACTCCTGATTTGTCGGAACGTGGAGAACATGATGATGATACCCAATACGCCGGAAAGAGCGATCCCAATGCGCAAACTCCTGCGCACTGCCGCTTCGGTTTTCACTCTGCGCTCATTCCGAAGGGTTTCGGCGTCTCGAGTGATCCGATCAAAATTTACTCGGATTCTGTCCATTCGAATTTTGGCGGCGCGAGCACGCTCGGGAATGGGCTCGGGGGTTTTCAGTGATGCCTGCGACAGTCGGTATTCAACCAGGTCTTCCCACTCTCGGGTGAGGATGTTGATTTCACTCACCCGGCCTCTGTCTCGCTCATCTTCCGCCACTAACCGAGCGAGCTCCTCTAAATTTTTACCAAGTTCGGCTTTTGCTTTCAGATATCGCTCAACAAATGCTTCATCTTTATAAATAAAGTATCCACGGATTCCGGTCTCCATATCCAGGATGAGTTTCTGGGTCTCGAAAGCCTCTCGAAGCAAATTCTCGGTGTGCTCGACGTAGGAAGAGAGGCGAAGCAAGTGACTCGTCTGGAAGATGAACGTCGCAGACAGAGCAAATAGCAGAACCACGGGAATCACTACAGCTCGCACCAGGGCCTGTCGAATGCTGTCCGAATGGATTCGTTCTGAATTCTTTCGTTCACTGAATGGAGTGGAATCTGGCATCCGTTTCATTAAACAGGATTTTGCCCTACGAAAATAGTGCCTCTTTTCTTAAGGTAAAGAATCATTTGAGTTTTGAAGCAATCAGACCGGTTGGGCTCGGTCACTTCAGGATCTTCACAAGATCCCTCACCCGAGAGACCGTTAAAATTTTAATGCCTGATTCACTGAAAATTTTCTTCGGTGAATTCTCAGGAACGACCACCGTAGAAAATCCAAGTTTCCTCGCTTCGGAAATGCGAACATCCATGAGAGGCGCACGGCGAACTTCGCCGGTTAAAGCGAGCTCACCGAGGAACATCCAATCACCTGGAATCGAAATTTCTTCGACGCTTGACCAAATCGCTGCTGCTGCAGCGAGGTCGATGGCCGGCTCCGAGAGCCGCAAGCCTCCTGAAACATTAAAAAATAGATCTTTCTGGATCAGTGGAAGTCCCATATGCCGTTCCAGAATAGCGGCAAGGATGGATAGCCTTGATTGCTCCATGCCCACTGCCGTTCGGCGGGGCATCGCCAAACCACTCGGAACGACCAAGGACTGAAGTTCCACAAGCAGCGGTCGCGACCCTTCGAGGGACGCGGTGATCGCCACACCGGAAACAGATTCGCTGCGCTCGGACAGAAATAAACTCGAAGGGTTTCTGACTTCCTTCAGTCCATCGGACTCCATTTCAAAAACACCCAACTCATTCGTACTGCCAAACCGGTTCTTAACGGTACGCAAGAGGCGATAACTCTGAGAACCTTCACCCTCGAAATATAAAACGGTGTCGACCATGTGCTCGATGGTTTTCGGCCCAGCAATCGAACCTTCTTTCGTCACATGGCCGACTAACCAAACGGCTACCCCACCTGTTTTCGCCAGCATCATGAGCCGAGAGGTGATCTCCCGCACCTGCGAAACACTTCCAGGAGCACTCTGGGAATAGTTCGAACTGAAGGTTTGGAGAGAGTCCATAAAGAGGACATCGGGTTTCAACTCATGAACAGTCGCAAAAACCCGCTCAAGTTGGGTCTCTGCCGCCAAGAAAATGCGCCCTTTTCCTTCGACTTTCATCCGGCGAGCGCGGGCTGCGATTTGATCGAGGGATTCCTCACCAGAAACGTAGAGGATCTTTAATTCGGGCTGTTGATCGAGAAGGCCCTTAGCAAGCTGCAAAAGCAGTGTGGATTTTCCGATTCCCGGATCTCCGCCGAGCAGAGTGAAAGCGTCCGGAACTAACCCGCCCCCCAGCGTTCGATCCAGTTCGATCATTCCCGTGAAAAGCCTGCGCTTCGCCGTGGCCGAATCCACCGAATCGAGCGAAACATAATCCTGCGACTTTTTACCGAGGTCTTTGTACGCCTTAAAATCTTCTCTGACCGAAGAGAGTGATCCTGCTACAGAAACGTTTGCGTCGGGTTTTTCCTCAAGCATCGAGTTCCATGCTTCACAAGTCGGGCACCTTCCCAGCCATTTCGCAGCCGTATAGCCACATTCCTGACACACGTACTGGGTCTTTGGATTTTTCGCCTTCATACCTCCTACTTATCATAGGAAAGAACATGATAAACTTTTCTCATGGCAAAAGACGCTTGGTCACGATTCCGCGAAAAAGAAGCTCAAAGAGACGAAGAGCAGAAAAAAGATCTGCACGAACAAATGAAGCGCATCGATCCCGACTCCCAAATTTCTGACTCGACCACTACCGATAAAATTTTAATCGAGCTCCTCACAAAATGCGAAATGATGATGGAGCAGATCACTAACCTCTACGCGATGTGGATCCAAGGAATCGAAAGGACTCCTCCGATCACGATGCGAAAGCATTTGGAAGACCTCATCCTGAAAATCCAGACGGCTCCAAAACCAACGACTAATCTTAAATTTCGGGTTACCCAGTTTCAGACGAAATACGCGACCTATAAAGACAAATGGGAACGACTCATCCGCGATGTCGAAGCAGGGAAAATCTTCGTGAAGCGCCGAGGGTCATGAAAACGCTAAACGCCGAGTCGTCTGAGTAGTTCTGTTTCATCGATGACTTCTATTCCGAGATCATTCGCCTTATCGAGCTTACTCCCTGCTTCGGCCCCTGCGACCACAAAAGTGGTTTTCTTAGAGACACTTGCCGAAACTTTCCCGCCAGCATCTTCGACTAATTTCGCAGCGTCACTTCGAGAAAGAGTAGGAAACGTTCCTGTCAGCACGACGGTAACGTCGACGAAGGCGCCTGCGCCACCCGCTTTTCTAGGAGGAATGGCTGCTACATAGGCTAAAAGCTCGGTAATTTCTCGTTTCCCTTCCGAAGATCCAAAATACTCGCGTAGCGATTTTGCCACTTCAGGACCGATTTCATGGATCGCTTCGAAGTCTTCGACCCTAGCTTCCAATAACGCTGGAAAAGCGCCGAATGCATTTGCCACCACTTTGGATGTTCGCTCTCCGACATGTCGAATGCCCAGACCAAAAATAATCCGGCATAGCTCCGTTTCGCGAGTCGCGGCGATAGATGCTAGCAAATTTTGCGCAGACTTGTTTTTGAACCCTTCTAGCGCGAGCAGATCTGATTCTTTCAAGCGATAAAGGTCAGCAAAAGTAGTGATTTTTTTTTCGTCTAAGAGTTGCTCGATAATTTTTTCGCCCAATCCATCAATATTCATCGCGTCTTTTAAGGCGAAATGTTCGAAACGACGCTTTCGAAGCTCGCCCCCAGCATTCTTCGCTCGGTAAGCCGCTTCGCCCGGCTTCCGCTCAAACTCGATTCCGTGCTTCTCGCACCACTCAGGAATGCTAAAGGGCTTTTCCTTTCCAGTGCGCTTCTCTTTCACGACGCTGACGACTTCGGGAATGACATCCCCCGCGCGCTGGATAAAAACCGTGTCCCCCACGCGAACGTCTTTCCGCTCAATTTCGTCTTGGTTATGCAAAGTAGCGCGCCTCACTTCGACACCTCCTACTTTAACCGGCCTCAAAATCGCGACCGGAGTCAATGCACCGGTGCGCCCGACTTGCACGATGATGTCCTCGACAACCGTAGTTTCCTGGCGCGGTGGGTACTTGAAAGCAATCATGCCTCGCGGAGCTCTCGAAACGAAACCGGCTTGGTCGAGTTCTCGCATGCGGTTCAACTTCACCACAATTCCGTCGATTTCGTAGGGCAAACTCTCCCGAGCTTTTTCGATCTTACGATAAAATTTCATGACTTCGGCAGGGCCTTTACAGACCTTTCGGTACTGGCCCGTCAGCAATCCCCAAACGGAAAATCTTTTCTGCACTTCATCGATCGATTCGAAATCACAACCCTCGCAGGCGCCGACCCCATACCAGAAGGCGGTCAAAGGACGAGAAGCCGTGATTTTACGATCGAGCTGACGGATGGATCCCGCGGCAGCATTTCGGGGGTTCGCAAAAATTTTACCACCGCGTTCCGCCTGTTCTCTGTTGAGCTTCTCGAAGTCCTTCAGAGGTAAAATGACCTCTCCCCGTACTTCGATGAGTGAGGGTAGCTTTTTATCTCCGGAAGCACGCAATCGGAGCGGAACGGATCGGATGGTTTGAATGTTACGAGTCACGTTTTCGCCCGTTTCCCCATCACCACGTGTTGCGGCATAAACGAGCTCACCCTTCTCATAAGTGAGTGACATCGAAAGCCCGTCAAACTTTACCTCGACATGATACTCGAGCTCTCTTCCTGAGTCAGCTTCGAGCAATTTTTTCATCCGGTCATCAAAAGCAAAAAGATCTTTCTCTTCGAAAGCATTCCCGAGCGAAAGCATGGGAATACGATGCTTGATCTTTCCAAATTCATCGAGCGCTTGCCCGCCCACTCGGAGAGTAGGGCTATTTTCGAGTCGTAAGTCGGGAAATTCTTCTTCGAGTGCCCGCAATTCATGGAACTGTCGATCGTATTCCGAGTCCGAAATCGTCGGAGCATCACACACGTAATATTCGTAATTAAATCGCTCGAGGTTCGCCGTGAGCTCGGTGACCCATTTTCGCAGTTCCGCTTTCGACTTCATGCGGGAAGAAATACCCTGCCCGGCCTAGAAATAAAAGAGAAGCGAGGGTGCGAGCGCGAAAGTCTTATTCGATACCGATTTACCACTCACGAAATCCAATGAGGCCGATTTGAAATCGAGGCCCAGTTGTAATTTCATTTTTGGTTTAAGCCAAAGGTATCCTCCGGCAAAAACATTCACTGAGTTCGCGCTTGAAGAAGTTCCGAACGCTCCCGAATCATCCGTGCCGCTCCCGAATAATCCAAAATCCACATCGAGAAGCATTCCCGCGTCGTCTCGGATGGGCAGATCTCCGCCCACTCCGATGTAGATTCCCGAATGAGAAAGACTACCCGTTTGGGCGGTCGCATTTTGGGGAAGACCGTAAGTGGTGGATTGGTATCCGACCTTAATCCATCCTTTCGGTCCGAAAAAATTGGGGGTGACATGATAGAAAGTTCCTAAGGCGAGTCGCACTTGCGACAGAGAAGCATTCACGCCATCGAGACTCTTCACATGCGTCAGACTATCTTCTTGGGAATAGGCTGCAGATCCGTAAGCAAATTTAAGCTCCCCGAAAAGATTGCTGTTGAACCAGGCTTGGCCTTCGGCTTTCATCCCGTAAAGGAAACCGCTCCCGGAATCTTTTCCGGTATCTCGACTCGTACTTCCCAATAGAATACCGGGTGCGATCCATCCGATCCGAGGGGGTTCTTTCGATTTTTTCTCAAGTTCCTCTCGGTCGAGAGTTCTTGTTTCGACCGCAGTATTTTCCGGTGATGGAATGATTTGGATGATTTTTTGAAACCTTTGAATCTGACGGCCGTATTCTTCGCCTTCGATCTTGGCGAAAGCCATTCCTTCGTCTACTTCATCCACCGTCGCCTTACCCGTGGAAGTAAGCCGCCAATCGACGATCGTTTTCAAGAGGGGATGATATTTTACCTCGTCGAGAGTCCCGATAATGAGCGTGTCACCTTTACCGATTCCAGAACTCGATCCCAAATTCACGGTCACCGAGGTTTGATCTCGCCCCGTAACAGATCCTTTGAAGGGGATCTTTCCGATCAAGCGATCCAGAGCAGAAGTGAGAGCCTGTCGAAACTCCTCCGTCCCGAACTTTCCTTCCCCTCGGAAGGGTTGCTCAATTTCCACCGATTCGGTTCCAATCAGCTGCATTTTCGCGGCATGAACCCAATCAATCGTCATTCGGTATCGCGATCCCTCTTTGTAAACCTTAGTCCGCAAGAAAGTGTCGACGCGCGAATTTTTCGCAATTGCTTTCAAGATCTCCGGGTCTTCGATCATTTTCGCATACGAAAGTTTCGAGCCCTGAAGGAGTTGGTTTGCTTTGCCAAGATCTTGGACTGTGAATCGCGAACGTCCTGCAAGGTGATCCTGAAAAGTTTTGGTGACTAAATCACCAAAAAGGCCATCCACATTATCCCACGCGCGGAGAATTCCAATTGAGCTCAAACTGTAATTTCGGTCAAGTTCGGGACTTGCAATCCCGGAGGATGGAATGAAGCAACAGGTCGCCCATGCAACGCAGAACCCTATGAAGAGAGCTGAACCTTTAGAGGATCGGAGAATTTTGCGGGGACAAATTTTCAAAAAGTCTTTCTTCATAGATCGCCACCAGCATTTTCAGTTCGGAAATTTCTTCCTGAGCTTTTCTTAAGTCGCCTTCGAGTTTTTCTAGCTCCGTCGATTGAATCCCCAATGGCTCCGAGCTATCTCGGTCAAAATCGATGAGCTGCTGAGAGAAGGAGGTTTCTGCGGGATCCTTACAAAGAATGAGGTATTTGCCGCTTTCTGACTTGTACTGCACTTTGCCGGATTTGATGTAACGGCGAAGCGTCGAAAGACTGACGCCCGTTTTCATGGCGTATTCCATCAGAGGCATCCAGTTTTCTTGATCCAAAGGGCTAGCAGACATGGAATCATTCTATTTCTCCGACCAGAAACTTCAACTGTTCTGATAAAATAGACTCATGGACGAACGGATTAAGATCGGACCGAAGAAAAAGATCGCCTTTACCTGCAGTGGCGGAGCTACCAAAGCGGGCGCATTTCATTTGGGCGTTGCGTTAGCCCTGCAAGAAAAGGGATTTCGCTTTTCCGGCGGCCTGCAAACTCCGGGCGTCTTGCCGAGGCCCACCGATCCCATGGAAATCTCTACCTTTGTTGGATCGAGCGCAGGGAGCGTGATTAGCGCGTACCTGGCAGCGGGATACTCACTGGAAAACATCTTCAACAGTTTTATTGGCCGAAAGCCGACCGACCCACGCGACGCGATTCCGAAAGTGCTACCGAAGCTCACTTATCCCACGATGATGAAACTCAGGCCCGGATTGGCCAGGGAACAACTGTCGCAAATCGCACTTTTCAAATCCATCACCCGAGCATTCATGACCGGAGACTTCCAGTCACTCATCCAACTACGATGGATCAAAGCGACCGGCATCTTCACAACCGCTGGGGTTGAACAATTTCTCCGCGAGGAAGTTCTGCCGTCAAACCGCTTCCAGGACTACGTAGCCGACCTTTTTATCGTTGCGACTCAGTTAAATCACTCTCGTAAAGTCGTATTCGGAAAGTACACCTATTCTCCGCCGTCGCACGACCTCACATGCCAATACAGCAATGACGTTGGGATTTCCCAGGCATGCGCCGCATCGAGTGCGATGCCTTTCGTTTATTCGCCCTACCTCATCAAAAACTCCTCGGGAGAATCGATTCATTACGTGGACGGTGAAATCCGAGACACCCTTTCGACTCATGTCGCGATCGATGCGGGTTGTGATTTGATCTTCGCGTCTTACACGCACCAACCTTATCACTGGCAAAAAGAGATTGGGTCCCTCACCGATCATGGCCTGCCCGCAATCCTGATCCAATCGATTTACCTCGTCATCGAACAGAAAGTGAACCAGTACATCCACGAGAAGAAAACTCAACGTTCTGCGATTCTCGCCGTCGAGAAGTACTGCCAGCAAGTCGGCGTTCCGCCGGAACAGCTTCGCCGAATCCTTGGAATTTTAGAGGCAGAGCTCCATCACCGTAGGGACGTCGATACGATTTACATCCACCCGAGCCCGGACGATCACAAAATGTTTTTCGGAGAGCATTTTTCGCTCTCCCCAAAAAAACTTTCCGACCTGGTTCGTTCGGGATTTCGCGCTGCTATTGAAACATTAAATCGATACGACTTCGCAGACCGCACGCTGCAGCCTCAGGTCGTTAAAACCAGACCATCCGCAAGTTGACTCGCGATGCGGAACTCTCGGTACTGAAACCCAGAAGTGTTGAAAAGGGCTTGAAAATTTCTACCCGATTTTTCGAGGTATTTTACCATCTGCTCAAGATCCGAAATTGAAGGAGGATTCTCCACGATATCGACCTTCTCGAAAGTTGCGCCCTTGGATACCAGAAATTTCAGGGCTTTTTTACAGATGTCGCAATTAGGATAGGAGAAAACTTTCATCGGGCGATCCGCACGACTTCGTATTCGCGAGAAATGAGGGAATCAAATTCAGGAATGGCAGCCTTTCCCTGAAGCAAAACTTCTTTAAAAGGAATTTTTTGGCGTCGCTTGAACCTTTTCCAAGGTTTCCATTCCAGGCGCTTTCCTTCCGCTTCGATTGAATCATTCAGAGTGTGCCGAAACCGCTCCGCTTGATCGTCGGATAGGATCACCGTGCCGCCTTCATGCAATTGATCCATCATCTCATCGAAATCGAAAAGCCTGCGCATCGGGCTCGAAAGCGAAACGGAGAGCAGTCCGATCTCATGCCAAACATCACGATTTTCATCGAGCATGGCAACTTGGTAATCCTTCACCGGGCCGATGGCCTCCAACATTCCGTGACGATCACTTCTCGCAATCTCGATGGAGCCCATTCGACAAAATAAAACCGCAAAGAGTGCCGTGATGGTGAAGAGCCGCATCCAGCCAAACCAAAGAACCACCGCGGAGGCGACCCCGGTAAAGAGAATCGCAAGCATGAGATCAGCCGGTATGAATTCAAACCGGTAAAGAGCGAAGCCAAAAATCGCCAGCCCCAATGCCAAAATGATTCCGGTGGCGCGGGAGAGAAAGCGGAAAGTTCGCGTTCGGTTTGCACGGAAACATCCCCAGTCCACCAGCACTGCGAGGGCCGGCACTAAAATGAAAAGGTAGAGCGACGTTCGGTAGGGAAAGAGCGAAAAGAAGAGAGCCGGCGGCAAAGACCACGCGATGACAAATCTCAGGACTCCAGCTGTACGACGGCCCATCCACGCGCTCCGAATGGCGGTGAAAAGCAAAAGCGTGAAAGGGAATGCCATGTACAATAATGGCACCCAGAGATCGAGAAGCGTGCCCCCGTTCGATCCTTTTTGCAGTTGTTCGTGGAGAAAGAACTGCGTCCAAAACTGCTCACCATCGCGAATAAAAAGAGCGAGGTACCAAAGCAGACCCGTGACGATGCCGGCAAGGAGTGAATAGTAGAGGTGCTTTGATTTGAAGAGCAGCCATTCACCTGAAATGAGCAGATAGATCACGTAGCCGCTGACCCAAAACACAGAGTAAAGCGGACTTTTCACCAATGCAGAAACACCGGCCAGGATAAAAGCTAAATAGAGCCAGAAAACTTTTCGGTCTTCTCCCGCTCGTTGGTTAGGACGATCCTCTAAAAACCGGAGCCCCGCCCACCAAGAAGCTGCATAGAAAAGGCAGACGTAGATGTCCATTTGCGCGGAAAGGGCGTAAGTCATCGCCCCCGCAGTGGCGGCAAACCAGAGGCCCGAATTTACATACCACTTCCGCTCGCCGAGAAGAGAGGCGATCTCGTTTAACAGCCATGCAATCAGAACCAGTGCAATGACCCCCGGCAAAAACGTGGCGAAAACGTGAAAGCCGAGCAGCTTCCAGCTCAGGAGCGTCATCCAATATTGAAACGGTGGTTTTAAATAATTCGGATCACCGAAGAGGTAGGGCTGGAGCCACTCTCCCCGCTCTCGCATTTCCATCGCGATCGAAATGTATGTTTTCTGATCTCCCGTGAACGGGATCACCATCTCCCAAAGAAAGGGCAGATAAGCAGCGAGAATCCAAACTAAGTGGCCCGGGTGGCGCCAGAGCGTGCTCTTTCCGATCATGTGGAATCTAATTTACTCCTTCCCTGCGCTTTCCGATATCCGTTAAAATGTGAGAAAATGATTCTTCAGCCGAAGACTGACTTAATGACCCCACGGAAGGAAGATTTTCCCGATGAGCACCACCGATAGAATTGTTGTAGTAAGCGGAGCCCGCACTCCCTTTGTACGAGCACGCACCGTATTTTCGAAAATGAGCGCTTCTGCGCTGGGTGGAATCACGCTTCGGGAAACCGTAGCGCGCTCGGGAATTGATCCAAAATTAATCGACGAAGTTTACATGGGAATTGTGAGTGCGCCAGCCGAAGGATCAAACATTGCGCGCGAGTCCCTTTTCGATTCGGGACTGCCCCCAACCATTCCTTGCACCACGATTAATCGCTACTGCGCTTCTTCGGCTGAGTCCGTCGCGGGAATCGTCGCGAAAATTGAGGCCGGTCAAATCGAGATCGGGATTGCCGGCGGAGTGGAATCGATCAGTTCGATTCGTGCGCTTTTCTCTCAGCAAGCCACCGATTTCTTCTCAGACATCGCGAAAATGAAAACGACCTCCCAAAAGCTAAATCACGTGATGAAGTTTAAGCCTGCGTTTCTCGCGCCGAATGCGCCTGGAATTACCGAAGCGACCACTGGCCTCTCCATGGGACAAAGCGCAGACCTGATGGCTCGGCAATTCGGAGTGGGAAGACAAGAACAGGATGAATACGCCGTTCTTTCTCACCAAAAAGCCGCAAAGGGATGGGAAGACGGTTTTTTCAAATCTCATGTGATCGGAGTTCCAACGAAAGACGGTACCCTTATCGACCGAGACACCGACATTCGTTCCGACACTTCGGTCGAGAAGCTCTCGAAACTTCGTCCGGTCTTCTACAAAGACGGAACGATCACCGCGGGAAATGCTTCCCCCCTCACTGACGGTGCCTCGGCGGTAATGCTGATGAAAGAATCGAAAGCAAAAGAGCTCGGACTGACCCCGATTGCGGCCATTCGCTCAGTCGCCGCTGCCGCGGTCGATATTCTGAAAGAACCGCTGTTGATCGGCCCCGTTTACGCGATTCCTAGGGCCCTGAAAGCAGCCGGTCTCGGTTGGAACGACATCGGACTTTTCGAAATTCACGAAGCATTCGCCGGCCAAGTTCTATCGACTTTTCGCGCAATCGAAAGCGACTCATTTGCGAAAGAAAAACTCGGACTTTCTTCGAAAATCGGCACGATCGATCCTTCGAAAACGAACCCGCATGGTGGGTCAATTCCGCTCGGACATCCTTTCGGCGCAACCGGGACGCGAATGGTTCTCCAAACAGCCTATGGCTTGAAAGCGCGTAATGCCCAATTTGGTCTTATTTCTATCTGCGCAGCGAGTGGACTGGGAGCAGTCCTCGTGATCGAAGCGATTTAAGGTTTCCTCAGTCATCCTCAGAAGGCGGCGCCCCGAAAACGGGGAGGCCGCCTTCTGTTTTTACAGAGTTTTTTTTACCGCAGAAACGCTGGAAAGGAGCCCCCTGAAAAGACCTTTCTTTATTAACGCTATGCATTTAAATAAGGCTCCAACCCTTTTAGAGGACACTTTATGAACCGCATGAAAACAATCCTGATTTCTTCACTTCTGCTTTCCTCGACCGCTTTTGCCGACTCGACGATCACCTGCTCTCTCGAGCGCCCGAGCGGCTATGGTGAACCCGATTCTGCTTCGGTAGCGCTCTCAGCGGTGGATACTCACGGAGAGGCCACCTCTTCTAGCTCAGGAATCGACATTGGGAAGTTAAACTACTCCTTCGACCTGACTGTGAGTCACGAATCAGGAAAGTACCCTGTTCAAATCATCATCTATGAGAATAACGAAGCGATGGACGAAGTGGGATCACTCGGCTGCGAATACAAACTTGAGCATCCCGGCGTTTCATTCTGTGAGCAGCCGGTGGAAGATGAAAACGGGAAAGAGATTTTGAAATTCTCCTGCGTCTCGAAATAAAAATCGCGCATAACCGACTCTCGCGGCGAACCCGTGACTGCTGAACGGATTCGCCGCACCTTGCTGCCCACTCCAAGCTTATTCGACGGATGCCTGAAATTGCTCAATCCCTCGCCTGAGAAGCTTTTACTTCACCTTCACCCAATCAAAGAAATTGGCTCAGTCTCTGCACTTAGAGACGTGAATGCCCGGTCTCCTCGAGACGGCCCGTCAGGTCGCCTCTATTAGGCAAGGTGTTGAAACAGGTATGTCATTGGAATAATTGGATTTTTCCATTAAGACTTAACGCGTTAATTTTCGCATTGACCCAACCCGGTAAAAAATATACTGTCCTGTTGGCCCTGAGGTAAAAATGACATACCTAAGGGTACACTTTACCGATACCAAACTCAGTCAGAGGTTTCTTCACCATGCCCCCCGCAGCTCCACTCACCACCGCTTTGGCAGACCGTCAGTTGAATAAACTGAATACTCTGTCCATTGGGCTTCAGGGGTTATTGACCGCAGAGTCTTTCCAAGACTCTTTGATTCAATTGATGGAGCGAGAAATTCCGGAATTTGGCATCCAATTCTGGAGCGCTCCGTCCGTCACCCGACGTGAGGGCGGAACCTCAGAGGACCAGACTCCTCTTTCTCCGCGAGACGCTGTCCTTGCTTACGTTTTCCAAAAACGAACCGCTCTCTATTTAGAAAGCATTCCATCTGAAGTTCGCGATGCGAGCCCGCTCCTTTCTCCGGGAGCGAAATCCGTTCATGCGATTCCTGTCCAATCCGAAAAGGAATTTTTAGGAATACTCGTCGTAGAAGCCACTGAATCCCTTGAATTTACGGAGGGAGACGAAGTTTTTTTCGGTCTCCTCGCGCAGCAAATTCACTCCGTCTTAAAAAATCGATTGGTTTTTAACGAAGCAAAAGCTTTCGCAATCGACTTACAAAGTGTCGTTCAAGAAAAGTCCATCGAATTAAGGCGCGCCCACGAGCACATCGTTGATCAGCAAAAAGACCTTCAAAAAGAAAATAAAGCGCTGAAAACACTCATCGAAGCTGAAAACCGGGGACAAGATTTTATCGGCGAAAGCCCTGCCACAAAAGAAGTCCTTTCCATGGTGGATAAAGTCGCGCCCACCTTGGCAACCGTGCTGATCCTGGGTGAAAGCGGCACCGGAAAAGAATTGATTGCGAAGCGAATTCATCAGCGCAGCTCGCGAGCAAAGTCGCCTTACGTCACTGTAAACTGCGCCGCGCTTCAAGAATCACTTCTGGAAAGTGAGCTTTTTGGGCACGAAAAAGGATCTTTCACTGGGGCAGTCCAGACTAAGATCGGACTTTGCGAAGTGGCGGACGGCGGGACCCTATTTTTGGATGAGATTGGCGAGATGACTCCCCAGATTCAGACGAAAATGCTGCGCTTCCTGCAAGAAGGCGAATTTTACCGGGTCGGTGGAAAAAAGCCGATTCGCGTGAATGTGCGGATCGTGAGCGCGACTAATCGCGATCTTGCGGAAGAAGTGAAGTCCGGTCGCTTTCGCGAAGACCTTTATTACCGATTGAATACCATTGCTCTGAAAGTTCCCCCCCTGCGTTCACGTAAAGAAGACATCGCTTCACTCTGCGACTATTTTATCAAGAACTCGAGATTTGGTGGAGCTTCCCACGTGAAACGCATCGACCCTCGCGTAATGACCGTTTTCGAAAACTACAGTTGGCCAGGAAACATCCGCGAACTTCAAAACACCATCGAGCGTTTAAAAATTCTTGCGGACGGTCCCGAAATTAAGCTCGAAGACATTCCTCAGGGAATGAGAGCGCCCAAAGATTTTAAAAATACCGGTGATTCTGCCATCGGCACGCCCCTGGAAGAAGTTGAAAAAGGCCATATTTTGCGGACACTCGCCTACCACCAGGGCAACAAAACGAAAACTGCGGGCGTCCTCGGTATCACCATCAAGACTCTTTACAACAAACTTCATCGTTACGATTCTCCCGCCTCACCTTCTGACCCTTGATCTGACCCTTGAAAACGGTTCTTCTTTTTAATAGCTGACCCCCAACCCCTAGGAGCCTGCATGTCGACAAAAGCCAAAAAAACCGCCGCACCGAAAGCAAAAACTGCCGAAAAAACCGCGAAAAGCACCGCTCCTTTAAAAGCTGGAAAGTCTGCCAAGAGCTCCAAAGAAGAACCAATGGAAGACGAAATCGCGATTAACGCAGCAGCGGTAGCCTCTGCTGAAGAAGAAGCGGAAGAAGAGGAAGCGGTCGCTTCTTCAAATAGTTCTTCCGGTGGAAACGCTGCAGCTCTTGCCGCAGCAACCAGCTCAACTGAGATGTCTGCATCTTTCAAAAATTTCCGCCATCATCCCGACATGGAAAATTTTTACCGCTTTATCTACGAGAACGATCTGCGGCTGGAAGCTTTGGCAATCATTGATGAGATGATGGTTGAACGGATGAATCGAAAAGCCATCAAAATGGCGAAAGCAAGTGCGCACTGATTCGCAGCCTTTGTTCCGATAGAAGATAGCCGACCAAAAAAGACAAAAAGAGAGAGGAATTCTGGCCATTGATCGGAATTCCTCTCTCTTTTTTGCATGAGCGGGAGTCGGTTAGATTGCAGCTTGGTCCCACTCACTCCCACCGCGGTCCTAAAATAATTTTTAGCTGTGTTTCATCAGCCCCTAAGCCACAGGAGTTACCGTTGTCTGATGGGTGATTCGGATACAAAGTTACTTGCAGCTCCGATGACTTGGACCCTGCTGGTTTGGTCTGCTTGCGGTGCGTTCGGATTACTGAATGCACCTTCACCCTTCATACGTAGCCAGGTCGCTATCCCTTCGGTGATGGCGGGCGCGACAACACCCGCGCTGAGTCGACACTCCCGAGGCACACGTATGAAGCGGTCGACACCCCGCTTCACTTTTGATTTTAAAAAATTTTTCTACGGTCCCCTTTTCCCGAACAATCCCCCCATTCAGAAAGGCTCTCGGGTCACCTAAATGCAATCTCCTCTCAATTCTCCTGCACCAGAACAAATCGAGCCTTGGCGTAAGGGTGTGATTTTAGATAGCATGACCGCCATGCGCGTACTTGTGGTCGAAGACCAACGAAAGATGGGAAAGTTTATCCAGCAGGGTTTAACGGAAGCTGGGTACTCCGTTGATCTCGCTGAAACGGGGCAGGGCGGCGAAATGCTAGCCTCTGAAAATGAATATGACTTAGTCATTCTCGATGTGATGCTGCCGGATCAGAACGGGCTGGATACCGCACGGCACCTCAGAAACGACGGCTTTGAAAAGCCCATTCTGATGCTCACTGCCCTTTCCGGCACAAAAGATAAAGTGGCCGGCCTCGACTCCGGGGCGGACGATTACCTCACGAAGCCTTTTGAATTTGACGAACTCTTAGCGCGCGTACGCGCACTACTCCGTCGTCAAACAAGCGGTGGCGTGGGATCTGTGCTTCGTTTTGAAGACATTGAAATGGATCTAGTGAAACGAAAATCACGCCGAGGCGAAACTGAGCTGACGTTGACTCAGAAGGAATTTTCACTCCTAGAATATTTCTTACGAAATCCCGATCGGCCACTCACACGGACTGCGATTGCCGAACACGTCTGGGACGCAAGATTCGACAGTGATTCAAATGTGATCGATGTTTACATTAACATGCTTCGCAAAAAAGTCGATCAACCCTTCCCGGTGAAGCTCATCCACACAGTGGTCGGCGTGGGTTATGTTCTGAAGCGGCAAGATCATTAACCCTTTTCGTTTTTTTCGACAGCTTGGCTTTCGCGCCCAGCTCGTTTCCATGCTTTTGATGGTTTTGGGAACGACACTGGTCGTGTATTCCGTCGTCCTTTATCGAAACTTCGTGAAAATTCACGAGTCGGAATTCGATACTGCTCTCTATAATTACACCGTAGACATTGCGAAATCTTTGAATGTGAACCTTTTCGGAGAGGTGTTTCTTTCCGATGATGTCCGTCACGCTGACGAAAAAATCTTCCCCTTCGCGCTTGAAAGGACCCTCATCCAACTCCGAACGACTCGGGGCGCAGTGATCGCTAAGTCGAGAGATTTAGGCGAAGCGGTGCTCCCCATCACCGATACCGGGCTTGACCAAATCATTCGGCAGCGCACTTCGTTCATGACCGAAGACCTTCAGATCCGAGAGGCAAAACCCACTCGATATCGCATTGCAAATCTCTTCATCGATCAACCAGGCGATAGAGACTATGTTCTGCAAGTCGCTTCCCCGATGATCTTGCTTGAACGTGAACGGCGCGGCCTCCTTGCGTTCTTTCTCCTCTCCATTCCGGCAACCCTCGGCATCGCGGGGGTTCTCTCCTACACGCTCTCTGGCCAAGCCACTAAACCCATCAACGACATCATCAATAAAGCCAAGGCCATCACGGCGCGAAAAATCAACGAGCGGCTGCCCGTGCCGAAAGTGAAAGACGAAATTTATCAACTCGCTACAACATTAAACGGTCTTCTGGAACGCCTTCAAAAAGCGTTTATGTCCCAGGAAGCGTTCGTCGCAGATGCCTCGCACCAACTCAAAACACCTTTGGCTATCTTACGCGGCGAGATCGATATGGCGATGAAAGAAAATCGCACGGGGGAGGAGCAGCGCGCGTTCCTGGAAAGCGCCTCGCAAGAAATTCGCTACCTTTCACGGATGGTCGAACAACTCCTCATCATTGCCAGGCTCGAGTCTGGGCACTCGGGAATCATGGAACGGCACCCCACTCGACTCGATGAACTTGCCATCGAAGTCATTTCTCGAATGGAAAAACATGCTTCCATTGCCTCAAAGAAAACGAAATTAGCCTTTCGCTTTGAGGGTGATGACGACCACGCAGATTACACGATGCTCGGAGATTTTGATTTGCTTCGAACCCTCATGGAGTCCCTGATTGATAACGCGTTAAAATACACGCGTCCGGACACCACCGTGGCGGTAGAAGTTCGCGACCATGGAAAAAACATTGAGTTTCGTGTCACCGACCAAGGCGAGGGCCTAGGTGAGGAAGAGAAAGAAAGAATTTTCGGCCGGTTTTGGCGCTCCCCTAAAGTCGAGAATTCCCCGGTGAAGGGCTCTGGCTTAGGATTGTCGATCGTGAAAAAAATCGCGGATGCTCACCATGCAAGCCTCGAGGTGAATTCGACGCCAGGGGTCGGAAGTCAGTTCTCGGTTATTTTTCCAAAAGAATCGTAGAGAAGCACTGTCCGCAACTCGTATCTCACCGACTTTTCAGCTAGACTGGGCCGGTCATGATGAAAAACTACTTGCTCGCACCTGGCCCTACTCCCGTTCCTGAACGCGTTGCCGCTATCCTGGGGATGCCCATTCCTCACCACCGAACGCCTGGATTCGAAAAAGTATTCAGTGAAGTGCGAGCAGGCCTGAAGTGGGTCTTCCAGACCGAGCAGGAAGTGATCATGCTCACCTGCACAGGAACCGGAGCGATGGAGGCGGCTGTCTCTAACCTTTTTAAACGTGGCCAAAAAGTCATCACCGTGAACACCGGAAAATTCGGAGAACGCTGGACGAAAGTCGCGCAAAGCTATGAACTTGCAGTCTTGGAGATTAAGCTCCCTCCCGGCCTTCCATTCGATCCGGCTATTTTAGAAGAAGTCTGTGCAGCGAATCCCGATGCGGAGGCTATCTTGTTTCAGGCTTCGGAAACTTCCACTGGATCTCGCATGCCGGTGAGCGACATCGTCGGCTTAGCAAAAAAATATAAAATGCTCTCGGTTTGCGACGCGATTACTGCACTCGGAGTATTCGACCTTCCCATGGACGCTTGGGGAATCGACGTACTCATTACAGGTTCACAAAAAGCGATGATGATCCCACCCGGACTCGCATTCATCGCGCTGTCGGAAACCGCCTGGAAAAAAACAGCCGAGTCCGATCTGCCGAAGTTCTACTTCAACCTCGCAAAAGAGAAAAAAGCGCACCTGACGAATCAAACGGCTTGGACTCCGGCTATTTCCCTCATCATGGGTCTCCACGAATCCCTTAAGATGATGAAGGAAGAGGGACTTGAGAAACTTTTCAAACGCCACGAACTCCTAGCGCTCGCCACTCGCAATGCAGTAAAAGCCCTCGGGCTCGACGTGTTATCTGCAAAATCGCCTTCTCCCGCAGTCACCGCAGTATTGGTCCCTCCTTCGGTGAAAGAGGGGAAAAAAATTCCAAAACTAATGCGGGATAAATACGGAGTAACGATCGCGGGTGGGCAGGACGAACTGGAAGGGAAAATTTTCCGCCTCTCTCATTTCGGTTATTGTTCTTATTTCGACATTACGACCGGGATTTCATGCCTTGAATTGGTGCTGGCTGAACTCGGACATCCGGTAAACTTCGGTGCCGGAGTGGGGGCGGTCCTAAAAACTTTCGCCGACGACGAAATAAAGTCGGGAGGATTGAAAATTTGAAAACACGCGTACTCGTTACGGATGGGCTCGGAAAAGAAGGACTCGAACTCCTTAAAACTCACCCAAACTTCGAAGTGGTCGTTCGTGATCAGACTTCCGCTTCTGAACTTTCAGAGCTTGCGCCGAAATTCGATGCGCTGATTATTCGCACACCGACGAAAATCACCCGAGATGTTCTTACATCGGCCCCGCGGCTAAAATTAGTCGTTAGCTCAGGCGCCGGATTCGACAACATCGACACCAAAGCTGCCCGCGAGAAAACCGTTGTAGTCATGAATTGCCCGACTGCAAACTCGCTTTCTGCGGCAGAGCATACGATCGGACTTTTTTTCGCGCTCGCCCGCCACATCCCTCAGAGCAACACTTCTCTGCGCCTTGGAAAATGGGAACGGGACGAACCGTTTTATGGAACCGAACTCCATGGAAAAGTCCTCGGCATTATCGGCTTGGGCAATGTTGGAAAAATCGTAGCCGAGAAAGCGATGGCTTTGGGGATGCTCGTCCTCGCCTACGACTCCGCTGTTCCAGCACTCTCTTTTTTACCCGAAAAATTTAAGTACCTAGAAATGCGTTTCAAACTTTGCCGCAGTCAAAGCGAAGTCCTTCGCGAAGCAGATTGGGTGACGTTGCACATTCCAAAAGAAGAACGAAACATCGACCTTTTAAATGCAACAACGATCGGTGAGATGAAGCGTGGGACTTACCTTCTGAATGTTTCGCGAGGTGGAATCGTAAATGAAGCGGCACTCTTGGAAGCGCTCCGCTCCGGACACCTCCGCGGAGCGGCTTGCGACGTTTTTGCTTCCGAGCCGCCCAACTTCGAATCAGATCCCATAATGGGGCTGCTTGCTCATCCCGCATTCATCGGGACTGCCCACTTAGGCGGGGCAACGACCGAGTGCCGCGAGAGAATCGCTGCAATGGCCGCGAAGCAGACTCTTGCTTTTTTCAACGATGGCGCCCGTATGGGCGTCGTAAACTAGGAGTAAAATGAAAAACGTCGTGATCGTCGGTGCGCAGTGGGGAGACGAAGGTAAAGGAAAAGTCGTCGATCTTTATTCTTCAAAAGCCGAGTATATTGTTCGCTATCAAGGCGGGAACAACGCAGGTCATACCTTAGTTGTGAATGGTAAAAAAACGGTGCTTCATTTAATTCCAAGCGGGATTCTCCACCCGGATAAAGTTTGCCTCATCGCAAACGGAGTGGTTTTCGATCCGGCCGTTTTTTTCAAAGAAATCGAATCTTTACTGAGTAGCGGCGCCATTTTAAATGCCCCTTACGAACGCGTCCGCGTGAGTGACCGAGCCCATGTGATTCTCCCTTATCACTGCCTACTCGACGCCGTCCGCGAAGCGAAAGCAGCCGGTGGTAAAATCGGAACCACGGTTCGGGGCATCGGACCTGCTTACGAAGACAAAGTCTCCCGCCGCGGGATTCGGGTAGCAGATCTCCTGGACGCCTCGACTTTGAAAATGAAACTCGCGCATGCGCTTGAAGAAAAAAACGTCCTGCTCACGCAACTCTATGGTGAGCATGCGGTAGACCTCGATGCGCTTTATGCTTCTTGTGTCGAGCTCGGCGAACGCCTTCGTCCTTATGTCGCAGACATCAAGTCCCTTCTGATGACTGCCCTCCAGCACCGTAGAACGATGCTTTTCGAAGGCGCCCAGGGGACCTTGCTCGACATCGATCATGGGACTTATCCCTTCGTGACCTCTTCAAATACCATTGCGGGTGGAGCACTCACCGGTTCTGGAATCGGTGAGGGAGCGATTGGAGCCGTAGTAGGAATTATGAAAGCCTACGTTACCCGAGTGGGTGCTGGGCCCTTCCCGACAGAAATTGAAGAAACTGAGCCCGAGCTCGCAGAAAAAATTCGCTCGATCGGTCAGGAGTTCGGGGCGACCACCGGTCGCAAACGTCGCATCGGGTGGCTTGACCTCATCGCTTTGAAATATGCGGTGGAAGTAAACGGCATCACCGGCCTCGCCCTGACGAAAGCGGATGTCTTGAATGACCTCGATCACTTGAAGCTTTGTACGAGTTACACGCTCGGCGGGAACACGGTTTACGATCTCCCATCGCGTGCAGAGGATTTAGCGAGAATCGAACCGAACTATGAAATTTACCCATGCTGGCCTTCCTACGACACCAAGAAGGTCGAGTCGAAGCAGGATCTTCCCGAAGAACTGCAGGCCTATATCCGAAAAATTGAAGAATTCACGGGGGTTCCGATCGTTCTTCTGTCGGTAGGACCTGGCCGCGAAGAAACTTTGGAAATCAGTGATCCATTCCAGGAAGACTGATCGAAGCCTAGGAGCGCAATGCGGCGTAAATAAAAACGCCCTTTATGAAATTGATCATTGCAGACAGTCGAGGGGTTAGATAAAGACTGGTTCGTCCCTCAGTCGGTGAGTCGTTAGCTCAGCTGGTAGAGCATCACACTTTTAATGTGAGGGTCGATGGTTCGAACCCATCACGACTCACCATTTTTTCCAGACTGACCCAGAACTTCTCTTTCAGAGCTTTAACGCCACTAAGTGACCGAGAAGTTTTTTAAAATTACCGGACACGTATTCAGACTTCTTCTCTTCAATAAACCGCTCCAGAACGAACGGACGCGTTTGATCGAAGAGAGCGCTGACGAGATCGTGAGCCACAATAAAGACAACACCCAGAGGGCTGATGTGCTGGTAAGCCAAACCTCGGGGGAAACCGCTCCCATTCGGACGCTCGTGGTGCTGCAGAATAATGGTGTCGATGTCGGGTGGAACTTCCTGGAGCTGTTTTGCAAGCTCGGAAGTTTTCACCGGGTGGGTTTTGTACTGCTTTAATTCTTCTTCCGTAAACTCTGCTTTTCGGTTTGCGAGCTCAGTCAGGTTATCGACTTTCGCCAGCGCTTGATTGGTAAAAACCGTATCGTGCATGAATGCCGCTAGGGTTAATTTCTGTAATGTCGGTTCAGATTTCCAGTCCATGGCGATGGCCAGGGTGCATGCAATCTGAGGCAGAAGGACGCTATGGGAAGAAATGTATTTATCGCGGTCGATTTCTAACTTTCCGAGAATATCGGAGAGTTTCGGGCTTTTTCCCATCGCTTTAATGGTGAGCGAAACATTCGCCTTGATGACTTCTTGGATTTCCGCGGTCATGCCTAATTTATTCAAGAGTTCCGAAGTGGTTTCATGGATTGCTTCGAGAAGTTCCGGATAGACGTTTTCAGGGAGAGTTTCGGCCTGAACCAAAACCAACAGGTCATTTTTGAACTTATTCAAAAACTCAGAACATTCATCCTTGCGAAGAAAGAGGTGCTCTAAGCTTTTTTCATTCAAAATACGTTGATAGTCGTTTGATTCGAATTGGTCGCCTTCGCGAAACATTTTTACATACTTGGTCGGCGAAAGGCGAATGTAGACTCCGGCCTGAAGGAGTCCGACTCGGATGAGTAAAGTCGTCTTGATTCGGCAGGTATCATCATCGGTGAGCTGCTTATCTGAGTCTGGAGTCGTGCGAGAATTCACGTCGGTAAAATGCGGGAACAGAAGATTTAACGTCGAGTCGATGAGTTTCGCCGTCGAAGCGAACCCGAGAATGTTCATCTTCTGCAGGACCGGATCATCCTCCGGCTTTTTCGCAGCACAAACGATGGTTCGAATTTGATCCTTGTCTTCTCGAGTGCGGTTTAAGGAAATAATGTGCCGGAAAAGCACGTCGCTAATTCCTGGATACTCACAAATCACGATTCGGATCGCTCCATGGTCAGCGAGCGATTGAATGGCCGCTTTCGCCGTACCCGCTTCAAAGGGCTTCACTCCAGTCCGGCTCTCCACAGAAAAACCAAGCATTTCCCTAATTTCAGTGTGGTGCAGAGCAAGAAGAATTTGCATGAGGTGCTTACAGGGTAGCAAAGGGCGTTGAGGTAGCAATGACGGTGTTTTGGCAGGAAAGTCTCGGAAATTGACTCGACGCTCTTTCATAATCCGGCGAGGAAGGATAATACTGAGTTTCACCCTTTAGTCCCCCACCCGAAGCGAGAAAATCATGGAATTCACATACGTCCAGACGCCCGACCTCCACATCGAACGCCGTAAAGAAATGATGAAAAAATATCCAGCCGAACTTCGTGCCTTGATGGGAAACCATCCGATGAGCGCCTTCTGGATCCTTCTCTGTGTCGGAGTCCAATTCACGGCTGCGTATTTTCTGAAGGATTCGAGCCTATGGCTTGTCCTTTTGGCTGCCTGGGTTTTTGGCGCCTGGTTCAATCATGCGCTTTACGTTTTTATCCACGACTCCACCCACAACCTCGTTTTCAAGAGCGAATTCGCGAACCGGGTGATGGGAATGGTTTGCGACTTCTCACTCGTTACCCCGAGCGCAATGGCATTTCGCAAGTACCACCTCATGCACCATGCGCGCATGGGACAGTTCGAATACGACGCCGACCTCGTCACCGAACGCGAAGCAAAATTGATCGGTAATAATCCTCTTAAGAAGACGCTTTGGGTTCTGTTTCTAGGTATTTCCCAAGCAATGCGTCCGATGCGGATGGCTGCCCGGGGCTTCTGGGATCGCTGGATCGTGGCGAATTCTCTGCTCCAAGTCGCCGTGATGGTAGCGGCGTTCTATTTCATCGGTCCCCTGGCCGTGCTGTACCTCTTTGCCTCCAGCATTTTTGGTTTGGGATTACATCCACTGGGCGCTCGCTGGATCGCTGAACACTTTCTGACCGACCCAAAGCAGGAAACTTATTCTTACTACGGTCCGATGAACCTTCTCATGTTCAACGTCGGCTACCACATGGAACACCACGATCTGATGACGATTCCATGGAATCGCCTGCCCCGTATCCGGGAAGTTGCGCCAGAATTTTACCGTGACTTAAAGTTTTATCAGTCCTACCCGAAACTTCTGATTCAGTTTATCACCGACCCTAAACTGAGCCTTTACAGCCGCATTTTGCGGAAGAATTCACGCGAAACGGAAGAAACGGTTGGATCGATGACTTCTGCATCTCAGAGCGCAACGAACCCTGTAAGCCTCGCTCACTAAAAGTCATTTCATTCTAAAACAGAAAGAGGGATTCATCGGCGCCGAATTGGCCACGATGGGTCCCTTTTTTTATTGGACTCTTCAAGCAACGGACTTTTAGGAATTTTAGGGCCAAAGCCTGCCGATTTTCCATTTCCCCGCCTCGCGCTGATAAGTGAAACGTTCATGGAGACGATTCACCCGATCTTCCCAAAATTCAAAATATTCGGCCTTCAGTGCAAATCCACCCCAGCGCTCAGGACGCGGAATGGGCTGGCCCTCAAATGAACGTGTGAGTTCAGCCACCCGAGTTTCCATGGCTTCGTAAGAGTCGAGTGGGTGGCTCTGCTCGGATGCGACGGCGCCGATTTGGCTGCCTCGACCGCGCGAATTCCAGTAGGCACCGGAATCTTCAGCAGAAAGCTTTTCGATTGCTCCCTCCACTCGTATTTGACGACCTAAATGCGGCCAGTAGAAAAGAAGCTGAGCACGAGGATTTTCGATGAGCTCTCCCGCTTTACGGCTTTCATAATTCGTAAAAAATCGAAAATCTTGGTTAAAGACGACCCCTTTCAGCAGCACCATTCTACCGGACGGGCGTGCATCTTTCGTCGCAGTGATGAGAACCATGGAATCATGCTGGGGAAGCCCTGCCGCTTTCGCTTGATCAAAACAAGATGAGAAAAAATCGTATGGGTTCTGAAAGGGTACCGAAGTCATAGAAAGTCTCCTGAATTCAAATCATTCTCAAGTAGCCAGCGACCGCGATCTTCCCTTAAGATCGAGTCGAACTCCAGGAGACTTCGACCCGTGACCTCGAATGATTTTTTACTCATCGGCCTGCTCGTTTTCTTAGAAGGAATTCTTTCCGTCGACAACGCGCTCGTCTTGGCAGTGCTCGCAAAACCCCTGCCGAAGGCGCAAAGACAGAAGGCGTTAACCTACGGACTCATCGGCGCTTTCGCTTTCCGCCTCATCGCACTGTCTCTCGTGGTTTTTTTAGTTAAATGGACATGGATCAAATTTGTCGGAGGTGGGTACCTTCTCTACATCTCGATTAAACACCTCTTCTTCCGAGCATCCGAAGACGAATCCCTAAAAAAGCCAGCAGAGACCAACTTTTGGAAGGTGGTTGTTGCCATCGAACTCACCGATATTGCGTTCGCACTGGACTCGATCCTCGCCGGCGTTGCTTTGACGAATAAACTCTGGGTAGTTTTTACCGGCGGCATTCTCGGAATTGTAATGATGAGATTCGCAGCTTCCGCTTTCATCAGCATTATCGAAAAATTTCCTCAGTTAGAAAAAACCGCCTACCTTTTAGTCCTCATCATCGGCTTCAAAGTTGTTTTAGAGGGGTTCGCTCTCGAATCGGTGAATTTCCATTCCCCTTCTAATCCGGCTTTCTGGATTTTCTGGAGTCTGATGGTGGCAAGTATCGGTTACGGATTCATCAAACGAGTTCCTAAAACTAAAATCTAGAGTTCGCCCGGACGTTGCCGATAGGAAAAGGTGCAGCTAAAAGCTCAAACTCAATTCCGCCAAACAACTGACGCCTGCTTACTGGGACTTTTCGTCTTTTACATGGGCCAACGACGCTTCTTCCAAACGGGCAAGCAGGTCGTCCGCACCGAAAGGCTTTACGAGGTAGCTCGAGACTCCGGCACGTCTCGCCTCTTCGATTTGGCTCGGGTCGTTGTTCGACGTCATCATCACCACCGGAAGATCTCGAGTCGCAGGAACTGCACGGATTTGCCTCAGGAATTCGATTCCACTTTTACCGGGCAAGTTCCAGTCTGCCAAAATAATGGCGATCGGATAGTTACCCATCAAGCTCAAAGCCATTTCAGTGTTCTCTGCTTCGAGAACATCTCGAAAGCCGAGATCATTCAGCATTCCCGTAACGATCATGCGCATCGTCGGCGTGTCATCCATCACCAGGATTCTTTTCATCCTATTCAGAATATCAGAGGCCTTCGATGAAGTCGAAGCTTTGGCTTCTCCAACTTCCAATCCTCGTGATCTTTACGGCTGCGTTCCTCATTTATTCCGCAGGCATCCAAGGGAAGCTTCAGAATGACCTGCTGAGGGAGCGCGTTTTTCCAAGATTACTCTCCCTGGCCGGCCAGCACACAAACTTGAAGTTCGAGCTTCGCGGACCAAGCGTACCGAAAAATAAAATACTCATTGCGGAAATTGATAATGATTCCATTGAAGAATACGGGCGGTGGCCTTGGCACCGAGACCGCACTGCAGCGCTCGTCCAAAGTTTGTTCGATAGTGGTGCGAAATTTGTCGCGTTGGACATTACTTTTTCAGAGCCCGACCACCGGGTATCCGAGGAACTCGCGAAATTTCTTAAACCAAAAATAGGTGTGAAGGAGCTCGATGCGTTCGAGACAGATCACCAGCTCGAAACAGTCATCACCTTTAATTCGGGACGAACGATTCTCGGTTGGTTTAACGGCGTAGAATGCCAGCCCGCGTTCCGGGGTTTGAATCTCGAAGATTGCCCGGTGGAAGCCGCCACCCAAACACCCATCTCGAAAACGCTTGGAAAATTTGCACTCAGAGACAGCGCCGTCCTCCCCCCGGCAGCGCTCGCACAATCGCCCCTGGTTTTTGTTCCGACCTCACTAGAGAATCTAGCCAGTTACAGCCATGCCGCTGAACATGCAGGCTATCTGAACGCCGACCCCGATGCGGATGGATATATCCGTCGAACCCGTCTGGCCGTAGTCGGTCGAGATGGCCGCTTCTACCCGTCACTCGCCCTCGCAACGGCTGCTGCGGTGTTAGGTGAAGATATTTCAGTGAAGCTGTCACCTCGTCACACCATTCAGGAACTTTCGTTCAAAAATTCGGGTAGAAAAATCCCCCTCAGTCCGCTGGGAATGATGGATATTAATTTTCGAGGTCCCGCGAATTCCTTTCAGTACGTGAAAGCGCGCGAACTGATGTCCGGGGAGGACCTCATTCGAATCGAAGTCGATCACGCCATAAAAACCGTCTCGAAAAAAGAACTCTTTCGGAACTCCATTGTTTTCGTCGGGCTGACGGCTCTGGGCGTGTTTGACATGCGGGCGTTCCCCTTTGATTCGAATACAGCCGGAGTCGAAGGACATGCGAACATTCTCGATAACCTGCTCGCCGACGATATGCTTCGGACTGCCCCAGGCTCCCTGGGAATCATCGGCATCCTGCTACTCATGACAGTGGGTGCCGCAGCTTTCGGCTTTTACGTCGGAAAGCTAGAGTCCGTTCCAGCGCTCATTTTCTTTCTCGTGATCATGATGGCAGGATTTTTCATCGACCAAAAAATTCTTTTCAAAGCAAATTACAACCAGAACACGTCACTTTTGATGATCGAACTCACAGCCCTTTTTATTTTCACCTTTGCGTTTAAGTACATTCTCGAAGAAAAAAATAAAAAGTTCATTCGCGGCGCATTCGCCAAATATGTATCTCCGAGCATCATCGATTCGATCATGAAAGATCCAAGCAAATTGTCGGTGGGAGGCGTTAAACGTGATTTGACCATCGTCTTTTCCGACATTCGAAGTTTTACCTCTTTTTCCGAAAAAATGGATGCGAAAGACCTATCGACTTTTTTAAACGACTACCTCGGACGCATGACGGATATCGTGTTTGAAACCGAAGGAACGCTCGATAAATACATCGGAGACGCGGTCATGGCTTTTTGGGGTGCGCCGCTCGATCAACCGAAACATGCAACCAACGCCTGTAAGGCCGCAATTCTGATGCAGCAAACCCTGCGCAAGGACCGTCCCTATTTCAAAGAAAAATACGGAGTCGACGTCACTATAGGGATCGGAATCAATTCAGGGCCCGTATCCGTCGGCAACATGGGCTCTGAGCGAATATTCGAATACACGGTGATCGGGGATCACGTAAATCTAGCCTCCAGACTTGAGGGACTCACCAAGGAATACCACGCTCCCATTTTAACAACGCGATTTACGTTCGATATCATCGAGAGCTCTGGAGAAATTCTTCCTCCCCACCGCGTTTTAGATTTTGTAAAAGTGAAGGGAAAGAAAATCGCAGTCGAGCTGATTCAAATCCTCGATCGTGAAATTTCCGCAGTTACTTTGAAAAAGTTTAGCGATGCACGCGCCCTCTACACGCAGCGAGAGTGGGATTCAGCGATGAGAGAATTTGAAATCTGCGCAAATGAACTTTCAGAAAACGGAGTTCCAGACGCGATGTCGTTGGAATTTATCACTCGATGTAAAAACTTCAAGATGAGTCCTCCCCCACCAGACTGGGACGGATCATGGACGATGCTAACGAAATAGGTGAACGGAATGACGTTAAATTCAGGCTCAAAAAGAATGATGAAAGGAGACATTCTCTTTAAGGAGGGAGACGTCTCCAACGCCATGTACCTGATTCGAAGCGGCAGCATTCGTATCTTCAAGCGGAAAGGCGACTCCCAAATCGAGATCGACATTTTAAGGTCCGGCCAAATTCTAGGGGAAATGGCATTTTTAGATGGAAACGCCCGTTCTGCTTCAGCTGAGGCGATGGCCGACACGGAACTCGTCGAAATTTCAAAATCTGTTTTTGATTCCACGATGGTGAAGGTGCCCGAGTGGGTGAAAATTTTACTGAAAGCAGTCGTCGCAAGATTAAGATCCACTACGACTAAAGTTAAGAATTTGGAAACAGCGTCAGGCGATATGAATTACTCGGAGGGGAAACGAAATTTTTCGTTCATCTCTAGCCATGATGCTTTGAAAATCGGGACAGCGTCTCTCCTGGTGGCCTCCTTAAAATCGAATGCTAGCGGGGAGCGCGAGGCAGTGCGTATTTCTGGTATTGAAAAGTACGCAAATCAAGTCATGGGTGTTCCGCTCGCAAAAGTATCAGGTTTTATAGATATTTTGATAGAGGTGGGCGTTTTTCAGAAAACAAACGATGAAAAGAAATTAGCGCCGAAAGATGTGGAACTTTTAGAATTATTTTTACAGCACGTTTGCGATGAAAATTTGCTCGACCCGACGAAACGTCATGATTTAAATCTGCGCGGTTTTGCCGTGATGAATTACGTCGCGAAACATGTCGGCGAATTTCCAAAAGACGCTGAGAGCGGCCGTGCAGAAGTGAATGTCGCTGCCATAAAGAAAGTAGAATCAGAGGCAGCCGGCCGCGAGGTCTTCCGTATGGAGGAGTTTGATGAGCTCGTTAAGATCGGTTACGGAACCGCAATTAAAGTGATCTCAACAGAATTGCAGACGAGCTCCATCCACGTCGAACCCTTCCAACGCGCGCATCGAGTCCAACAGATTCTGAAATTGATCGAAACGATGAACGATGACAAGCAGAAGGCGGCGCTTGGTTATCGACCTATTCAGTAACCGTGGCGCTTGCACCAGGAGCTTTCACGACGACGAAATCAGCTATGCGACGCTCTTTTCGAAAAGCTTTGCCGGCTTTCTCAGCGTCCTTAATCGACTCGAACTGACCCACAAAAAGTCTGAACCATTTACCTTTACCGGTAAGGTCGACTTCGTGGATCTCCGCTCGCAAGCCGTTTTCATTTAATTTAACGAGTTCGGGTTCGGCATCTCTCAAAGTCGGATACGATCCGACCTGAAGAGTGTATCCGCCGCTCGCAAGCCGAGTTACAGCAACTTTTACCCGGTTAGGACTTAGTTTCTGAGCGATCGGCGCAGTTGCTTCATTTGCAGGTGCACCGACTTCGGGACCATCCGACTTTTTACGTACTTTTTCCGGAAGTGCGACTTGGCGCGCTTTATCGATCTGCATGCCGGTTTTGGCGATTTCGTCTCGGAGACTTTGATCGAGGGTCTCATCTACCGCGCCCGGAATATTCTTCACCTCGGCCGAAACCTCTTGTCGATTTGGAGCGCCTTCGGCCGCAACACCGACTGGCTCTGGAGCGGTAGTCTCTCCCGCGACTTCGGCCGCTTTCGGAATGACTTGTTTCCCGAGATGGACTCCTAGCGTGAAGGCAAAAAGAGCAACCCCCACCCCGAGCAGGATGAGAATGCCAACTTCTTTTCGATCATAAATGAACAAACGCCTTCTTTGGTCCACTGCTCCACTCCGTTCCTTGATCCTAGCGGGGAGCAATAAACAAAGTCAATTCGTTCGGGTCCTGAATTGAGCCATCCCGACCGGCATCGCTCGGATGCGGACGATCGCCCCGGCTTTAAAAGTGGGATCAGGTGGCCCAATTCTTTCAAAGAGGGTCACAAGAAAGCAGGGAGGAATTATGAAAATTAAGAGCTTATCAAATGATGAAAGTGGACAGGGACTCACCGAATATTTGGTCCTTCTCATCCTCATTTCAGTCGCCAGCATCACCATCGTCACTCAGATCGGGGGTGCAATCGAAAACAGATTCAAAGCCGCAAAGGAAAAGATTCAGTCAATTTCCGTAAATCCGGGAAATTCGTGATTTGGAACGAACGGGGACAAACCCTCACAGAATTTATCCTCGCCCTTCCATTGATGACGATGGCAGTGGGCGGGATGTTTTGGCTGCTTCATTTCTCGTTTATTCGGACGGAGTGTACACGGGCCGTTTTCGAGGCCGTCCACCGTGCGCGCGAGCAGTCCGGGGATTTGCGTGAGAGTTTTCGAATGCGTTCAGCCGTTTTGCTGATGCATACCGATGAGGGAATAGAGGGTAGCAAACGATGCGGAACACACACCGAAAAACTTTTCTTACCCTTTTTTGGAAAGAGGAATGCGGGAGCGTTACTATCCCCTTTCTCGTCCTAAGCGTGATCCTAGCCACGAGTGCAATCAGCGCGATCGGCTACGCCGTCATGTGGAAATCGAAGATGAATCTCCAGTTGCGGCTGGATTCTTGTGCCGAAAGGACCGCTCTAGAATTGATCAAACTCCAAAACCTGATTGAAGCCGCAAATGCGCGGATGAAAATCGAACGGGCCACTGCGGCGGCACTAGCAGTTCCTTCCGGAGGTTCTTCGCTCAAAGTGGCCCAAGCAACCTTACTGGCGGAGAAAATGATCCAAGATGGATTCAGGAACGGATGGAAGATTCGCGAGGCAAGTTGGATTCTGAAGCGAGGCTGTTCAGGACTAAACGATTCGTTTCTCCCCCTTCCGAAAATGAAATGGTGGAGGCCACCCGATGATCCGATCGGGCCGCTGCCGTTGGAATGGTCGGGCGGAAAAGACCTCACCGTTCGCATCTGGCATTCAAACCGCGCCGTCCAAGTATTAGTAAACTCGTCCCGGAAAGGACTCCATGAAAAGTGGGTTGGGAAATACGTCCCGTTCTTTTGAACAAGGCCAGGCACTCATAGAGGTAATCTTATGGAGCACTCTTTTCGTATTTTCGGCGATCGCATTCACCAAGCTCTCGAATCTCGAGTACCGTTCCTATCGGCGAAGTTTAGAGCACTACGAATCCCGCGCTGGGCATTTCTCACCTGCCTCGCCCTAATCGGGACCCTCTTCGCCCACCAGCAAAGTCAGGCGGAAGGGCGCATCCACTGGCTCAGGGAAAACGCACCATCCGCTGCGACTTGGCAATCCATCCTTTTTCGCCGTGGATTTTCACTCATCGAAGATCCCGCTTGGAGAGAAAAAGCAGTTGCGGAAATGCCTGAAAATTCACGTTGGAAGGCCACTTCTCTGATCTCTGAAGATCGATACTGGGTCGCGCTGAAAACTTCTGGAGAGTGGGCTTACTTCCGGCGCGGTGGAACGGGGACGACGAAATTTGGGGGCCAGGTGGTGAAACGTGAACTCTGGGAAGACCTCGGGGTCGGTTGGGCGGGCATCGCACGAATCGATCAGATGGACCTGCCGGACATCCATTTACCCAGATCCACGGAGCCAAATCCCGCGATTTCCTGGCGGGATTCTCGAAGCATCGAATTTTAGCGAGAGACGAAGGTTGACAGGGTGCGCTCCGGCAGTGGATATCCTTACGCGTGAAAACACCCTCTACGATTCTGACCGTTGGTTCCATGGCTTTCGATTCCATCCAGACGCCCGCCGGAAAGGCGGATAAAGTTTTGGGAGGATCGGTGAACTACTTCTCGGTAGCAGCGTCCTTCTACGCTCCGGTCCAGGTTCTTGGCGTGGTCGGCAACGATTTTCCGCAGGCGCACATCGATTGGCTGTCTCAACGAAAAATCGACACGACCGGCGTGCAAATCGTTTCCGGTGAAACTTTCCACTGGGTCGGTTCGTACGACACGAATCTTAATGAAGCAAAAACGCTCTCCACTGCTTTGAATGTCTTCGAACATTTTGATCCCCGGTTATCTGAAAAGCACCGCGATGCAGAGATCGTTTTCTTGGCAAACATCGATCCCGTGCTGCAAACCAGCGTATTGAATCAGGTGAAGAGCCCCCAATTGGTCGCCGCCGATTCGATGAATTTTTGGATTATGGGGAAACCCGATGCGCTGAAAGAAACCCTCAAGCGGGTGGATATTCTTTCGATTAACGAGACTGAAGCCTTTTTGCTTTCCGGCGAAAAAAATCTACATAAAGCCATCGTTGCCATCCGAAAAATGGGGCCATCCGTGGTTGTGGTAAAACGCGGAGAATACGGCGCGATGCTTTTCACTCCGGAAAGTATCTTTATCGCCCCCGCATTTCCGGTGGACCAAGTCATCGATCCGACCGGCGCAGGGGATAGTTTTGCTGGTGCTTTCATTGGCTACCTGGCCGAAAACGGTGCATCACGCGATATGGCTAAAAAAGATCCGGCCGCATGGAATAAACTCCTTCGCCGCGCTGTGGTTGCAGGCTGCACGATGGCAAGCTTTACCGTTCAAGACTTCTCGTTGCATCGCCTGATGCGCTTGGAAGCACCGGAGCTTGCAAAGCGTCAGGCTGAATTGCTCGAAATGATTTCTATCGGCTAAACTTGGGAGGAAACCATTCCCTCGAATCTGATCGCTGAGAGCATTTGAGCCCGGCTGCTTACTCCTGCCAACTACCGCGCAGGATAGACAGAATCTACGCCCGCAAGAAACTCGCGCTGGAAACGGGTCTTCGAAAAGTCTGCCGCGCGCTTGCGGCAAGCTTGCTCCGTAATTTTCGCGTGACCCTGTTCTATTTTCAGAACAGCATTTACTACGGCGTCCACGGTCTGTTCGCCGAAAAAAACTCCGGTATCTTTCGTGACAGTTTCTCGGGCGCCGCCCGCGTCGATTGCGATCACGGGAGCGCCCGCGGCCATCGCCTCAAGAGGAGTAATCCCGAAGTCTTCAATACCAGGAAACACCAAAGCACGGCATTCAGAGAGAAGCCGATTCACTTCTTCGTTTGAGGGGTGAGGGATTAATTCGATCTTTGTGTTTTGGACCAGGTAACGAATTTTTTCTACCTCCTGTCCGCCGCCCGCGATAACCAGCGGCAATTGGAGTCGGCGAAAGGCCTCGATGGCCAAATCGATTCTCTTGTAAGGAGCGAATGCGCCGAAAACGAGGTAAAAACTTTTCGGGTCGCGTGGCTTCGAAAAACGCGCGAAGTCTACAAAGGGATTGACGACTTTTGCTTCACGCCCCCAAAACTCCAAAATACGATCCGCAATAAACCGGGAATTCGAAAGCACCAAATCGATATTCTCACGAGAGCTCGTGCGACGATCCCATTTCTGGAGCTTTCCACGCAATACGCCCGCCGCGATCCGGACCGCAAGCGAAGCTCGGCCTGCTCCGAAGTAATCATTGAATCGATCCCAAACGTATCGCATCGGCGCGTGAACATAAGCGACATGCACGGCTCCTGCAGGCTTCCGGATTCCTTTCGCCACACAATGGGACGATGAAATAATCAAATCGAATCCTCGGAGATCGAAGGATTCAATAAACTTCGGCATCAGTGGAAGAAAGTGCCTGTACCGTGCGACCGCTCCGGGAATGGTCTGCATTCGGGAGGTGTGAATGACATGCCTCTTAATTTTTTCCGAAATTTTCGCTGGCTCACACACCAACGTAAAAATTTCTGCCTGCGGGTAGAGTTCTAAAATCGCTTCCAGTACGGCTTCCCCTCCCCGCATTCCGTTTAGCCAGTCATGCACCACCGCAACACGTGCAGCTTTCTCATTTTTCATTGGATAGGGGCTACTCAATTTCGTTTTTCCATTTCAGAATGGAAGTACTTAAACGTCCGCGAAAGCCCTTCTGTTAAACCCACTTTAGGTTCCCAGCCGAGTTTCATACGGGCCACTGAAATGTCGGGGCAACGTTTTTTCGGATCATCCTGCCGGCCGGGAAGTGACTGAATGGGCATTTCTTGGAAGCCATCGATTCGAGCCTGTTCGCGGACGGCTTCCGCAAATTCACGAATCGTTCGTTCGGAAGGATTTCCGATATTTGTCGGAGCGCTCAGATCTGAATCAAAATAACGAAGAATTCCTTCCACGAGGTCATCCACGTAACAAAAGGACCGAGTCTGCATTCCATCTCCATGAATCGTCAGCGGCTTCTCCTGCAAGGCTTGCATGCAAAGTTCTGGGACCACACGACCATCGTCAGGACGCATCCTCGGCCCATAGGTATTAAAGATTCGAACGATTCCGCCGTTTAATCCTTTTTTACCAGAAGCATTCGCACGGCTTCCATAATCTGCCCGTCCATTCCAAGTACCAACCCCACGAATCGCCGTCGAAACCAGCGCTTCTCCAAACCGCTTTGCCTCATCGTAACAAGCGCGCGGACCGATCGGATTCACGTTCCCAAAATAATCTTCTGTCTGGGGGTGAACGAGCGGATCTCCGTATACCTCTGACGTCGAAGCAATAAGGTAACGCGAGCCATATTCGAGAGCGAGGTCCACGGATCGAAACGTTCCGATCGAATCGACAGCGAGGATTTCAAACGGAATACGGTCGAAATCGACTGGACTTGCCGGACAGGCGAAGTGAAAAAGCCCGTGGAGCCCCTGCGAAAGAAATTCAATTTTTTCTTTCGGCCAGTTTGCAGACACATCGGCTTCGACGAGCCGGAAGTTCTGATTCTTCATCGCAAGAGTAAGATTCTCGCGGCGGCCGGTAACGAAGTTATCCAGCGCGGTGACATAGGCCCCCCGCTCCAGCAGGCGATCGACCAAATGGGAACCGATAAAGCCCGCCCCCCCGGTGATCAGAATGTGTTTGCCGCTCAGATTTACTTCCGTCATTTTAGCGTCTCCGGTTCCACTTCTTTTAAAACGCGACGGTAGATTCGGTCCATCGCTTCCCCAATTTTTTTCACAGAGTATCGATCGACCAGCTTTGCGCGCGAAGTGGCGGATACCCTCCGCGGCCGGGAAGAAGCCTCAGTCAATGCGACCGTCCAATCTTGCTCCGACAGCGGCTTCACCCACCGCGCCTCATTCGACCCGAGGTCCCGGAGGGCTTCCCGATGAGCGGGGATGTCACTTAAGAGAATCGGAGCTCCCAGCACCGCTGCTTCGAGTGGCGGCAATCCGAAACCTTCGTAAACTGACGGAAAAGCAAGCGCGCAAGATCCCCTTAACAGCGCATGGGCATCAGCATCGGAGATTCCCGCTGCGGCGACGACTCCCGGTTCTTCCGAATATTCACGCAGAGAAATGACCAACTTGAATTTTCGGGCTGCTTCGCTCGTTGAGCGAAATGCGAGAAACGCCCGAACGAGGGTGCCGACGTTCTTGTGAGGTTTGTTATTGGAAAGGCAGAGGAAGTAATTCCCTCGTTCCAATCCAAATCTCTGAAGAGTCGAATCGATCGACCCGCCCTCTTTCAGAAATTGAGGATCGATCGCATTGTAAACGACTTCGGGCTTCAGCTTTGGATTCCAATTCTGAATTTCTACCTTCGAAAATTCAGAAACCGTCATCACCGCTTTTGCTCGGTCAGCGAAACTCCGCAACGCCGTCTCATAATAAACCCGTTCGAGTTGACCGCCGTACGTGATGTGGTTCATGTCGTGAATCGTGACGATCCAAGGGCAAGGCGCAGAAAGCAGCGAAGAGAAGCTCGGCGAATGATAAAGTTGGGCCTTCGATTTCCACAGTTGGATCGGGAGGGTCAGCATTTCCTTCGGATCTAAAAATCCAGTCCGGAGCTCGACCGTTTCGAACCCCGCAAAGTAAGGAGACATTCCAGGAGCAGCGAGGAAGACCGGTTCATATTCAAGCCTTGAAATGTCGGCTAGACCTTTTGCGATCATGCGAACGTAGCGAGAGATCCCATGCGAGACATCACTCACCATTCGTCCGTCGATGACCACTCGAGGCAGTTTCATGGATGCGGTCATTTTCGCCCCGCTTCTTCTTCACGCCGAGTGATTAAAACGACGAGAATCAAAGCGATCGACCACATCATCGAATGCATAACCTTCGACTCCCAGAGATTCACTTGGGTGAGTCCATTCAAGTGAAAGACGACCCAAGCCGCAAAAAACCCAGCTCCTGCGCGATAAGCCTGCCGCAAATTCGTCCAAGTCCAAAAGAAGTACGCTGCTACGCCGCACAAACCCAGCCCGCCCAGAAATTCAAAAAAGTTGCTGTGTGCGTGGCCCACAAAGGGCGCCGCAATTTCTGGCCGGTACGTGTGATAGTAGGCGCCCGCCATCTGCAGGTTATGGTGCCAGCCGATGCCCGTGAGAGGCCGCAGTTTGAAAAATTCGGTGTTGATTTTCCAAAGCTCCACTCGCTCGCCAATGCCCATCCCATTCATCGCCCGGTCATGAATCATCGGCACTTGCATGAGCCCGATGATGAGCAAAACGCCAGAGATGAAAGCCGCGATTGCCGCTCGCTTCGGGAGACTCACCACCGCTGAAATAAAGAGGCCAATCGGAAGCGAGAGCCAGACCTGACGCGAATAAGTTCCGAAAATTGCCAATCCTCCCACGATGGCTAACGGGATCGCCCAGCTTCGCTTGATCCATTTCGGTTCGAAGCATTCCGCGACCGCCATGAAAAACGGAAAAATCGCAATCGAAGCGAAAGAGAGGTGGTGTCCGGGAAAAACCGTCACGTGAAAACGATTCGTACCGGGAATACTCTGGGGTCTCGGCCAGCCCGTAAAATACTGCGCGCACCCAATGACCGAAACGACCGCGAAAGCGGCCAGAAAAATCTGGATGAGTCGGCGGCGCGAAGAAAGACTCAGAGCGAGGACGCAAGGCACCGTCATGAGCGGCCAATAAAAATACCAAGCCTTCCACATGTCCTTCAAGAAATTCACTTCGGGCTTCATGCCTCCGATCACAACCGGAGTGAAGTGCGCAAAAAGGAGACTGAGGAAACAGGCGAGAGTAATAAGGTTGGTCGCGCGAAGGTAACGCGCCATTTCGGGTTCTCGTGCAGCCGATACCACTGCGTTCCAGAGGGCCTTAGCCCCGCCGAATGCATAGAAGGCAAATCCGAGTAAAATCCCGATCCCGATACTCATGGAAGCTTGGGAACCTAGAATCAGGACCGCGTAGAGCGCGAGGCCCGTGAGGAGAGCCCTTTCTGAGCGAATCGGCATACCCGTAACAGATCACAAGTCTGGCAAATTTCCACGCGAAAGCGGCTTTGGCAGAGGTCTAGAATTCCCAACCGGCAGAGGGCAAAATCGTATTTCACCGGATCGAGTGGGTCGCATTTCCGAAGCTCATGCGTAATTTCTACGGCAGCTTTCCAATTTAAACTCTTGCGAGACGTCAGGCCCAGGTATTGGCTGATTCTTCCGGTGTGCGTATCAAGAGGCATGACCAGCTGGCCCGGATTCAAGCCCATTCTGCCAATCGGCAAGAGGGGGCTTCCGGTTGCCCAGAGGCCCAGATCAATTTCATCTTTCCTCACCATCCACCGAAGCAACATGCACCACCGTTTACAGGTGCTTCCATCCGTCGGAGAAGTGATCAGGTAACCGAAAGATCGGTTCGATTTCTCCCCCGCCTCTGAAAATTCCTTTCCCCAAGCTTCCCAATCGAGAAAAGCTCGGCTGAGGCCTGGGCCAAAATCCGAATCATCAATCGCCACCAGAGAAACGAGGTGAGCGCCGAAAGATCCATGCCGTTCCCAACTCCGAGAAATGAGTCGTGAGAAAAGGTAAAAATCGTGACCGACGTTAAATCGGTGGATGAACCCAGCGATGACGCGAAGGAAACTCTCTCGCCCGGAGGTCGCCTTCAAGGAGCGAATCATCGCAGCGGGAGATAACCCGAGGGATTCGATTCTCTCGAGGAGGTCGGTGATCGATTTTCGAATTTGTTTCACATTTCCGTAAGCTAAAACGGCAGAAAACAACGCAACTGCTTCCTGGTCCCACGGATCGGTGAAGCGGTGAACAAATTCGAGAGGGTCTGAATTCAGGTAAGTGGAGCGGTGATATTTTTCAAAAACCGGGTCGATGAAATTTTTCAAAGGCAGCCGGACGCTTCGCTTGTTTTTAACGTCTTTTAACGCTATCCGATTGCTCAATGTCAGACCTCCCATGCTCATGGTCTTTCGCTCGCGCGATCTCACTCTCCGTGGCATGCCTTGCTACTTTAGCATGCTTCTCACTTTCGCCCAACTGCGAGGCAAAAGAGATTAAACTGAAGCCGATCGCGCCGCTCCCTGCTCCGAATACGCAAGCCCGGAAGATCCCCGAAAACCCATTCCGCTGCGATCGCATCATCCGCTACCAAGGAAAAAGCCTGCCTTGTGATTCTGCACTCCGGCGTGATGGAGAAGGTCTGAGAACCATTCTCGAAGCAAACCCAGATGCCCTAGAGGAACTCGAAAGATACCAATCCGGACGTCAGTCCGTCCAATTTGCGGCTTACACGGGAACGGCCGGACTTGTTCTCGTTCTCGCAAGCGGTATCCTGACGGATCTTTTCATCGACGAAAGTCGTGTATCG
>JACMQW010000065.1 GCA_014376785.1 Oligoflexia bacterium
CTGTGGGCCTTCACAGAGATATAAAGCAACGACGATGCCAACTCTAAAACCTTGCAACATATTGAATTTATTAGGTTTTTATCCGGGTCGAAATCGACCTGTCGTGTAGTCAGACGACGGGTGTATCGAAACTAGACAGTTTTGCCGCTCTATCCTTTTTTAGTGGATGCCCGGATCAACCTGGTAGCGGGCTGAAGCTGAGGAATGGTTAAACGACGGAGAGGCCATCTTCTCGATGGGTCGTACGATGGACTTGCGAACTGAGTTGACGGGATAGCGGCCTTCTAATTGGGGAGGCGAAGGGCGAGGGCCGCGGGTCGTTCGGCCGTTCGTCGGTCAGTTCAGTCGGCCTTCCGTTGGTTCATTGGTTCAGTCGCGTGTGAAACATGATTCGTCTGCCGCATCAGCCGGATTTTTTCATTCCTCCATACGATTTTGCTTGGGAATGTTTTCGATCTGAAGAGTTGGAAGACTGGGTCGCATGTGTGAGATCTCTTCTCATCGCTTCCGTTGCTCTCGTTCTCTCAATCTAAAAAAATCAGGCCATTTAAATCAAAAAGCAGCAAATACGGGATGCCGGTCGTCCTGGGGCGAGAAATCCATTCTAAAAAACGGGTGTATACCTCTCTCACTCCGTTTCATTTTGGGCGGAGTGAATTTGAAGAGGTAAAATATGATCGCGCACGAGAAACTTCACGAAGAAACTTTGATGGCCGCAAAGCGTGAGAAAACAGCAACGCTTGAGCTTCTGAAATTTCTTTCCCAAGTCGAGGACCGTCGCACCTTTGCCGTGGTTGGCTACGACTCGATGTTTACATACGTGAGAGATGGGCTCGGGTATTCTGGTGCGCAAGCCTCGGAGCGCGTAGCGGCGATGCGCCTCCTGCGCAAAGTTCCCGAAGTCGCAGATGGTCTAAAAGACGGCTCGCAGACTTTAACTTCGGTGGCGAAGCTCGCGTCTCATGTCAGGCGCGAAAACTTAAACTGCCAAGAAGCGACTTCCCTCGTACTCGAGACCGCAAACCAAACGACTGAAGCTCTTGAGAAATACTTACTCGGAATGGCTCTGGTCGAACCTCCGAAAGTGGAGCGGTCTAAAATCATTTCGGCCGAGCTCACTCGACTAACGATCGATGTGGAAGAAGAATTCATGGTTCTGGTGAGGCGTGTCCGCGAGCTTCGTGGAAATCCGGCTCTCCCACTTTCCGAAGTCTTTCGACACGCGATGAAAGAAGAGATTCGTAAGCGCGAGCCTAAAGCTCCGAGAGATTCAAGAATTCCAAAAGAACCCTCGAAAGAAAATACAGAAAAAAATGCCGCCGCAGACGAAGTTCGGCCTGCCGAATCAGGATTGAAACAGTCAGGTGGTTCTGGAGCCGAACTCGAATCATTGAAACGAAGTCGCTACATCTCGGTGCGAGACCGCGCGAATACGCATTCGCGAGCTAACGGAGCGTGCGAATATATTCATCCCGTTTCGGGAAAACGCTGCGGATCCCGCTTCGGACTGCAAATGGAGCACCTTATTCCTTTCGCAAAGGGCGGTGCGAGCACGGCCGAAAATCTCCGAGCGTATTGTCCCGCGCACAATCGGCTCAGCGCCGTCGCCGAATACGGGAAAAAAAAGATAAAAAGCTTTTTTAGGCCGAGAATGAACAAGCCCAGCGCACCGTCGACTGAAATCTGAAACGTGTAGACGAAAGGCGGACACCAGCCAGCGGTCAACAAATCATCCTAGAAATCGCCCAATCGGCTTTTGCTGAGCCTCTACTCCAAGGTCATTCCGTTAACGAAGCCATACTGGAAACGAGGCTGAAGTATTGGCGTTCCGTTCGGTGACCCACTGTTTCAGGAAAGAACACACTCTAGCGTGGCCTATCCCTCAAGTAGCACTATCAGACTTCAGTCCCGGCGCCGGAACGGGCGCCACCGGCACCCCCGAGAAGTCTTCAGGCTTCACCACCGCGTCGCTGGTAAACGTGCATTCCGGTTCCGCCTTCTGCCCGAGGCCAGACGCTGAAGTGACACTCATAAGCGGTGGGGCAGCCGAATCGGCCTTCTTCTCTTCGGCCCCCGCTGAAGCGGCGACCAAAATGAAAAATGCAGCTACAAACAGAAGCCGAGGATTCATCGAAAAACTTCTCATGCCTGCTCCTTAGAACGAAAGGGTCACACCCGCTGGGCGAATGAGGTCCAGGAGATTTTGGAAGGAAGAAACCACGGCTTGCGCGACGGTCCGTCCGCCGGTGGAGTCGACTTTTTTCACTTCTCCGCTGTTCGTATAAGTAACCGTGATCGAGCCCATTTTCGGATCCGAAATTTCAATGGGTTTTGAGTTCTCGTTGTACTTAAAATTAATCGTCTTTTTAGACTGATCCATCATGGTCTTGATGCGTCCCATCGGATCATAGAAAAGACGGGCACTCGCACCCGAGGAGTTCTTCGCAACCAGCAGGTTCGCGTGCGTGTCGTACTGAAAAGTCGACCAGTCTACTTTCTTCTTGTTCGCTTTCGAATATTTTACGACGCGGTTCACCTTTCCCACCTTCTGGTCGTAAGCAAGTTCGGTCACTTCGTTCGGCGTGGTTTTCTTCAGCACGCGTCCCTTCGTATCGTATGCAAACGTGGTCTCGTCTTTTCCGCGTTTAATGAAGATCGGAAGACCGCAGCACTCGTTATAGATGGTCTCGGTGCGCAGACCATCGAGAGTACTCATCATCTTATAAGTCCACTCCTCGCCATTCGCTTTATTTCGGAAAACATACTCGTAACCACTACTGGAAACCGGACGACCTTCAGAGCTCCGAATGTCGACCCCGACTTTTAAGCTATTCTTCTCGCCGGCAACTTTATCGTACGTGTAGTTCGTCGCAGTCCCATCACGGTCCTTCACCGACTTCACGTTCTCAAGTTTGTCTTTACCGTAGTAACTCACCTGAAGGCTCGTCCTATCGGAATAACCAATCTCCGAAAGATTATGTCGTTTGTCTGAACCGTACTTGTAGTTGAAGACGTTTCCTTCGGTGTCCTTCGAATAGATAAGTTCGTTCTGATCGTTGTATTTGTATTCCGCGGTTTTGTTTCCTTCTGCGGAAACTTTCTCTACCTTCCCCTGCTTGCTGTAGGAGAGGTACATTTTCCGATTCTGATTATCCTGAATTTTTTCAATTTTTCCGTCTCGATTATAGCTCAGCATGATGAAGTTAGCGTTCTTATCCTGAACTTTCAGGATGCGGCCATTTGCATCGAAGGTTTCCGTTTTCCCTGAATCCGAATTTCTCACGTACCCTGTGGAGGTGACCGTGATCCATTGGAATGCGAAACGGTTCGAAGTCAGCTTCGTCCCCACCGCGAGTTTTCGCGCTGGGACTTTTCCCTGAGCGCGCCATTTTGCCCATTCATCGTTCCGAAAATCTGGATTGGTCTTGAGCTGACGTTGGTAGCTCGTAATCTGTTCTTTCGAACCGATGGCGCCAGCTTTTCTCGCAGCTTCAGTAATCGTCGCAATCGCGGAATCGAGTTCCTTCGGACTCGCATTCACGGGACTGAAGCGGTTTTGCGCGCCTCCTCCCGACTCGCTCACGAGGACGCTGCCATCGGATTCGACCGTGAGGTAGCCTTCGAAGTCACTCCCCCACCCCCAACCAAAAAGTCCGTTGAACGGACTCTTCGAATTGTAAACGCGTTCGATCTTGGCTTCGTAACCCCCCGGATAAAGAACATCCGTGTAACCGATGAAAAAATTTCCGTTTCGGATACTCACGTTGGCAAAAACCGTCGGTACCATGGCGAGCGTAGTGGCGACCGTCATCAAGAGGGGTGCGAGACGAAAGGTCGAACGAAAATTTGGAAGCTGAAACATGAGGCACTCTCTCCTTGAGTATGAAATCGGGGCAGACTGAGGAATAAACTGCGACATTCGCATCGTGCGAACTAAAATTTACAGGAGTTCACCCTAGACGTCGATTTTCACGATCCGAGAAATCGTGAAGTAAGCGAGGAACTCGAGTCCCACCACGACTAATAGGATAATCCACCCAAAGGTCGTCGTAAACAGGGGTCTCATAAAGTCTGGGTCGGAATAGTAAATGAAAGTACCTAAAACGCCCGGAACCGCGAGGAGGATCATCCCCTGCATGCGCCCCATAGCGGTCATAGCGTCAATTTTCTGTTCGAGCTTAATCCGCTCACGAATCGTCGTGGTGATGGTGTCGAAAGTTTCCGCCAAATTCCCGCCGGTCTCCTTCAAGATGTTCACGCTCGTGACAAACATCTCCACGTCGTCACACTGAACACGCTTGGCAAGATTGTTAAACGCTTCTTCGATCGAGACACCGAGTTTATTTTCACTCAGAACGAGATTAAATTCCTGGCGGATGGGATCCGGAAGTTCCTGGACGACTAGTGCCATAGATTGAATAATCGATAAACCAGACTTCATCCCGTTGGACATCAGGCTCAGGCCATCGACCATCTGAAGAGTGAATTTCTTAACACGGCGAACATAAAGCCACTCCACGAAAGGCCGCGGAAGCTTCCACCCGACGAACGTGACGATACTCCCGATTAAGAGCGCCGGAAAAACCTGGGGCAACAGGAGAGCAACCACGGACAAACCCAGACCGAAGCTCGAGATAAAAAGCGCAATCAGCACCGTATTCGGATTCACCTCGATAAACATGAGGGCGAGCCGCTCCACGATGTGATCACGCGTCCCGACAGACTGGAAGCGTAACCACTCTAGGAAACGCTCACTGTAGCGGTAGGCGATGTAGGCCACGGAAAGAAAAAACAGGAAAAGGGCTGCGATGATTTCAAGCCGGTCCGTCAACATGCCACTTCCTCCTCTCTCTTAACCTTAGGATAGCATTCTATTTCGCGGCGAAAAGGCCCCGCGAAACTTTCATCCCTTTTGCTTCCATTTCTTCGACAAATTTTGGAATGAAGCCAGTCGGCACAAATCGACTAATGATCTTCCGCTTCTTATCGAGGCCTTCCTGCTTGAAGAGAAAGATATCCTGAAGTGAAATCACATCCCCCTGCATTCCGGTTACTTCCGAGATGTGGGTGATTTTTCGGGAGCCATCGGGCAATCGGGTTTGCTGAATGATCACATTCACGGCAGCCGCGATGTTCTCTTTAATCGCCTTCGCCGGAAGATTTAATCCCGCCATCATCACTAAAGTCTCCAGCCGCTGGATGCATTCGCGCGGATTGTTTGAGTGAAGGGTGGTCAAGGATCCCGAGTGTCCAGTGTTCATCGCTTGAAGCATGTCGAGGGCTTCTCCGCCGCGACACTCCCCCACGACGATTCGGTCAGGACGCATTCTCAAGCAGCACTTAATGAGGTCGCGAATCGCGACTTCGCCCTCGCCTTCGATATTTTTCGGGCGCGTCTCAAGCCGGACGACATGATCCTGCCCGAGCTGAAGTTCAGCCGAATCTTCGACCGTGATGATTCGTTCGGTCGCCGGGATAAAGTTCGACAACACATTTAAGAGCGTGGTTTTACCCGAACCGGTTCCTCCGGAAACGACGATATTTAACTTACCCTCGACGCAGGCCCGGAGAAAATCTGCGATTTCCTCGGTCATGGATCCATAAGTCACGAGGTCTTTGTAGAGAATCCGTTTTTTCGGAAATTTACGTATCGTAATGGTCGGACCGCGAAGCGCAAGCGGCGGGATGATCACGTGAACCCGTGATCCATCCGGAAGCCGTGCATCCACAAATGGGCTCTTTTCATCGACTCGTCGGCCGAGCGGCGTCACGATTCGCTCGATCACGTTCATCATCTGTTGCTCGCTTGAGAACGTGGTTTTCGAAAGCTCGGGTTTTCCGCCCTTTTCGATGTAGATTTGATCGCGGGCATTCACCATGATCTCGGTGACATTATCATCCGCAAGCAAGTCTTCGAGCGGCCCGAGCCCCAGCGCTTCATCGAGGACTTCCTTCACCATTTGGGCTTTCAGTTCGCGCGTGCCGAGCAAACCCACGGAATCTTCTACGGCGAGAATGTCGAGGATTCCTTTTTGGGTTCGCTCACGAAGCACTGCGCGTTGTTTTGCATCTTGGACCCCGGTGTCCATTTTTTTCAAATCCATCGACTCAACCAGCGCCTTGTGAATACGAAGTTTCATCGCCGTCCAGGGATCCATCGGACCAGCAGCGCTTCGAAGCATCGCCGCACCGTCTTTTGCGATATCGGTGACCGCTCCCCCGCCCTGGAGAAGCTGGAGCTGCGACTGCATTTTCGATGCAGCGCCACTGGGCTTCTTTAGCTTCGCGAGACTCTCGAGAAGATTCGTCTGTTGGATTTTTCGGACGACGTCGTGGTAGGCCCGCGTGATCGGCGCGCTCGGCGACGCCAGGCAAATAGGCGTGCTTTTCGCAAGCGCACTCTCACAAGTCACGTTGTCTTCCGGAATCACCCCGAAAATGGATCGGTTTAAGTTCTTTTGGATGATCTGCGGAGTGATGATGTGGGTAGCCGAGTAGCGGTTCACGACGATCTGGACCATCTCGGGCGGAAAAAGGAGTTCCGCAATTTTTCCAAGAATGCGTTTGGTTTGGTTGATCACGATGACATCTGCGGTGGTCACGACGAAAATCGCGGTCGCCGATTCCATGACCTTCATTGCGGAGGGGTCGGTTCCTTGGCCGCAGTCCACGACGACGAAATTGAAGACGTTCGTGATGCCCTTCAAAAATCTTCCGAGCCCATCAAGATCGAGGTCTCGGGCGATGATC
>JACMQW010000066.1 GCA_014376785.1 Oligoflexia bacterium
GCGGCGGGGTTCCACCTGATCCCATCCCGAACTCAGAAGTTAAGCCCGCCAGCGGCAAAAATAGTACCGAGGTAGCTCGGCGCTAACATAGCTCGATGCCCCCATTTTTTTATCCCTCCACTCTCGTGGAGGTCGGTTAGACGTATCATCGCTTGATTCATTTCGCGCTGATACGATTAAAGAAAAGCCTGAAAGGAAACTTTCAGGCTTTTTTCGTTTAATTGGATTGTGAAACTGGATTACGAATTTTATATCGGTAGAGATAGGGTATTTGTTGTTTTTAAAGGCAGTATATTTTTCAACAAAGGATAATTTATGGGACGCGGACGCAAGAACAAGACGAAAAAAATGAAACAGCGCAAAAGCCAAGCAAAGCTAAAAGAAAGAATTAAGACGGCAAAAAAAGGTAAAAAAGTATAATTTAGATTGAATCAGGTTAATGGCCTGATTTTTTCTCGTCATAAAAGTTGACTAAATTAGTATGTTTTCATGGATCTTGCTCCTGGGCATCGTTTAAAGACTCTGAAAGCAGTCAATTTTATGCCTCTGCTTCCTATTTCAGCTTAGGTTTTCTTTTTTTATGAATATCTGAAACCATAGAACACGGATCTGTGTCGGCTGGAAGGATCGGAGTGTCCTTCGTTGACGAAACCTCGTGAGGAAATTATGCCATTTTCAAGGATGAAGCCCGTGACTCTGATAACTGGAATTTTCCAGTACACATTGATTGCCTCCCTGATGAGTTCAGGACTTATGGCGGTTACGAAGCAGGCACTTGGTGAGGATCGCTATGGTTCCCGTGATGATGACCGTCGCGGAAGCCGCTCCGTATACGCAGATGGTTTTGGTAACGGGATGACTGACCGGCGCTCGCGCGATAGAGAAGATTATTCGAGTGATCGTTTTTCTAGCAACGATGTATGCGATTCTGATGCCGCTGATAGGGGATCCCGTAAATCTTACGCGGAACAGCTCAGTCAGCTCAAAGAAGAAATCAACTCGAGTGAAGATGAGATGGATTCGTTGAAGGACGAAATCTCTCGGCTAGAACGACTCGGTAAAAAAATTAGCGACGAAAACTGGGCAGAGCTTGACGACGAAGACCCTATTCTCTCTAGATACGGCGCAGGTAACTGTGAGTGCTCCGCTAAAACTCAGTGTAAAGCAGATGCTCTAATCGCAATCGATGCCGTCACGAATGAAGATTTTGTGACCTACGTGCCCAAAGGTTGCGTTGATAATGGCGGAGTTAAAGGGTTCAAAGGCAAGGCTGGAACAGGCAGTTTTGATGATCCCCGCGGTAATGTAGACGCTGCTACAAAGTTGAAACTTGCTGGAGCCGCCGCACCAGCCACTTTGGGGACGGACGGTGCACTCGATGGTACTGAGCCGGCTAATGGCACGGGTGGTGGAAATTCAGGCGATAAAGGAAAGGGAAAAGGCGGAGGCCGAAATTGCAGCCCTATTTCTGATCTCAGCCCTAGCGTGAATCGCGCAGCCGTATGCAAAGCCGTCTACGATTATTACGTGTCCAATCGTCGCGATCCTTACTCGTCTTCGACGAACCTTCGGCAAGGTTGTATAGACTCCGCAAAAAAGTGCGGCCCCGTCCGGAGAGAAATTGAAGCAAAGAAAATCCCCGGTCAACTCAAAGATCTTCGGGACCAACTCGCTAAGTTAAACTCGAAGTACAAACGTTGCGTTGCAAAGCGGAGAACGATTGATCGGAACTGCCCAGACTGCGGAGTGATCGCGGACCAGGTGGACAACAACGGACGCGGAAATGGCAAAAAAACTGTGGGAGATTACATCCTCGGAGGGCTGGCTATCGGAAGCCCCGTCCTGATGAAGGGGATGGATATGGCGATGTTCTATAAACAACAGAACACCGCTGCAAGTGCTTACAATAATTACCTCGGTTCAAATACGGCAAACTGCCAAGCTTACATCTCGCAAGGAACGACGCTTGGAATACCTTCAAACCCCTGTATGAGCTCGATGTGGGCAAGTGGGACGTTTGGAAATACCGGCTATGGAAGTATCGGCTACGGAAGCATCGGGCTGGGCAGTATCGGATATGGCAGCATCGGGCTGGGCAGTATCGGATATGGAAATATTGCGGGGAGTATCGGCTATGGGATCGGAAGCGCAATTGGTTACGGTAGTATCCCAGGAGGTATCGGATACGCGGGACCTCAGGGCATCGGCGGATACGGAATTTCTGGAGGCATCGGCGGATACGGAATTTCTGGAGGCATCGGCTACGCGGGCATTCAAGGAATATCGGGATACGGAGTGCAGGGAAATTCCGGCTACGGAATTCAAGGAATATCGGGATATGGAGTGCAGGGAAATTCCGGCTACGGAATTCAAGGAATATCGGGATATGGAGTGGCTGGCGGAATCAGTGGATACGGCCAATACGGGCAGGATCCAGCGATCCTCTTGAACCAACAGCGCGCGCAAATGCAGGCTCAAAACATTCAGCTAGCGGGAACTCAAGCAACTGAAGCGATGAGCGCTTATCAGCGAGTCGCCGGTCAGATGACCGGTGGATATGGATATGGCAACATCAGCGGCGGATACGGAATCGGTGGGGTCGGTTACGGGGGTGTAGGATATGGAGGCGCTGTCGGCTACGGCAATGGCGGATATTATCCAGCGTATACCGGGTACGGCGGATACGGATCGATCGGCACTGCAATCGGAACCGCAATCGGAACCGTGTATTAAGCGGACTTAGTTTGAAAAAAGGTTTCAGATTCACGTATTGAAACAAGTAACGGAGCGACACTGAGAGATGCGGCAGAAAAGAGCAGTCCTCAGTGTCGTTTTGTTATTCATGTTAGCGCTGATCACAATCGGTCCTAATCAAAATTCGTATCACGGCCAGCTCTTCTCTCCCGTATTTTCCCCCCTGTTTGCCGTTACGGAGTTCGGCTCGACGTGGAGTTTTTTTGCTCCCGACCCCTCAACTTTACCCGTCCGGTTAGAGTGGGAAATATTAGACGAGCGCGGAGAAGTCGTGCGGGACGGCTACTTCCCCGCAACCGGATTCCCTTATTTTTTTAATGAACGGCAAACCAGACGCATCGCTCTTGCCCGTTTTTTTTATTTTGCGGACGATAAGCATCTTAATGTTTGGTCGAACTGGCTCTGTCGCTCGAATCCTGACGCAAAAGGAATCCGGCTGTGGAAATCCAATGCCCTTACTCCGGACCTCTACCGCGTCCAAAGGGGAGAGCAGTCCTTATCTGATATTCGCTTTGAGGAACGACAATCTGTGGGAAATGTTTTTTGCGATCCAGTCATGAAACTAGATCAGGCCGCAGAACGGCTGATCAATAATGCAAATCAAACATCAGCGGCCGAATTGGAATCGAACCTTCAATTAAGCGTCGCCCAAACTCCTCATGGTCGGAGAGATGCTTCATGAGGGATAGATGGCAGGGAGCCCGTCCTCAGTTCAAGTTCTTGAAATCGGTGGGAATGGATTTTTTACGTGCTTGGGAAAAGTTCTTTTTTGAAGCGGATGCTCGCGAGCAGCTCCGTTTATTTCGACCTCTTTTTGCCAGTGTACTTTTCGTAGCCTACGTTTTGCGCGCAATGGATTCTGAGTTTTACTACGGCTTGAATGGGGTGATGGACCTCGAAAAATTAGCGGAAAATTTTCCCGCGGAATACCGTTGGAGTTTTCTCATCTGGTTTCCAAGCGCAGTGGCCTTGTGGATCCACACCGGAGTTTTTCTCATTTCCTTGATCACACTGGGTCTGGGGAAGTTTCCCCGACTTTCAGCCGCCGTCGCATATTTACTCCACGTTTCTTTCATGCACCGGAACATGGCTGTCGTTTATGGGTTCGACACCATCTCTGTTTTTTTTCTGTTCTACCTCATCTTCATAAAAATTGATGAGGAGGCTGCTCGGAAAAAATCGAGCGACTGGTCTTCTATTCTTACGTCCGCAGGTTTCCGCATGTGCCAAATTCAAGTCTGCGTGATCTACGCGTTCTCGGGCTGGGAAAAACTGAAGGGGGTGATCTGGTGGCGAGGAGAAGCTCTCTGGACGATTTTCAATTCCCAGTTCGCAAGGTTCCGCTGGGATCAGGTGTCACACCTTCCGCTTCTCATCACGGTGCTGACTTATGGCACGCTCCTCTGGGAAATCTATTTCCCGGTCTGCATCTGGTCTAAAAAAATGAGGCCCTATGTCCTTCTAGGGGGAGTTCTGATGCATCTGGGCATTGGATTTATTGTGATCATTCCTTTTTTCTCAGCCCTGATGATCACAAGCTACGCCGTTTTTTTGACGCCAGCTGAAGCACGTGCAGTTTTGCGAAGGTTTCCCAGATATTTCAGTTCAAACACTCAAGGTTAGAAACTAGGCGCCGATAGGTATTTTGTCTAGGCCAAGAGGGACTTTTGGTGGGTACTCGGGGCATTAGGCATCTTGACTGAGGACTGCTTTTCTCTGCCGAACGACTCCGAGGTGGGAGTCACGGGTACAGCACAGAGGAGAGTGGTCCTCATCCTTTTTTCGCGGTAGTTTTTCTCCATGCCCATCACTCTCAATCACATCGGCGTGGCAGTGAAAGATCTCCCCGCACTCCAAAAATTATTCGGGCTTCTCGGGCTCACCATTACCGCGACGGAATCCGTTCCTGAGCAGGGGGTGAAGACTCACTTCCTGCCGTTGCCGGTTCAACCCGCCTCTATCGAGTTACTGGAGGTCACTGATCCGACCGGAACCGTCGCTGGGTTCATCGCAAAAAGAGGTCCCGGGATCCATCACCTTTCGTTTACGGTCGAGCGTGGGGAACTGGATCCGCTCATGTCCACGCTAAAGGCAGAGGGATACCGGTTTACCTATGAACATCCACGCAGTGGTGCTCACAACATGCGGATTAATTTCATCCACCCCTCGACCGCAGGTGGGATGCTGATAGAATTAATGGAGCCAGCTCAAGATCCAGAGCAGCCCGGAGCGTACCGCTCCGACAATGCAGGCGCTACTTCGGGGAGCGGAGTTTAAAATGCAGATGAGACTTTCGCCCACGGTAAAAATCCTCCTCATCGCCTGTTTTGTCGCATTTCTTGTGCAGCAAACAGTCGACCAATTTTTTGGTGGCCACCTTCTTTATTTCTTTGGTCTCGTTCCTCGAAGCTTCATGTTTGAGGGAAAAGTCTGGCAGCTGATCACCTACTCATTCCTTCACGCTGATCCGATGCACTTGATTCTGAATATGGTGATGCTCGCGTTTGTCGCGAGTGACATCGAGTTCAAATGGGGGCGCCGTCGCTTTCTCGGCTATTACTTTTTTTGTTCGATCATGGCGGGAGTGCTTTATCTTTTTCTCCAGCTCTTCATTTGGAAGGGAGATGGCCTGCAAACCCCCATGGTGGGCGCGTCGGGCGCGATCTACGGCTGCTTGATGGCTTACGGGATTTTGTTTGGAGAGCGAACCCTTCTCTTTATGATGCTCTTCCCAATGAAGGCTAAGCACTTCATCTGGGTTCTCGCCGCGGTCGAGTTTCTGTCCTCAGTTTTTTCCGGCCGGGGAGGTCTCTCGAGTGCCGCGCACATCGGAGGCATGCTTGCCGGTCTGGGGTACCTCTGGGTGCAGTCCCAGAGTGCCAAGCGTGCTTCAAATCGACTGTCCTCGAAGAAGTCGACCAACAAATTTGCACTCACCGGTAAAAAGAAGCACCTCAAACTCGTCGTCGATAATCCTGATCGCGAAGATGAAAGAGACCCGAACGACAAGACCTGGCACTAGACTCTGTGCGTTAATTTCAGCGAGGAATTGACTCAGGTTTTCAGACCGCATAAGACATTGAGACCTATGACACTCCTCTTTGATGCCACTGAAGCGAAAAAATTTGATAGCCGTATTGTCGAACGCAACATCCAGCGCGGATCCGCGAAACAAGACGATTACGATAAATTCGTAAAAGACCTCGCAGACGACGCCGACAACGCTGAAACGGTGAGTATCGAAGCTCTCCTAGCCGATAATTCCGCTTAAACCTCTTCTCCGTTTTCTCCGATCTTAGTCACTGGCTCGTAACAAAAATGCGGCCCATAGGTACCTCTGCGTTCGCCATCCGGATTTTTCACCAGGAGACTCCAAATGACCACCCCTTCCCAGAATGAAAACGTTGTGATCCTTGGGACCGGCCCTGCGGGACTGACCGCTGCGATTTACGCAGCCAGGGCAAACCTCACTCCGCTTGTGATTGAAGGTGAGCAGCCCGGCGGACAGCTCACCATCACGACGGATGTCGAAAACTTTCCGGGGTTTGCGATGGGTGTCACCGGCCCAGACCTCATGATCGAATTCCGTAAACAAGCCGAACGCTTCGGTTCTCGCTTCTTAACCGGACGGGTTGTGAAAGTGGAAGGAACGACCCGGCCGTTTACGCTTCACCTCGACGACGGAAAAAAAGTGGTTGCTGAAACGCTGATCATTTCTACTGGCGCATCGGCAAAGTGGCTCGGGATTCCGTCTGAAAAGGCTTACTACGGCAAAGGCGTTTCTGCCTGCGCGACTTGTGACGGATTCTTTTTCCGCAACCAAGACATCGCCGTCGTAGGCGGTGGTGATACCGCCATGGAAGAAGCAAACTTCCTCACGCGATTCGCAAAATCAGTCACCGTCATTCACCGCCGCGAAGGCCTCCGGGCTTCGAAAGTTATGCAAGACCGCGCGATGAAAAATCCGAAAATTAAATTTATTTGGAATACTGCGGTTGAAGAAATTAAAGGGGCGAACGCTGTGGAATCGCTCGGATTAAAGAATCTCGTCACGGGCGAAGCGTCAGACCTAGCGGTAACCGGCCTCTTCATCGCCATTGGGCATGAACCCAATACCAAACCGTTCAAAGACCTCCTGAACACGGACGAAAACGGTTACTTAGTCGTTCATCCAGGAACGACGAAAACCAATGTTCCCGGCATTTTTGCCGCGGGAGATGTTGCGGATCATGTTTACCGGCAAGCCGTCACGGCTGCCGGAACGGGCTGTATGGCCGCAATCGATGCGGAACGCTTCCTAGAAGCGGAAGGACGATAGGTCATGAGCGAAAATTCCAATTCCCAAGTTCCCGGAGCCGGATCTCTTTCTGAAAACCCGGTGAATAGGCAAGGTGATCTTTCCCACCTTCCGGAACAAGTCCGCGTTCGTTACGAAAAAATGCAGCGCATCCGCGACCGGAATGAAAATCCGTACAAAAATGGATTCAAGCCCGCAGACCTCGCTGCTGATCTGCATCGGCTCTACGACGAGAAAACGAAGGAAGAGCTCGATCCGCTAAAAATTCGCGCTTCCATCGGCGGCCGCGCCATCGCAGTTCGTGATTTTGGAAAAGCGGCCTTTTTAAGACTCCGTGACCGCACCGGGCCGATCCAAATTTACGTGGCTAAAGATTCTCTCGGAGAAGACGGATACCGCGCTTACAAAGAAGACTTCGACGTCGGCGATATCGCCTACGTGGAAGGCGTTCTCTTCAAAACCAAGACCAACGAACTTTCCATTCATGCCGATAAGCTCGTGCTGCTCACGAAGTCTCTGCAGCCATTGCCTGAAAAATTTCATGGAATGACGGATATCGAAAAACGTTATCGCCAACGGTACGTCGATTTGATTGTTACGGAAGAGAGTCGTGAGACCTTTCGCAAACGTGCCGTCATCGTGGACGAAGTCCGCCAGTTTTTTAAAGACCATGATTTTATGGAAGTCGAAACTCCTATGCTTCATGGCATCGCGGGTGGGGCTGCTGCTCGGCCCTTCACGACCCATCACAACACTCTCGATATGGAGCTCTACCTTCGGATCGCCCCGGAACTTTATCTCAAGCGTCTGGTAGTGGGTGGTTTCGAACGCGTTTTCGAAATTAACCGCAACTTTCGGAACGAAGGAACGTCGATCAAGCACAATCCAGAATTCACGATGCTTGAGTTCTACATGACTTACGCGACTTTCGATGACCTCATGGATCTTACCGAAAAACTTTTCCAGCGAATCGCGCTGAAACTTTCCGGCGGTACGAAGATCACTTATCAGGGCACCGAGATCGAAATGGGTCGACGTTGGGAACGCATTACCGTCGAAGAGTCGATCCTGAAGCATTCGAAATTCACGCAGAAAGAAAAAATTCGGGACCGTGCCACGCTTCTCGCCTATGGAGCGGCTAATGGGATTCACATGGAGGCGAAAGCCCCGGTGGGTAACTTGATTATGGCGATTTTCGATGCCGAGGTTGAAGAGAAGCTGATCCAGCCGACCTATGTGACGCATTATCCGACGGAAGTTTCGCCGCTTTCTCGGTTGAATGAGGTGGATCCTTTCGTCGTCGATCGGTTCGAGCTGTTTATTTACGGTCGCGAGATGGGAAATGCGTTCAGCGAGCTGAATGATCCGGTCGATCAACGAAATCGGTTCCTCGGTCAGATGGAGGCGAAAGAAGGCGGCGATTTAGAGGCGCATAATCATGATGAAGATTATTGCGTGGCGCTCGAGTATGGAATGCCGCCAACCGCGGGTGAAGGAATCGGCATCGATCGCCTCGCCATGCTCTTTACCGACTCGGCTTCCATTCGTGATGTGATTCTCTTTCCTCAAATGAGGAAGTTAGCTGAGTGAGTGCTTCGCGCAGCCCCTCGATCGTTTCGACGCTCGCAAAGGGGTTCCTGCTTTCGAAGTCTTCAGACGGATTTTTATCGCTGATCGCGTGGGTTTCCGTCGCGGGCGTGGCGCTCGGCGTGCTTGCGCTGACCGTGGTCACATCTGTGATCAATGGGTTCGAAGGCCAGCTCGCGGAAGCGATTAGCGGACTTAATGGGGACGTCGTCCTTTATTCTCGAGCCGATCCGGTCCGCGATCCGAAAGTCATCGAAGCCAAGATCAAACGCGCACTCCCCCAGGCGCAGGCTATATCCGCTTCGCTCATCACCGAACTCATGGCAGCGGGTCCGAAAGGAACGGGCGGAGTGGTGCTGGAGGGTATCGATCCCGAGACAGTCGGGCGCGCAACCAGCTTGCCAAAAAGATTAGTGAACGGCCGGTTGCCTGAACGCCCGGGAGAGATCGTGCTCGCCAAGGTCCTGGCTTCGAAAATCGGAGCCGACGTCGGCAATGTCATTCGCCTCGTCATCCCGCAGATCGCGTCTGCCGGTTCCGAAGGGGAGTCTCGCTCGCTCGGAGTACCAAAAATTTTGGAAGCGACCGTAGTCGGAGTCGCGAGCCTCGGAATGTATGAGTACGATTCGAAATACGGATTTGCTCTGCTCTCCTGGACCCAATCGGTTTTCGGATTGGAAAATCGGGCCAGTACTTTCAAAATTAAACTTCCTCGAGGCGATGATTCGAGGGCAGCCTCGGATCATTTATCGGAATCTTTTGGTTATCCTTTTCGGGCGAAAGATTGGACCCAGCTGAATAAGAACCTCTTTTACGCGATTAAACTCGAAAAGGCAGTGATCTCGATCATCTTGCTTGCGATCGTTCTCGTCGCCGCTTTTAACGTCGTGTCGACGTTGATGATGATGATCCACGACAAGGCGAAAGAGATCGCCATTCTCAAAGCAATGGGACTTCGTCCCGGTCAGGGCTTTCGAATTTTTCTCACCATCGGGGTGATCATCGGCTTAGTCGGTACCGCCGCGGGAATGGGATTCGGACTGCTGCTCAATTTCATCATCGACCGGACGAAACTGATCAAGCTGCCGGCCGACGTGTATTACATCGATTACCTTCCGGTTACGATGAACTGGGCGGAAATCGCGCTCATCGCGATTTTCTCGCTCGTGATTATTTTAGTCGCGACCCTCATTCCGGCCTTCCGGGTCTCTACCCAATCTCCGATGGAAGGGATACGCTACGACTAATGCTTATTCGCACCGAATCGCTCACCAAAACGTACCATAAAGGCAGCGCTGAAATTCCCGTTCTTCGCGGAGTGGATTTCGAAATTGCGGCAGGGGAGATGGTTGCCATCACCGGAGCAAGCGGCGTGGGTAAGAGCACCCTTCTCCATGCACTCGGGACGCTCGAGAAACCCGACAGCGGTTCGATTTTTTACGGGCCGACGGGCCAGAATATTTTACAGCTCACGGAGAAGGGCCTCTCGGAGTTTCGGAACCGAGTTCTCGGCTTCATCTTCCAGTTTCACTATCTTTTGCCGGAATTCGATGCGGTCGAAAACGTGATGATGCCGGCATTGATTTCTGGCGAGGACCGAAATGTTGCAAGACGGCATGCGGAAGAACTTTTGGCATTTGTGGGGCTTGGACACCGATTGAACCATCGTCCTTCCGAGCTTTCGGGTGGAGAGCAGCAGCGAGTCGCCATCGCGAGGTCCGTTATTCTCCGGCCGAAGCTCCTGCTAGCCGACGAGCTCACCGGAAATCTCGACTCAAAAAATAGTCAAAACGTGATGGATCTCCTCGTAAACCTGAATCAGGCAACCGGAATCTCGATCTTGATCGTAACGCATGACGCCTCGATTGCTAGCCGCATGCACCGTGTTCTGACCATGCGCGATGGACAATTTGTGAATGAGCCTTCAACCGCCTAAGAACGCGTTTATCGTGTGACCGGGGAGTGGTTCTAGTTGACGGAGGCTCGCGCCTCTCCTAGACATGTTCTGTGATTCTAATCCTTGATTTCTTGGCGTCTGCAAGGCGAGCGGTAGGCTTGTTTGCAGTCGTGTGCATGGCGCTTAATATTGTCTCTCCCTCCGCACGAGCTGCGCCCGGAGCGGCCACGCCGCGGGCCTCCTCTTTGCCCCGGCCGGTAACCACTCCCTCAATGAATCCCGTAGCCAATCCCGCACTGAGTAGCAGGACCAAGGCCAGCGCGAAAAAATCAAAGAAGGCTAAAACCGTTCCGGTAAAAGAGACGACGATAAAAATCGACGACTCGGTCGAAGGATTTTCGGGCCAACCGGTCCGCTCCATCGAAATTCGCGGACTGAAGCGCATCGAGAAAGATGCCATTCTGAGTAAACTTTTAACAAAAGCCGGAGTCGCGATCGATCGCGAAACGATTCGCTCCGACGTCCAAGCCTTGTTCAATATGGGCTATTTTGATGACATCACCGTCGAAGCGGAAGCCGAAACGACGGGTGCTAAAGTCATCCTGATTTTGCGCGAACGTCCGATTATTACTGAAATCGAATTTGAAGGAAACGAGCGCCTTTCCACTTCTGATCTCCAAGCCGTGGTGAAAGTGAAGCAGTGGTCGATTCTCGATGTGAATAAAGTGAAAGAGGACATTGCCCTCATCACCAAGAGTTACGAGGACAAGGGATACTACCTCGCCAAAGTGACTTTCGAAGTGGTTCAGCCGAATCCTAAAAAGCCAGACGAAGTCACCCTCCGGTATAAAATCAATGACTTCGATAAGGTTCAGATCAAGAAGATCACGTTCCTCAACAACCACGCGTTTACCGACACCCAATTAAAAGCGATGCTTCCAGAGACTCGTGAAGGCGGGCTCTTTAGCTTCATTTCGAGTTCCGGCAGCTTCAAGGAAAATGCTTTCAAGAACGATCTCCAGCGCCTGACCTACTGGTACCTGGATAATGGGTATGTGAAATTCAAGTACGAGAGCCCGATCGTTAGCGTGAGCGACGATAAAAAGTGGCTCTACATCACGATTTACGTCGAAGAAGGCGAAAAATACCAAGTCGGAAACATCGACTTTTCGGGTGACCTGCTCTTTTCGCGCGAAGAGCTCGGCGTCGAAACGCAGATGTTGGCCGGCCAGAATTTTTCGATTTCCAAGCGAAACACGGACATCCAAAAACTTCAGGAGAAGTATCAAGACCTCGGTTACGCGTTTGTGAACGTGATTCCGAACATGCAAATCAAAGACGACACTAAAACGGTCGACATTGATTACCATTTCGAGAAAGGGAGCCTCGCTTACTTCGGCGAGATCAACGTCGTCGGAAACTCGAAGACCCACGACAAAGTCGTCAGGCGAGAACTGAAGATTAAAGAAGGCGAACTCTATAACGGCACCCGTTTCCGGCAATCCAAGGAAAACGTCGAGCGACTCGGTTTCTTCCAACCGAACGAAGTTCTTTTCAATACGTCGACTCCGAAGGACCGCACCGACATCGTCAATGTTGAGATCCAAGTCAAAGAGCGACCGACCGGTACGATTACCCTGGGCGCAGGATATGGTTCGGCGAAGGGACTCTTTTTCCAAACTCAGGTCTCTGAATCTAACTTCATGGGTAAAGGGCAGACGATCAGTCTCTCGACCAACATCACGAAAGAAAATAACGATAAAAGCGTCAATATCGGATTCACCGACCCGTATATATTCGACACCAATTGGTCTGGTGGTGCGGATCTCTACTACACGACTTTCTTTATCCCCGAAAAATACACGACTCGTAAAGTAGGGGGCGACCTTCGCTTCGGCTATCCCGTCGCCGAATACACAAACGCTTACCTCACGTATAAACGCGAGAAACTTCGGATTGAAACCATCGACATTCCGAATCCGGATGCACTCGATTATGTGGACATCGCTCAAGACACGGGCGTTCTATCCAGCGTGGTTTGGAGTTTGATCCGCGATAAGCGAAATAACCGTTTCGAGACCTCAGGCGGCAGCTATCAAAGCGTTTCTCTCGAGACAGCCGGTGTGGCCGGTCTAGGGGGAGACAAGAGCTTCACCAAGATCATCGCCAATAACCGGTATTATAATCGCCTCGTGGGCGACCTCGTTTTCCGAAACTCCACCGAGTACGGAGAAGCTCATGGCCAGAACGGCAACGTCGTTCCGCCGTCGGAACGTTTCTACCTCGGCGGTCCGAACAACATGAAGGGCTTTAACTTCTACCGGGTGGGTCCATCGCGTCCCCACCTCGATGCGGGAAACAACCTCGTCCAAAATCCGCTCGGCGGGAATTACGAATTTTACTCGTTATTCGAACTCGAGCATCCCATCGTGCGCGAAGCGGGGCTTAAGTTTGTGGTCTTTTATGACGTGGGGAACATCTTTACGAAAAGACCCGATCTTGGAAATCTCGAGCTTCGGCAGGATGTCGGCTTCGGCTTCCGGTGGTTTTCGCCGATTGGTCCATTACGGTTCGAGTGGGGCTTCCCGCTCAACAAAAAACCAGGCGACGATGCAAACGTCTTCCAATTTTTTATTGGCCCTCCGTTTTAAATCACTTTCTCAAATCCGCTCTTAACTAAGGAGAATCCATATGACGCTCTTGAAAAACATTTCCCTGTTCATCGCGCTGGCTGCAACCAGCAGTTTAACTGTTTATGCCGCAGATCCGGCACCCGTCGCAGCCGCTCAAGCCACTTCCACCCAAGCAACAGCAAAAATCGCGACCATCGATATGCAAAAAGCACTTCAATCCGTCGACGCTGGGAAAAAAGCGAAGTCGCAGTTGGAGAAAGAATTCAACACCAAGAAAAAAATGCTGGATGATGAGCAGACTGCGATTAAGAAACTCACTGAAGAGTTCAAAAAGCAAAGCATGGTGCTGAACGACGAAGCTCGGATGAAAAAACAATCCGAAATTCAAGAGCGCATGGGCAAGTTCCAAGAGCAAATGATGCGTTCTCAGACCGAGATTCAGCAAAAAGAAGGAACGCTCACGGCTCCGATTGTTCAGAGTTTGAAAGACCTCGTGAAGGAAATGGCAGCTAAGAAAGGCTACCAGCTCGTGTTGGATAAAAACGAAGCGATGGTCATTTTTTCTCAAGAGAAAGACGACCTGACTGAAGAAGTCGTGAAGACCTACAATAGCAAACACAAAGGCTAATCGAAGCCGGATCGGATCAAAGGATGACCTCCGGCTTTTCAGTTTCGGAAATCCTCGGTTGGACCTCGGGACGCCTCGCTAACGCTGAGGCTCTCGGGGAACGATCTTCCGCTATTCTCGTTCAGAGGCCGTCGCCTCTGCTCGGTGGGGGACCTGAGGACTGCTGCTTTTTTTTCTCTAAAGCCTACCAGCAAGAAGTTGCTCGTGCGGCTCCCGGTGTGCTCATCACGGCAGAGTCTTTCGTTTTACCATTGCAGGCATCGGGTCTGCCGATTTGGGAAACCACCGCGATTATCGCCTGTCCAGATCCTTACTTGGCGATGGCGATACTCAGTGGAAAATTCGCAAAAGTACTTTCTTCCGTTTATCACGGGAGCGTCGGACCCGAAGAAATGGGTCAGCTTCCTGAAATTCACCCCTCCGCCGTGGTGCACCCGATGGCGAAGATCGAGAATGGGGCGAAAGTCGGACCGAACTGCGTGATCGAGGAAGGCGCGGAACTCGGTTTGGGCGTGGTTCTTTATCCGGGAGTTTATATCGGTAAGGATGTGAAAGTGGGGGAAGGGTCGGTCCTCTTTCCGGGTGTAACCCTTTACGAGATGACGGAAATTGGAAAGCGCGTTCGCATTCACGCGGGTTCAACTCTCGGCGCAGACGGTTTTGGCTACGCGCCTATTATAGAAAATGGCGTCCCGGTCGGTCATCGAAAAATTTATCACCTGGGTAAAGTTACGGTGGGGGATGATGCCGAGATCGGCGCCAATTCGATGGTGGATCGTTCGACGTTTGGAGAGACCCGAATTGAAAAAAACGTAAAAATCGATAACCACGTCCACGTCGGACATAATTCGGTGATTCTCGAAGGTGCCGTGCTCTGCGGCGGGGTTTGTCTGGCTGGTGGAACGGTGATCGGCCGCTATGCCTATATCGGTGGAATGGCCGGAATCGGCAACAAGGCCCAAGTCGGAGATTACGCGAAAGTAGGCGCGATGAGCTTGGTCGACAAACACGTTCCGCCCGGGACGACTGCCGTCGGTAATCCTCAGAGAACATACCGAGAACATTTTAAGGCCCATGCCCTATTAAACCGCTTGGTTGATGAACGAGAAAAAAAACGCCAGCCTTAGGAGGCTCTATGGAAATTCCAGAAAACTATGCGATCAGCGGCGAAGCCATCCGTAATTTCCTTCCCCACCGTTATCCCTTTTTGCTCGTCGATAAGGTCATTTCCATCGACCCAAAAGGTTCGCTGACCACTCCTAAGGGGAGCGAGGATAAAATTGGAACAAAAGTCATTGCTCAGAAAAATGTGAGTTTTAACGAACCCATGTTCCAAGGGCACTTTCCTGGATATGCGATTTTTCCTGGAGTGTTATCGATCGAAGCCATGGCGCAGACCGCGAGTCTTGCGACTTACCCTTATCTCGTTCAAGACCCCGAGCAGATGGCTCGCGGCTTTTCGGTGGTGCTTTTGGGGGTGGATGACGTTCGTTTTCGAAAACCGGTCATCCCGGGAGACATCCTGCGAATCGAAGCGGTGCTCGAAAAATGTCGCGGAACTATTTGGGGATTTAGCTGCATCGTTACGGTAGATGGAGCGAAGGTTGCTGAAGCAAAGATCCTCGCAAACATGACTTTGAATGGAATGAGTAAATGACGGCGCCGGCTAAAATTCATTCTACGGCCATCATCGACTCGCGTGCGGAAATCGATCCGAGCGTAGAGATCGGCCCGTGGTGCACCGTAGGCCCACACGTCAAAATCGGCAAAAATACTCGGCTCATTTCCCACGTCGTGGTGGACGGATGGACGACGTTAGGTGAGGAAAATATGGTTTTTCCATTTGCGACGCTCGGCCTGGTTCCTCAAGATTTAAAATACAGAGGCGAGCGCACCGAACTGACGATCGGCCACCGGAATTCGATTCGTGAAAACGTCTCGATTCACCTCGGCACCGCGCAAGGCGGGGGATTTACTCGTCTAGGCGATGACAATCTGCTCATGGGTTACGTCCACCTCGGACACGATGTCCTCGTTGGTAATCACACCGTGCTTGCTAATTATGTCGGTTTGGCAGGCCACGCGGAAGTGCACGACTACGCCATCGTGGGCGGACAATCGGGACTGAATCAGTTTGTGCGAGTGGGTGCCCACGCGTACATCGGCGGCCAGTCTGCGGTAGAGCGAAGTGTCCCGCCGTTTTGTATCGCGGTCGGCAGTCGTCCCATGGCGATCAAAGGCGCAAACATTGTCGGACTCCGTCGGCGCGGTTATTCAGCAGAAATTATTTCGAAAATTAACGAAGCGATTAAACTCTGGGTTCGACCTGATGTGGAAAAAGAGCGCGCATTGCTTGAAATCGAATCCCAGTATGGAGAGATTCCGGACGTTGCTTCCTTTGTCCGCTTTATTCGCGAAAGCGATACGGGCGTGACTCGTTAGAACGAAACGATTCTGAATCCATGAAAATTTTTGTTTCAGCCGCTGAAGCCTCTTCTGATACGCACGCCGCGGAGGCTTTAAAGCACCTTTTCAAATTGGCTGAAGAAGCGAATCTTCCGCTGGAAGTTTATGGAATCGGCGGGCCTAAATGTCGCGCTGCCGGACTTCGACCTTTAGTTTCGGCCGAATCTCTGCTCGTGATGGGTTTTGTGGAAGTCTTAGGGAAGCTAACGAAAATCGGAAAAATCCTTCGTCAACTTTCGGAATGGGCGCTTCAGGAGAAACCGCTGGTGGCGGTGCTTTGCGACTATCCCGATTTTCATTTTCGACTCGCAGCCCGGATGAAGAATATGGGGGTAGCGACGGTTTGCTACATCCCGCCTAAAATTTGGGTCTGGCGAAAAGGGCGACTCCGTAAGATGGCGGCTCTCTATGACCGTGTGTTATCCATTCTGCCTTTCGAGGAGAAGACTTATGCAGGAAGCGAAGTCGATTTCAGGTATGTTGGTAACCCTTTAATGGACGAGCTCCCTCTCGGTCTGACTCGGGATGCGGCGAGGAAGTCGTTTGAGCTTCCCGAAAATCTGCGAACGCTCCTTCTGATGGTGGGAAGTCGGCCAGCCGAATACCGTTACCACCTCGTTCCTTTAATTCAGGCCGCAGTGAAAGTGAAAGCCGGACTCGGCGGCGAGCCCCTCCAGGTTTTGCTTCCGTTGCCAGAAACCGCAGATATTCCTGCGTTTCGACTCCTTCTGACCGAAGTCATGGTGCAAGTTCCTGGGGCACGTGATCTCTCCCTGCATCTGTCTCAAGGGGACGCTTGGAAGGCGATGAAGGCGGCAGACGTCGCGATCATCAAGTCCGGAACGTCCAGCCTCGAAGCGGCACTACTCGATCTGCCCCACATCGTGATTTACCGGGCGCATCCCATTTCGGAATTCATTTTTCGGCACATTGTGCGTTATTACGGTTCGATTTCACTCACAAATCTGATTTTAGATCCCGAAGCGCGAGAAAATGAAAAAGTCGTTCCGGAATTCATCTTGCAAAATTTCACTCCGGAAAAGATGGCAATTGCCGCCCTCCATCTCTTTAGGAGCCCCACTGCAGCTTCGGAAATGAGATCCGCTTTTGCCTTGATACGGAACATTCTCGGAGAGCGCAGCCCATCCGCCCGAGTTGCTGAAGAAATTTTGGATGTCGCACTTGCTGAACTCGTTCGCAGGCGAGAAGCAATGTCTGAGAAAGAACAGCTCACTTCGCCATGAATAGGATTCGAATCATTCTTTCGGTAATTTGGTCAGGAATTAATCAAGGCGTGCGAGCAATGGTGAAACTGGGCTGGGTTCGTTCGGTGATTTTGCCGACGCATTCTATCGGAGTTGGAAATCTTCAAGCCGGCGGAGCAGGAAAAACTCCGCTCGTCATCGAAATCGCCCGCCAAGCAGTGGCAAGAGGACTCAGCGTTGCTGTCCTCACTCGGGGGTATCGTTCTGTTTGGGAAAAGTCGGGCGGCGTGGTTCCGCCCGGTGTTCGACAAATCGATCCTGAGTTCTCTGGCGATGAAGCGGCGCTCATCCATGACTCCGTCCCGGAAGTTTGGATCGGTGTCGGAGCGGACCGATTAGAATCTTACCAGAAGATCTGTGAGTCGATCCGAGTTGCGGATGGAAGACCGCTTGATCTGGTTATTCTCGACGATGCTTTCCAGCATTGGAAGATTCGCTGTCACCAATCAGTGATCGCGGTGACGGATGCGCGAGTCGGGGAGCGAGTTTTTCGCGATCGCTTTAGTGCGGCTCGTTCGTCTGATCTCATCGTACTCACCAAAGGTGAAGATTATCCGGACGCGCTGAAGCGCCATGCTCTCAAATTGAAAACCCGTTTCGTTTACCCTGCTCCGCCCGAGAAGATCTCTTTTCGATTGGTCGCGGCAATAGGAGATCCTCAACGCGCCCGGGAATCACTCGAGAAGGCCGGATTTGCGATTGCGCGGCTTCATTCATTTCCGGATCACGCCCTTTTTTCAAAAACAGAGGTCTCTCGAATTCTCGACGACGCGAAAAACGCAGGCGAAAGAGTACTCCTCACTGGAAAGGATTGGGTCAAGTGGAGAGCGCTCGGAATTTCGGAAGAGTGGGTTTCGGTGGTAGAGCCCCTTCTCGCCATCGGCCGCCTCCCAGTTGAAAACCCGGACGAACCCGTCTCAACTGATCAAAAATTATGGGACCGTGTCATTTGGGGTGGGCTTCCCGGAAAATCAGTAAAATAAAGCGGTAGCGATTCATTTAAGACCACTGCCGACGCTTTTCATTCTGATCTCCGAACATTTTCCGATAATCTGAGGCCATGTTTCCCCTCTCGCGCCGGTGGTCACTCCGTTGGGTCCTATTCACGCTCTCCCTCACTTTTATAGGAGGGTGCGCAAGCTCTCAGATTGCTAACGTAGAGCCACTGCCAAAAGACCTGCCCGCTGATTTGCAGGCGAAATTCGAAGTGGTCGAAGCGGCTGGCCCCGCTCCTGCGCCGTCTGCTTTAACAGCTCCCGAGGCAACCGCCATTCCTTCTCGACCGAAAAAACGTGAGAAAAAGATCCGCGCCAAAGCAAAGCCAGTGGTCGTTGAGAAAGAAAAATTTATTTTCCCCACTCGTCGGACGAAGGGTAACCCCATCTGGGTCGGTGAGAAACAGGTACTCGAAATCACATACATTGGACTCGCCGCGGGCGACATCACGATGGACGTATTACCGATCAAAATGATTGTGAACCGGAAGGTCATGCAGATAAAGGCCACCGCGGTGAGTTCCGCAGTCATGAACCTTTTTTACCGCTTGAACGATACGATCGAAAGTTTCTGGGATTACGACGGCCTTTTTTCCCATCGTTTCCACCTCGTGCTAGACGAGGCGAAGCAAAAGCGCGACTCGCTGGAGCTTTACGACTCTGAGAAAAAACAGACGTACTATTGGAATCGAAGAAATCATGTCGATAAAGGGAATATCGATTCGAAAGAATATTTCGATATTCCTCCGTTCCCCCAGGATAGTTTTTCAGCCCTTTATTACTTAAGGACTTTACCGCTCGAGGACGGAGGAGTGTATTCGTTTCCCGTCGTGAGCGAAGGGAAGAGCTGGGAGGCGGTGGCTACCGTCGTCGGCCGCGAGATGATGGATACTCCGCTTGGGAAAAAGAAATGCATCATCGTTCGACCCCAAACTCGCTACCAGGGAGTATTGAAGCAGGAAAAAGGCGACAGTTTCATTTGGTTAACCGACGATGACCGACGCTTTATCGTTCGTCTCGAAGCGAAGGTGAAAATCGGATCTGTTGCGGCACGTTTGAAAAAAGTCGAACTCGGGGAAAAGCCGAATGAGGAGTGATCCTCGCACGATTCTTGTTCGTGGGCCGAACTGGATTGGTGATCAGGTCCTCGCCTTTCCTTTTTTTCACCAGCTCCGGACGATCTATCCCAATGCGAAAATTTCCGTCGTCTGTGTTCCTTGGGTACAGGATATCCAATTTAAGGGGTTGGTTGACGAGGTCATCCCTTTGGAGCGGACGCAAAGTGGAGTGAGTTTTTTTGAGAAATTCAAGGCGCTGGATCGGCAGGCGCGGGCGATCGGTGCGCGGACGGAGTGGGACTTGGGAATTTCGCTGCCGAATTCTTTTTCATCGGCTTGGCTGATTTACCGAGCAGGCGCGAAAAAACGTCGCGGATACCGATTTGAAGGGCGAGGAATTCTTTTGAATGAAGGGCGGGATATTCCTGACGAGTCGTTTGGGATTCATCACCGCGCGCAGGCTTACGTCGATTTGCTACGGCTAGAGGGACAGCCTGAGTTTCCAGTTCGAGAATTTTTCGGTATTCACCCCGATAATGAGTTGGATGAAGTGGTTCCGGGAGTCTTGGATTCATTTGATGCTGATCTTCATTGGCCAGGTCCCCGACTTTCTCCACCGTCAGGTCCTTATTGGGTCATCGCTCCCGGAGCGACAGCTGAGTCACGGCGGTGGCCGCTCGATTATTTTATCGCGCTTGCAAAGGAGGTCAGCGAGAAGACAAGCCTTCGCGGCGTGATCGTCGGCGGCCCGAAGGAGGCGCCACTTGCGGAACGACTCTGTCAGTTTGAAGATCTTCGTCTCATCGACTACACCGCCCGAGGGCCGATCACGGGATTGGTGGATATTTTTAGGAACGCCGAATTTACGGTGACGAATGAATCCGGACTCGCGCACGTCGCCTCATTTTGTGGTTCTTTCACCCAAATTATTTGTGGCGCAGCCGATCCTCGCCGAACGAAACCCATCGGCCCAGGCATGGTGCAGGTATCTCTGAACTCCGTGGAATGTTGGCCTTGCGAAAAAAATACGTGCAGCCAACCCTCGGAAAGGCAAATTCAGTGTTTGAAAGGGATCAAGCCGGAAACCGTTTGGGAGGAGATTCGCCGTGGCCTTCGTAAAATCTCTGGATGAATACGCGGACCGTCTACGCAGTCGAATGCAGCCGCTGCTGATTTGCCTTTCTCGTTCATGGGGAGGCTTAGAACAAACAGTGGCCTTTGACGCGGTGGAGTTTGCTCGCTATCAGTTGCCGGTGAAAGTGGTGGTTTTAAAAGATTCACCCCTTCAACAGGCGTTGGCGGATAAAGCTGGGATTCAGGTTTTCGCTCTCGATTACCGCCCTCGCGACACCCTCGATTTCGCATTCAAACGAGATTTAAGCCAGTGGATCGACCAAGAGGGTGTGAACCTCGTTCACACGCACCAGACCACCCTGCTCGGTTCGATTTCGCCCTGGATGTGGAACCGGGTGAAGATTCCGCTGTTCGCTTCTCGGCACATCATGAGTGGGCACAATAAAAAGAATTTCGTCCACGGAGCCATTTATCAGCGCGTGGATTCATTGATCGTGATGAGTCAGGCCCTTCGGGAAAACGTATTGGCAACGCACCCGGTGAATGCGGAAAAAGTAGACGTCGTGAACCTCGGCTTAGATTTCGAACGCTTCGATCCTTCTAGGGTGGATGCCCGCCGCCAGCGAGCGGGGTGGGGAGCGGATCCTGAAACCATTGTCATCGGTCTGGTCGGAAGAATAGATCCGGCAAAGGGTCAGGGAACCTTTATCAAAGCTGCAGCAGGCCTGATGAAGCGCATGGGAAAAGAAAAAAAATTAAAATTTGTCATCGTGGGGGAGGAAACCCTCGGGAGCGAAGATGGACACTTCGATGAGCTGCGAGCGATGGTGGGGCAGTTCCACCTCGAGGAATCCGTCTTATTCACGGGGTATCTAGAAAACATTCCGGAGGTCATGCAGGCGTTTGATCTTTTTGTCATGCCATCGAAGCAAGAAGCGTTCGGATTAGTTGCGATCGAGGCCATGGCGATGGAATGCCCGATTATCATCTCAAGTGGAGGAAGCGCTCGGGAAATCGTCGGTAGAGAAGAGTTCGGTCTTCTCACTCGCCCGGACGATGCGTTCGATCTTCAACAGAAATTGCGTGAGCTGATCGAAGATGAAGGCGCTCGCGTCCGGATGGGTCAGGATGCGAGGGCGCACGTGAAGTCGAAATACGACCGAAGGCTTCGCTTGCAGAAAACACTTCAGCTGTACGCTGAGGCTTACGAAAAACGAGGAACCTTTCTATAAAAAAGTCCCAGCTCGCGAAGCGCGCTGGGACTTTGCACTTTTAATAATGGGGCTGTCTTTGTTTAGCGCAGCGATTTCGGCCACATCGAGCCCGAAGAAGATCCGTCGCCGACTTGTAGTTTATACCAGCAGCGAGGACGAATTCCGACGACCTCTCCCACTTCTTGGGCGCAGGTACCGACGCGAGCATCTTTATCGGACAATGGATCAGTCGATGCTTTCGCACAGACGGCGCCGGCCAAATAAGTATCTAGACGGCACTGAGCGTCCGGATGAGCGTCGAACATTTTCGTCACAACATGGGTGTCGGGATGGTCAAAGTCGGTCTCCGCAGTTTTCCCCATATCGGCAAGCGTGTCACCGAGGTCTTTACCGGCCATGACCGCACGTTCGCAAAGGGCAACGTCCGGAGCTTTATCGAACGATTTCTGACAGCCAGAAATCACCGAGCGAGGCAGTGGCATGTGAGCAACCACTGCGGCGTTGTCTTCATTCTTCCACATCTCTCGCGAGCATTTCAGAGTGGCGTAGTAATCCGCTTCGCCCTCGTTGGAAGCCCAATTTCCGATCCCGAAAAAGCTGTGATTTTTCGGAGCGCCTCCGAGGTGATGTCCGGTTTCATGGCAAATCACGAGCATAAATCCGTCAGGAGTCATTTTCGGATGGCGAGCGAGTCCGCCGAACATGTGGACTTCCGAATCGCTTCCACTCCGGTTTGCGAAGGCGTTTACCGTGCTATCTTTCCAATTCGCAATCATCGTGTATTTTCGACCTTGGGCTGCGAAAACAGGGATGTAATAATTCACTGCTTTCGCGATGATGCCGTTGAACTCTGACTCGGTCATTGGTCCGGCATTAAAGGAATCTACGGGAATCGACAGGTTGTTTTCTGGTGCAAAACCGCTTTTACCATCCGAGGTGCAAGCGAATGCATTATTCACTGAGACGGAACCGATCGTGATAGAGAGAGCAATCGCAGTAGCGAATGCCGAGACGACTTTCAGATTCATATTTTTCCCCTCGAGCGGAAGAATTTCCGCCCTAGCCTAGCTTCAATGCGATGGCGTTCCTAAATTGGTAGCGTGCTTATCGAAACCTGTCAAAGCGCCGACGGGAGTCTAAAAACAAAAAGATCTCGGTTCGAATCGAACCGAGATCTTTTTGTTTTTCTTAAGTTGGAAATTAAGTCCGAGTGAGGCGCGAAGGCCAGCTCGAACCTCGGCGGGGAGGTGCCGGAGGGGTTGGCGGAGGCGTTGGAGTTACCGTCGGGTTATACCAGCAGAGCGGACGCGTCCCGAGTTCGTCATGCGTAGACGTATTACATGTTCCAATGGTCGCATCTTTATTATCGAGCACGCTGGTCGCGAGGTCTGCTTTTCCGCATACGGCGCCGGCCAAGTACGTGTCGAGACGACATTGGGCAGCCGGGTGGCTATCATCGGTCTCCGTTACTACCGAAGTGTCCGGAGTTATGAAATCGGTGTCTCCAGTATTTCCGAGATCACCCAGCGTATCAGCCAAAGATTTTCCGCCCAGAGCTGCACGTTCACAAATCGCGATGTCATTCGCGGCGCTGAAACCTTTTTGGCAACGTTCCACGACCACTGCCGGAACGGTCAGGCGAGCGACGATGGATGCATTGTCGTCGGCTTCCCAGACCTTGTGCGCGCATTTCAGCGTGGCGAAGTAGTCGGCCTGGCCTTCGTTCGACGCCCAGCTATCCACTTTTTGGGGTGCGCCTCCGATGTGGTGGCCCGTTTCATGGCAAATCACGAGCACGAATCCGTCATCGGTCACTTTTTTATGGCGAGCAAGTCCGCCGAACATATGGACTTCAGAAACGTTTCCGTTCTGGTTGGCGTAGGCGTTTACGGTTCCGTCTTCCCAGTCGCTGATAATCTTGTATTCCCTTCCTTGGGCTTTGAAGATGGGGGCGTAGGCAGCCTGCAGTTTCGCGATTGTTTTATTAAACTGAGCCTCAGTGCTGGTGTAAGCCGCAAACTTGCTTACTGGGATGTAGGCGGTGTTTTCTGGAAAGATACCCGAACGACCATCGGACGAACACCCCATCGCAACGTAAGCCGGGGCAACGGCCAACGCGGCAAGGGTGCCGAGAAGTACTTTATTCATTTTTTCCCCCAATTTTCTCCGTTCCATCAGTGGAACGTCGGCTCTAAAGCCAGGTAAAAACGCTAACACGTTTTTTCAGCCTGTCAAAAACCGTCACCGCTTTTTTCAACTACGAAGGAATCAAAAGTCACTGCTAGGCAAAAAAGGTGCTGGTCTGGTCATATATTTGATTTGGCGGGTGATTTCAGTCACTTAGACCTCAGTTTCATTCTCGACAATATGCGGAAATGTTCCTATACCAATGGGATCTCCGATCGATTATTCCCGAGTGCGCCTCATCACTTCTGCTTTGCGGAACGAGGCCGCAGGGGCGGCCGGAGACGATAAAGAGAGTAACACTCACACATGGTCACTAAACAAAACGCGGGTAGCGATACCCAAAAAAAGAATCCACCTAAGAACCAAAATTGGATGGATGAGTTCTCGGGATTCTTCGCAGAAGACACTTCCGAAACTAAAAAACTGAGCGGCCTCGAAAATTTCGAGGAAATGTTCAAAGCCACCGAACAGAGTGGCGAAATCAAAGAAGGCGAAGTCGTCGACGGAACCGTGATCTCAGTCGGACCGGAATACATCACGGTCGACATCGGTTATAAGTGCGAAGGCTTAGTGCCCACCCAGGAATTTAAAGACGCTCAAGGCGTCGCGCAAGTAAACGCGGGCGATATTGTTCCGGTCTACATTGAGCGCATGGAAATGGAAAATGGCTTCATGCTCCTGTCGAAAGACAAAGCTGAAATCATTCGCGCATGGGACGAGATCTCCGCTGCATGCGAAGCCGACCAACTCGTTGAAGGAACGGTCATCGCTAAAGTAAAAGGCGGACTTTCCGTCGACATCGGCGTGAAGGCTTTCCTTCCAGGCTCCCAGCTCGACACGAAACCCGTGAAAAATCTGGACAAGTACGTCGGCAAGCGCTTGAAGTTCAAGATCATCAAGTTCAACAAAAAGCGCGGTAACATCGTGCTTTCTCGCCGTGCAGTGGTGGCTCAAGAGCGCGAACTGCAACGGGCAGAAACCCTTGCCAACCTCCAAGAAGGAATGGTCGTCGCAGGATCGGTGAAAAACATTACCGAATACGGCGCGTTCATCGATCTCGGCGGCATGGATGGACTCCTTCACATTACCGACATGAGCTGGGGCCGCATCAAGCACCCAAGCGAAATGTTCGCAGTGGGCGACGAAGTGAAAGTGAAGATCCTGAAGTACGACCGCGAGAAGGAACGTGTTTCCCTCGGTCTGAAACAGATCTCTGCAAACCCATGGGACGAAGCAGAATTCAAATACCCAGCCGGAATGAAAGTCAGCGGAAAAGTGGTTTCACTGAAAGACTACGGCGCATTCGTCGAGCTTGAAGGCGGAGTCGAAGGCCTCATTCACGTTTCCGAAATGTCTTGGACGGAACGCGTGAAGCATCCTTCTAAAGTGATCAACGTCGGCGACGATGTGGAATGTAAAGTCCTTGAAGTGGACACCAAGAACAAGCGCATCTCGCTTGGCTTGAAGCAGCTTCAAGACAATCCTTGGGACCAACTCGAAGTGAAGTTCCCAATCGGTTCGATGATCGAAGAAGCAGAAGTCAAGTCTGTGACTGACTTCGGCGTGTTCGTCGACATCGGCATGGGCATTGACGGTCTCATACACGTTTCGGATCTGGCTTGGACGAAGAAATTCAACCATCCATCCGAGAAGTACAAAAAAGGCGACAAGGTAAAAGCAGTCGTCCTCGGAATCGACAAGCAGAACGAAAAGTTCTCGCTCGGCGTGAAGCAACTGGAACGCGATCCGTGGGATTCGCTGAAGGCTCGCTACAAAGTCGGACAGCCAATCGAAGGTAAAGTGACGAAACTCACTGACTTCGGCGCATTCGTCGAACTTGAAGAAGGCGTAGAAGGACTCATCTACGTTTCTGAAATCGCGGATCACCGCATCGAGAAGCCTTCGGACGTTCTGAAGGTCGGCGACGACGTGAAAGCCGAAATCCTCTCGATCGAACCCAAAGAGCGCCGCATCGGCCTCTCGATCAAGCAACTCGGACGTTCGGAAGAACGCACGGCTTACAACACCTACGCCGGAGATTCTTCAAAGAAGAACTCCCTCGGTGACCTCCTCGGCGACAAGCTGAAGGCGGCATTGGCCGGTGGAAAGAAAGACGAGTAATTCAAAGGCTTCGGCCATTGAATCCATGTTTTAGGGGAAGGCCTCGGACGATTCGTCCGGGGCCTTTTTTTCTTGTTGAAAAGTTTCTTTGCGTGATGCGTTAAGTACGTGATGGGCTGCCGCCAAGAGGTCCTGTGATTTATAGAAATTGATGTTTTGCCTTAATGAATCCTCTCCTGCGCCGGTCACAAGTAGAGTTGAGTTGCATGACCTGCAGATCGACTGGGTCTTGATCAAACAGTCGTGTTAGATTTTTATGCCCCGCTTTATTCCACCCACGTAGTTGAAGAAGAGGTCTTTACTTCCAAATCCGAGTTCGCGAAATCTTGTGACCTCATTTACATGAGGCCGAAGAGGTCGAGAATTACAAAAGTAGCATTGTCACTGTCGCAAAAATAGAATGCAAATTCCGCAAAAAGAAGAAATCGCCGCATCTTTTACAAGTAGGCTTTTAGGGATTTTGACAATGGGAGGGAAACGAAGTCTCTTCAACGTAATTGGTAAAATCTCAACGTCTGAAAAGAGAAAATTAAATGCACATTACACGTAAGTTTTTTTTAGTTTCCATCGTTTTCATTGTGCTCGGCTCGCTGAATGGTTTCGCCGCTGAAGCGTTTGGACAGTCTGATTGCAAAAATTACAGCGGAAATTACCAAGGATTATGCATATTAAAAACAGTGGGTCTGGGAACGGGAGGGTACAGCGAAGCAATCTCAATCGAGCAGGCGGGTTGTGAATCAATGAATGTGAAAATGATGAGTCATCCCTTTTTCACTCGTTTGTTTTCAGGTCAGGAATCGGTTGCTCAGAATTTTAAAATCAACGTGTGGGAGTCAGTGTCAAACCTAAAGGGTAGATTTGTCACAAGTTCGCTCTCTATGAACAGCTCCGACATTCATTGGATCCTTCGAGACTTTACTGATGGCGTGGACACTTGCACGATTGCCATCAGCCAAGAGGGAGATTTTGTTCGATTGATCAGTTCTGAATTGCTCGACAATGTTAAAACCGCGACAGGTCTCCAGACCGCAGATCGTGGCCGCGTAGAATGTTTATTAGAAAGAAGACCGTAAGCTCGTTGGTCCCCATTCTCTTCAGTGATTAATAAAAGGCTCTAACCCAGATATAGAGGAGCAGACTTGCATAGACTTGATGCATTCGATTGGCCACGATCTCCAACTGTCAAAAATTCGACACAGCTAGGCCTTGTTGGCGAACGGCAATAACTTCCACTATCGGCAGAGTGGCAGGGATGTAATCATTTGAATCAAACGGAGACTCACTATGATTTCTAAGAACACCTTTTTACTATTGGCTGGCTTTGCATTTTTTTTCGTTACTGAAGCGCATGCCCTACAAGTCAGTGTCCTCGGTGGACTCAGTGCCGGTAAGCCAAGCTATTCTGCAGGAAGCGCCCAGAGTAAAACCGCTCTAACCTACGGAGCGTTGCTCGGTGATAACGGAATGGTCTTCGGATTTGAAACAGGACTCCTTTCGGTCGGAAAGAAATTCTCTTCAGGCGGAGTGGAGTACAGTGGACGGGCCTGGGAGATTCCGGCTCTCGTGCGATTCACGCTCCTCCCAATCGTCAGCGCCGGAGCGGGCGCTTACTACCAGAACTATTCGGACAAGCCGTTCATTGCCCAAAAAAGTACTGACCTTGGGTTGAAGCTGAATGCTCGCATTCGCTTGCCGCTTGCGCCATTGACGGGATTTCTCGTCGATTTGAGTTTCAAGCGTGGCTTTAGCGACCTTTCAAACGGCGTAGGGACTTCTTACAAAAACCAAGAACTCGATCTGCTTGCCGGCTTAAATTTCGGTTTCTAGGAGACTGCATGAATTCGAAATGGCGATCGCTCTTACTCGTGTTTCTCGCGTCCGGAATCTTTTTTGCGATTTTCGTGGGCGGATCTTACCTGTTTTTCATGAAGCGAATGGACGGGAACACGACCGCGTCTTCTAAGGGGATGTTCAAAAGCGAAGGGGTCGGCGTTCTCGAGCTCAGCGGAGTCATCATGGACTCTAAGAAAACTCTGAAGTCGCTCAGACGCTTCGAAGAGAACCCCAATGTGAAGGCGCTGGTCGTTCGGATTAATTCTCCCGGGGGGGCAGTCGCTCCTTCTCAAGAAATCTACGAAGCGATCAAGCATTTTCCGAAACCAAAAGTCGCGTCGATGTCGAGCGTGGCAGCCAGCGGGGGATATTACGTCGCGGTTGCTACCGATAAAATTTTTGCGAATGCGGGCACAATCACGGGTTCGATCGGCGTGATCATGGAATTTGCGAATCTCGAGAAACTCTACGAGTGGGCGAAGATAAAGCGCTTCTCAATCAAAACCGGGAAGTTCAAAGATTCCGGCGCCGAATACCGCGAAATGAGAGAAGAAGAGCGGGCACTCCTCCAAGGCATGGTCGATGACGTGCTTCTCCAATTTAAGTCCGCAGTGGCGGAAGGCCGGAAAATGACTTTGGATGAAGTCACTCCGCTTGCAGATGGACGGATTTTTTCGGGTAGCCAAGCGCAAAAGGCAAAGCTCGTGGACGTTCTGGGCGGGATTGATGATGCGATTGCGGAGGCAGGAAAGCTCGGAGGAATTACGGGGCGCCCGAAAGTGATCGCTGAAAAGAAAGAGAAAAAAGGGATCTTAGAGATGGTCCAAGACCTGACCCGCGAAGATGATGATGAGAGTGCAGAATCTCGCAGTCAGAACCACCTCGTCTCCTCGCTCCAAAAGGCCGTGGGACTCGAGAAGATGAGTTCGATGCTAGAGCCAGGGGTTTACTGGATTTGGAAAGGTGCTCTCTAAGGGCGTCTGGGCCGAATTCTCTCTTTTTTACCAAGCGCTTTAAGCCGGACATTTTCGACGGGGGATGTTACATCGGCGACTCGAATGAGAAAAGTACCTCGCCTTAAAGCCCTCCAGATCCTGACTGATGTCCTCGCCAACGGCCGCCCGCTCGATGAAGCCATCGAAGCATTCTGTACGGGAGGCAACGGCAAAGGGCCTCCGGTGGCTCCAGAGGACCGAGGGTGGCTGGTCGAAGTGACGAGCGGGGTTCTTCGGAACCGAGGGCGTCTGGACCTCGCCATCGATGCCTATGCTTTGAAGAAAAAACCTTCCGGCAAGATTCGTAAAATCCTCGAAATCGCCGTTTATCAGCTCCTCCACCAAGACCGCGTTTTTCCCGCGACGGTGGTTTCCGAGACGGTAGACTTCATTAAATCCGAAGAAGGCGAAGCACCGGCAAGGTTTGCAAACGCCCTTCTTCGAAAGATTGCGGATTCGCGTGACGAATGGTCGAGCTTTGCTGCGCCTGAAGCATCCGCGCCGATCGCGGAAAAAGCGGCCTGGGCTAACTTACCGGAATGGTGGTGGGGAAAATGGGAAAAAGCTTATGGATTCGAAACCGCGCAGAAAATCGCGGAAGCCTCGTCCAGCCGTCCTGAGATTTGGTTTAGGCTTCGTCCCGACGCGAAAGACAGCCTGAGTTTTCTGGAGTCTGGACCCGTTCCGGGATCCGCAAAACAGAAAGAGCAAGCGTCTGCCGGAGAGATTTCTTCGCTTCCCGGTTATGCCGAAGGAAAGTGGATCATCCAAGACCTTGCGAGCCAGATTCTGGAAAACCGTTTTGCCGAAATTTTGCGCAGTAAAAACGCAAAATCTAGTCGAGTGCTTGATCGGTGCGCCGCCCCCGGCGGCAAAGCGATTGCCCTCAGTTGGCTTGGCATGGATGTCACCGCTACCGATACCAATCCCCAGAGAAAAAAATTACTCATGAGTTCGGTCGCTCGCGCGGCCCCCACCGTAAAAGTGGTCGATGAAAACGAAATGGCCAGTCAGGCTCCTTTTGACGCGGTTTGGATTGATGCTCCTTGCAGTGGATCGGGGATTCTTAGGCGCCACCCAGACGTGCGTTGGTCGAAAAAACCTGAAGACCTTCTTCCTCTCGTGGCGATTCAGAAAAAGCTGATCGGAGAAGCGTTCAAATTGGTTCCGAAAGGTGGCTTGGTTTTTTACACCGTCTGCTCTCTTTTTTCGGAAGAAGGCAAAGGGCATCTCGTAGAGGTTTTAGCGAACGCCGATTGTCCGGTTAAAATCCGTGAAGAAATTCTCCTGACTCCGGCTGGCGAGCCCTCGAGTGACGGATTTTACGGAGTGGTTTTCGAGAGGCTCTGAGTTCTATTTCGTTATCGGAGTTTTCTTCTTTGGGTAAGTGATCTCCGATTGGCCACTCTCACTGATCGTGGTGGGCAAGACTTCGCTATTTTCGCTTGAGACGTCTGGAGCTTTGCGGATCACTAAATGTTTCGGGGATTTTTTCGGGTAAGTAATCTCACCCTTAATGTTTTCCCCAGAAAGCGCCGTTTCTGGAGCATGCGTGGAAGAATCCCGAGGTGAATCATGAACCGTAGGAGCGCTGACGATCGGTCGGTCTACCGCTTCGGTCGAAAATCCTTCAGACGAATTTTCGCCGTCTGATCCCACGGGATTGCGGAATACCGGTTTCGATGTGGCTCGCGTATTCGCTTCTCGCATGCGCTTCGCTAGGGCATTTTTTTTCTCGGTCAAAATTTGTTCTTTTGCCGGGAGCGAAGAGTCTTTCGCTCCCGCGGTTGGGCTTAGAAAAATTTGGTCGCGTTCATTTTGGGCCTTGGCGACTTCGGTTTCGAGTTCGCTAATTTCTGATTCGGTCGAACCGGAAACGTGGCTCGCACTTAAAAGCGAATAGGTGAGGAAGGTCAGCAAAGACACGCCGGAAATATTCATCGTTCCACTATTGTCATTAAGTCTCCCGATACTGTAAAATAGAAAGTGGTCATGTAAAGGGGTTTAGCATGGTCTCTATTCCGGGAAATCTTCTTCGGTTATTTTTGTTACTCATATTCTCATCTACTTCCTATGCGGCCGCACCGCTGAAGGTGGCTCTTCCGTGTGGTAATAAGCCGTATGTGACCTGCGATGTTTTGAAAAAGCGTCTGATCGAGGGAGATAAGGTTAAAAAACAAGTGGGCTTTCGCACGATGGTGGACGAAGTTCTCTCGGGCATTTACGAAGGTAAAATTGACGTGAAAAGTTCCGAGGGTCGGAACGGATCAAGAGTTGCTTTTGAGACGGTTGGGAAACCTCCGATTTGTTTGCCCCTAAAGTTAACTGAAAATGCCTGCAAAGATGAGTTTCGGACCAATGTCAAATCGGAGGCTTGCCCGCCGCTCACGAAAGTCGGACAGATTTCGAGAGATAAATATTTTTACGGGTTGTCCAAATCGACGCGCGGAAGTCTGGAAACGGCGCACATGGCCGGCGGAATGGCGATGGGCATTAGCAATCAGGCGATTGAGCTTGAGGCTTCTATCACCGCGAACTCACTCGTAGTCAGCGGAACGAGTGGTTGTTACACGCGGGCAAAAATTTTGTTAGATGCTTTGAAAGCTCAGACCGACGTCAAGCTTCTTGCTCAAGTTGAGGAGTGCGAAGCGAAGGGTACCGACACATGTAGCTCTAAGAAATATTTCGAGTCGGGTATGGAGACTCTCCATAGCGCCTACCTTTACCTGGCAAAATGCCAGATGATTGAAGATGCGGCATTGAAAAATCGAAAGTTCGGTCTTGCTTACGTGAGTCGGATCGAAACAGAAATTGTTCAGGTTTGTTTTGCTCGGCATCGAGGTTATCCCGCAGCGATGAAAGACTGTTACGCGAGTGAGTATGCGAAGTGGATTCGCATGCGAGCGAAGAATGAATTTCCAAATTTGGTCTCCGTTTGCGGAAACTGAGGTGAATGATGTCACAGAGTCTTAGAATCCCCTTATTCTTCTTGGCACTAACCGGACTGAGCGACGCTCTTTTCATTTCGAATGCCTCGGCGGGACACGCGACCGAATGTGCGATCTTCGTAGGGAGCTCCTGTGATGTTCAAATCTATTCGATGCGCCTCTGCAACAAAGTCACATTCAATACGGATTTGTGCGAACAACTCTGTAAAGATCGAAAGCCGATTTGCAATGCGGAAGATTTTGCACCTTGGATCGACGCGTTTCAGAAAAAAGGCAAAAATGGAATCGACGGTCCGCTGGTAAATCAAGGTGATGATTTCGACTCAAAAGGAGTCCTCACTTACACTTCGGAGAAAACATTAAGCGTCTGTCGTCGCGATGTGGCTGTCCTCGGCAACAGTGGTTGGAAAAAGGTTTCGGAACAGACCTGTCCGAAGTCTGAAGTCGCTAGTAGCGAGAGTTGCGACGGCGGAACCGTCTTTAATCCAGACTCACGGCAGTGCGAGTCGGTGAGTGCCAGTGGGGGAACATCCGGTTCCGACTACTCGAATTTGATTAAACACTCCCAAATGATGACGGCGATGCAAAATCAGCATTTCGGAAATAATCCCGAGATCGACCCGAATGCGGTTCTCTCTGCGGCCACCACGACCCAAATGCCAGGACTCACCGCTTTGTCATCGGGTGGAACGGGCACGAACGTAACCTCCGATTTAGGTCATGCTTCATCGCCGTCGAAAGGTTCATCAAACTCCCGCAGTTCCCCCAATGGTTCTTCGTCCGGATCCTCAGGGGCGGGAATTGGCGTGCTGCCAAGTCACTCAGTCGGTATGAATTCGGCTGCTAACTCAGGTGTAAATGAAACCTCATTTGCATCCGCAGATTTCGGCGCAGGTAAAGGATTCGGCGCGAGTGGCTCTGCTGCTGGAACTGGCGGCGTAGGCGCGGGTAGTGGGACTTCATGGTTTGGTTCTGGGTCGGGGTCCAGTCCCCAGGCGGATGGCGCGGCTTCCGGCGAAGTTTCATTCGCAGGAGGCCGAGGCTTGGCTTCCAGCGAAGAACCGCTTCAAATCGAAGATCCGGCAAATTACTTCATGCTGAGTGACATCGAAGTGTCTCTCTTCAAACGCGTCACTGCGGCGGTTCGGAAAAAAGAAAAGTCTCTCGTAATGGCACCTGCCCGTCCTTAAGACTGGATTCTAGCGGTTCTTCAGTAAAATTTTCATCCCCCGACGTAAAAATTCGGTCGGAGAAAAAGTGTAACGAAGCGGTATTTCCGGCTCGCAGAGCAAGACTTCCTTTTTTGCCCGCGGGTCGCGAGACAAAGGGTCCGTGAGGACGAGGCGGAGATTCGGCGCAATCGGGGAACTATTCAAATCTCTCTCCGACGTGATCCAGAGGTAAGAGTACTTCAGCCATTCTTTTTCTTTGGAGAGTCCCTTTGAAAAAAAGCCAAACCATTTCCCGGGAATTTTTCCGGCGATACTGAAGTGGCACCAGTCGCGTCCGACGGCCATCGGGCATCGACCCGAATGAAGACAAGGCCCCCAAATCCGGTGCGGTGTTTCTTCAATCAATCCTTCTTCAAAAAGGTAATCACGAAGTTGAGAAAGCATTTGCGACGGCATCTTCGCTGCGGGTTCGGCCCAGAGAATTCCTCCACCGAATTTCAACAGGCTAAAGATGTGAGAAAAAGGTTTGGGGTCGGGTCTGCCATCTCGCATCGGCAAGTACTCATTCAAGGTGTGACCGAAGAGGGCGAGTGACACATCATTTTTTTCGCGTAGGACGGTTTGCCAGAGGTCTCCCACTTGGAGGCGTACGGTCACGCGTCCGCGCATTTTCGGGAAGGATTCGCCGATTTTCCGGAGCAGGCTTTCCCCATCTTTTAGAATGGCAGAGTTTTGGTCGAAGAGAACGAATTCGATTTTAGGCGGCAATTCGCCTTTTCTAGCCAATAGATTTAACAGCAGGGCGATCGAAGCCGTGGCTGGTCCTGCTCCGAGATCCATAATACGCATGGTTCCGGTCTCGAGACCATGCGCAACCGCAGCATCTACCGCTTTCGAATGTTGATTAAAAAGGGCGATGAACTTCGCTCCCTGCAGGGGGAGGAAATACAGCATGTAGCTTGAACGGTATTTACCGTGGGCGAGGTAATCGGGAAGCTGCTTTGGGCGGTCGTCGGTGAAGAGATCAGACAGATCGCGAATTCCCTTTAAGAAAAACTTTCCATCTTCACTGGTGAAGGGTTTTCCTTTCCAGCTTTCTTTAGGGGAGTAGTGGTCTTTCACCCATGCTGGCAAGCATTCATCAAAAAACCAGGTCCATGAGGCGGGGAAGTCGACTTCGGGTAATACGGGTCCGCCGGTGAATCGAGCATTTTTTTCGTCCCGCGTTTCCATCCTGCGCTGGAATGATTCGTCCGAAGGATCTAAATCATCTGACTCCCGTCCACGAGCATTTCTTCGCGTGACCCCGGTTTCCTCGTCGGCCATTTCGTCTTCGTCGCGCGGGATCGGACGAGAGATTTTTCCAGCTGGCCCAAACGTTTTTTTACCACGGGGTAAAAATTGCCCACCGCGCGCGGTTGTTGACGCCTCCTCACGGTTCTCTGGGTTCGCGTCTCGGGGCTTTAACTTCATTTTCAAACGGGTTTTTTCGCGGCTCATGCTTTCGCTTAAATTATCACGGGAACGTGTTAAACTGCTAGGATACTCGCATCCAGGACGGAGGCGAACTTTCTAGAGAAGGAATCTCTCCATGGATAAAAATCAGTCTGATTTCATCCGCACGGCGTCCCGCTCGATTTGGCGGGAGCGATTCACCAAAAACTTTTCTTTCTATTGCCCGCTTTGCGCCGTTCCTCGCCGGATTGGTTTACATCCGAAACCCGGTCAGCCGGTTCATTTCGCGCAAGTTGGCGTCACCACACTCTTCATCGCAGCTCTGTCGGTTGAATTTTTTCCCTGGATTGGTTGGAAGGCGCTGGTCGCGTTTATTCCGCTTTGGATGCTTTTTGAGACGGTTTACCGCGCCAAGGTCAGAGCATCCGTCGCTTGTCGGCAATGCGGTTTTGACCCTTTTCTTTACCTTACTGGGATTGCAAGAGCACGGGGTGCCGTTCGAGAGCATTGGAAGAAGAAGTTTGAGGAGAAAGGCCTTCCTTTTCCCGATGAAGGCTTGCCAAATAACGCTTCGCATTTTCAGGGCGGCGCGGTGAAAAGGCGAGCGCCATCCGCTCAAACCTTAAAAAAGCACGGGAAATCTCCGGCTCGTTCTCGTTCTGTAGATTCGCTCGAGAAATAAAGCCGAGCCTTGACCTCGGACTCAGGCGCCCGTACACCCTCAGGCATGTCAGTAAATAAAGTCATTCTGGTGGGGCGACTCGGTCAAAATCCGGAGGTTCGGTATACTCCGAGCGGTTCTGCAGTTGCGAATTTCAGTGTCGCAACCAATGAATCTTGGTCGGATAAGAGTGGGCAGAAGCAAGAACGGACCGAATGGCACCGGATTGTGGCTTGGGGAAAGCTTGCTGAGCTTTGTAACCAGTACCTACAAAAAGGTCGCCAGTGCTACGTCGAAGGACGTCTGCAGACCCGCTCTTGGCAAGATAAAGACGGTCAAACGAAATATTCTACCGAAGTCCAAGCGACGACGGTTCAGTTCCTGGGTGGCAATGCTGGCGAAGGCAAAGCAATGAACGAAGCTCCGAACGCAAATTACGGCGGCGATCACGCTGGCGCGAGCTTCGGGGGCGCGGCTGGGAACGGCAGCTTCGGAGGTGCCTCTGGCGGCGGAAATAAATTCGCCATCTCCGGTGGTGGAAATAAAATGGGTAACGCGAACTCCGGAAACTTCGGAAATGGCGCGAACGAACCTTCCGGCGGTGGCTTTGGAATGGGAGCTCCTTCGGAGCCTTCCTTCACTGAAGACGACATTCCATTCTGATGCGTGCACTGATCGTCGTACCCACTTATAATGAAAGAGAGAACATTCGACCTTTGGTGGAAGCGATCCTCGCTTCCACCCCGAACTCTATTGACGTTCTCGTTGTGGATGACAACTCCCCCGATGGGACCGGCGGGGAAGCAGATCGCCTTGCGCAAGAGAATTCGCCTCGAGTCTATGTCCTCCATCGAGAGAAGAAGCTCGGTCTCGGCACCGCTTACGTGAATGGGTTTCGCTGGGGGCTTGCTCGCGCGGACTATGAAGCGTTCATCGAAATGGATGCGGATTTTTCCCACCATCCGACTTACCTCGGCACCATGCTTGCGACCCTTGCTCGCGCCGATGTCGCGATTGGGTCGCGCTACGTGGACGGAGGAGGCACGAAAAATTGGGGGTTGGGCCGAAAGATCTTATCTAGGGGCGGGAGTGTCTATTCTCGAATGATTCTAGGGGCACCCATCCGGGATTTCACCGGTGGTTTTAATGGCTGGAGACGCGCGGTATTGAATGCCGTCGATCTGGAAACCCTTCGCAGCGATGGGTACTCTTTTCAGATCGAATTGAAATACCGGGCCTTTTTAAAGCATTTCCGTACGGAAGAGTTTCCGATTATTTTCGAAGACAGGAAAGTCGGTGAATCGAAAATGAATCGCCGGATCGTATTTGAAGCGCTGGCCCGTGTTTGGAGCTTCCGTATGAATGCGCGCAAGTTCTTGACGGCCTTACCAACGACTCCATAAGCTGGGCGCATGCGTCCCACTTTCTCTTTGTTTACTCTCTCCGTTCTGATCGCTTTGTTATCGCTCCTTGGCTCTTCGGCCGAAGCGAAAGTGTATTCGGCAATTCTGGTTGATAAGGCGACCAATACCCTGGAGGTCGTCGATTTACAGAATGGCGAGTACCTCCCGATTAAAAAGTTTCATGCGACGCTCGGAAAAGTGAAGGGCGACAAAGAACAAGAAGGGGACCAAAAAACCCCCGAAGGAATTTATACTTTCAAGGCAAGGTTAACTCCTCCTTCACTGAAGAAAAAATTCGGCGTGATGGCGTTCTATGTGAACTACCCGAACGATTTCGACAAAATCGCGGGACGCACCGGTTTCGATATCATGCTCCATGCGACTGACGTGCCGGACCGGTTGAAACAAGATTACGACAGCGAAGGCTGCGTGGTGGTGAAGAACGAGGAACTCTCCGAAATCGCGCCCCAGATAAAAATAGGGCTCACTCCGATTCTGATCTTTCAGTCATTAACGGATGAATATCGAAAGCCGGGAAAAGATCCCGCGATTCGAAGTTTTTTCGAAAGCTGGATCAAGTCTTGGGAGCAGCGGGATTTAACCGGTTACATCGGACATTATCACTCCGATTTTTCCGCCCAGGGAAAAGACCGAGAGGGTTGGAAGAAATACAAGGCCGCACTGAATACTCGATACTCCGACATCTCCATCGGGCCGGAAGATGTCCTTTACTACCGACATCCAAAGTACTGGATGATCACGTTTACCCAAAACTATCGGTCGAAACTGAAGGGCGGAGGATGGGGACATCGCTCTCGCGGAACCAAAATACTTTACGTTGCGGAAGAGGCCGGCGAGCCTAAGATCATCGCTGAATCCTTCACGCAGTCGATGTGGTGAGGAATACAGTCCATGCTCGCAGTGACGAGGGAAACAATGAACCAATTCGAGAATAAGATCGACGTTCCCACTCGTGCCGAGACCGTGATCATCGGTGCGGGAGTGATCGGGAGTGCGCTCGCGATGGCACTCGCCGAGCGCGGCTCGGAGTCGGTGGTCGTCATCGACCCAGATTTGGAAGGCACGCTTTCGAGCTCCGAACTGAATGCGGGCGGTGTTCGGGCGACCTTTCATCAAGAACTGAACATTCTCGCCTCGAAAATTTCGATCGATTATTTTCGAGAGCACGCGGAAGATGTTGGGTTTAGAGAAGTCGGTTATCTCTGGATTCATAAAGAGCAGGGGATGCAGGAAAGTCTGCGGAGTCTTCCGAAATGGCAAGCGGCTGGATGGCCCGTGGAAGTTTGGGATGCTCAGCGTTTGCGTGAATACGCGCCTTTCATCGATCGAGTGGAAAATCTGGCGGGTGCTCTCTGGAGCCCGCGCGACGGCTTGCTAAATCCTAATCTCCTGAAACTTCATTACCGAAACCGTGCGAAAGCAAAGGGCGTCCGCTTTATCGATCGCCTGGCATTGAGTGGCTCGAGTGCAGATGCCGAGGGATTGCGTCTCGATTTTCAGCGCATGCCCGACTCCTTTTCTCGTGAAGACAAAGAAGCTTTTTACAAAAAAGAAAATGAAGACGAATCTAGCGCCGTTTCACACTCGATCCGCGCGGAGAAAGTTGTGAATGCGGCCGGCCCTTGGGCGGCAAGGGTAGCTAAAATTCTCGGTTATGAAAGTCCGTCCTTTAATGTTCGTCGACAGATTTCGCTTTTTGATTGTCGTGAGGTCGATCTCTCCCCGTACGGCATGATCATCGATCCGTCTGGGGTCTATTTTCATCCCGAGGCCGGCTATATTCTCGGCGGAGTTGCGGAACGAGACACCCCTGCAGGACCGAATTTTCATTACGATGGTGAGGCCTATTTTCAGGAAAAAATATGGATGCCGCTTTCCGAAACGTCTTCGAAGTTCGAAGCGCTCCGTCACCTTTCGGGGTGGGGTGGGCTCTATGAAGTATCCCCGGACGAGTCGGCAATTGTCGGCATGGCGAAAACAGTTCAGGGCTTCGGGAAGGCGAGGGTATTTGAGTCCCATTCTTATTCGGGGCATGGAGTGATGCACAGCTATGCCTGCGGAGTCGCATTAGCTGAGCAAATACTGGAAGGCAAATCTAGCACGCTAGACCTAGAGCCGTTCTCTGGCGATCGATTTGCCCGAGGTCTGCGGCTCGAGGAAACGGCGGTGATTTGATTGGCATTTTTTCACCCCTTCGAAAGTTATGAGCGAGCGAACGCGGTCCTTGGCGAAGGACTTCGCGACGGCGTTTTTCCTGGATTTGTCGCAGGAGTTTGGTCTCTGGATTATCCGAATTCTTTTGAGTTCGCCTGGGGCGGGCATCGCCGGATGAACTCTAAAGGATTAGCCGAGCTTCCGATGGAGCGGGACACGATTTTCGATCTGGCTTCTCTGACTAAAGTTTTCGCGACCAGTGCTCTGGCCATGACGCTCATCGAGCGCGGCTGGATCCAGTGGGATACGCCGGTGCGTTCTATTCTTCCGAACTTTCGCCACGCGGGTGTCACTCTGAAACACCTCGCATCGCATACTTCTGGTTTGCCCGCTTGGTATCCTCTTTTTGAAAAAATGCGCGAGTCCTTCCACCGTGATGATTTGGAAACGCTGCCGATCAAAATCCGGCAAGAGGCGATGAGGAAACTCGTTTTTGGAATCGATCTCGAGAGGTCAGTCGGAACAAAAGCCGTCTATTCGGATCTCGGATTTCTCACCTTGGGATTTGCTTTGGAAGAAGTAACAGGTTTACCGCTCGATCAGGCGGTGATGCGATTTGTTTGGCGACCCATGGGACTCTCCGAACGAGGGCGAACGGGGCCGTATTTTGTGCATACGAATCAAGCCGTTTTTCGCGCTCGCGATGACCGTGTGGCCGCGACCGAGGATTCGGCTTGGCGGCACGGAGTGATTCAAGGCCAGGTTCATGATGACAACTGCTGGGCTATGGGGGGGTACGGGGGGCATGCGGGTGCTTTCGGAACGGCGGAAGACCTCCTGCTCTACGGCAAGAAGTTTTTCAGCGGTTATTTCTCACGCATGAATTTACAGGCTGCATGGACACGGGTAGCCGATCCGGGCGACTGTGAACGCACCCCCGGATGGGATACCCCAAGTGGAAATTCGCCGGCTTTCGGGAAGACATTTTCATCGAAATCCGTAGGCCACCTGGGCTTCACCGGAACTTCTTTTTGGATTGATCCCGAAAACGGCAAAGTCGTGACGCTTTTAACGAACCGAGTTCATCCGACACGCGAAAACACGTTGATTAAATCCTTTCGAGGAAAGTTTCACGAAGCTCTGGCCACCGACTTAAGGGTCGGTTTGGATTGACCATTAGGGGTTTGCGAGGCGAAAATAAAGTCTATGCCTCCCGCACAAACAATAAATGAGACCGCGTTTTCCGATTTGAAGAATGTCCACATCATAGGGATCTGCGGAACCTTGATGGGTTCTTTCGCAGCTTTTTTAAAGCGCCAGGGAATGAATGTGACCGGGAGTGACCAGAATGTCTATCCGCCCATGAGTGACGTGCTCGGGCGTGCGGGCATCACGCTTTTCTCAGGATACCGAGAAGAGAATTTGACTGGGTTGCCAAAGCGTCCCGACTTAGTCGTGATCGGAAATGTCATTAGCCGTGCAAATCCAGAAGCGACGGCGGCGATTTCAGGCGGCTACCCTTACACCTCCCTTCCCGAGGCGATGGAAAAGCTCATGCTGAAATCCACTCGCAACCTGGTCGTTTCAGGAACCCACGGAAAAACCACGACTTCGAGTTTTCTTGCTTTTATCCTTTCTCATGCAGGCAAAGACCCGAATTATTTTATCGGCGGGGTCTCCGCGGACTTACCGAATAGCTTTCATGTCACTTCTCTCAGTGGTGGGCGGCCCTTTGTTTTAGAAGGCGACGAATACGATACGGCGTTCTGGGACAAGGTTCCTAAATTTAATCATTACCTTCCGGACGACGCTATTCTCACTTCGGTAGAGTTTGATCATGCGGATATTTACGCTGACTTTAATGCGGTTAAATCCGCTTTTTCAGGACTCGTGAGCCGAATACGCAAAGGAGGCCGATTGATCGCCTGTGCGGATTCAGTCGCGGTACGTGAACTCGCAGCCCAGGCGGTCGTTCCGGTTCTATTCTACGGATCAAACGTCGAAAGTGGAGCGCGCTTTACCCCGTCGAAAATTCGAGTCGATCAAAACGGCATCACTCGCTTCACCGTTCTGGACGGTGAAAAAGAAATGGGCGAGTTAGCCCTGCACTTACCTGGGCATCATAATGTGTTGAATGCGCTCGCAGTTTGGATCGAATGCCGCGAGCTCGGACTTTCACATGCCGAAATTGCGGCGGGACTGCTTGCTTTTCGAGGCGTGAAAAGACGCCAAGAAGAAAGAGGAGAAGTCGGAGGAGTACTGGTGATCGATGACTTTGCCCATCATCCCACAGCCGTTCGCGAAACCTTGCGCGCCCTCCGCTCAAAGTATAAAGATCGTCGTATCGTGGCGGTCTTCGAACCGCGAAGTGCCACATCCAGGCGAAAAGTATTTCAAGAAGATTACGGGAAAGCATTTTTGGAGGCAGACTCCTGCCACATCGCTGTCCCTTTCGATCAGAGTAAGATCGCGGAAAATGACCAATTTTCAAGTCAGCAACTGGTCGACGACATCGTTCGGCTCGGACGTCCCGCCGATTTTTTTCTCGAAATCGAGCAAGGCGTCAAACAAGTGACGGCGAGTTCCAAAAGGGGAGATCTCATCGCTGTGCTTTCCAATGGCGGTTTTGGAGGCTTCATCCCTAAACTACTCGATGCCCTCCGCGACAGGGCTCTCGATGCCCCCGATCATCGCTCACCTCCATGCTAAACCTCGTTAATTTTTAGGCCGATTCGGCCGATGGGTCTTCTAGGAAGTCGGTGAAGCTATGTCTTCTGAGGTACTCAAAAAGTTCGGCCGTTACTTCTTGCTCGATTTGATCGCGCAAGGGGGGATGGCTGAAATTTACCGTGCGCGCTTAGCTGCGAAAGACGGTGCGGGCCGGCTCGTGGTCGTTAAGCGCATTCAAGCCGGGTTTGGCGCAAACGACGAATTCCTGAAGATGTTCAAATCAGAAATTAAAGTGTCGATGGGGCTGAACCATCCGAACATCGTCGCGCTTTACGATTTCGGAGAAGAGCAATCTCAGCCGTTCATCACGATGGAATTCGTGGATGGCAAAAACCTCCGTCAGCTATTGAACCGATTTAAAGAGCTTGGGCAACCTTTTCCGGTCGAACTCGCAGCCCACATTATCGAGCAGTCCGCGTCGGGGCTTCATTATGCCCATGCCTACAAAGATAAAATTAGCGGTGATCCGCTGAATGTCGTCCACCGAGACATCAGCCCACAAAATCTCCTTATTTCATTCGAAGGTGGAGTGAAGATCATCGATTTCGGAATCGCGAAGGCGACCACGAACAACGAGCACACGCGTGCCGGCGTTATCAAAGGGAAGCCGAGCTATCTGTCGCCAGAGCAAATTTCCGGAGACGCCATCGACGGTCGCACCGATCTTTTCGCGCTCGGTGCGGTCTTCTGGGAGCTACTCGTCGGTCGAAAGCTTTTTTCGGGAGACAATGACCTCGCAGTATTAAAAATGATCGAGAGTTGCACCACTACGGTACGACCCCCGTCGGAATCTAATCCCGGCGTCCCGAAGGAACTCGACGTCATCGTCATGAAGATGCTTTCCCGGTCACCCGATAAGCGGTACCAGACCGGGGAAGAACTGCAGCGAACGTTGCGCAAATTCATGAACGTGTATGCGCCAGACTTCGTGTCGAGCGACCTGTCGTACGTATCGAAAGAGCTTTTCCAAAAAGAAATCGTAGAGGACCGAAAGAAAGTCCAACGACTGAATGAGCGAGTCGAGCAACTTCTACTAAACGACATCCCCGAAATCGCTGCGCATTCGGAAGAAAAGAAGGAACCGCGCCGCGAAGATACCACGACTTTTGTTTCTCGGCGTCCACCTGCGGGAGTGCAAGATTTCGAGCTAAAGCCGAGTGACGTCCAAAATCAAGCGCCTCTGGCCATTGAGCGTCCCGCCCGGCCTCAGGGCCCACGCCCGGCAGCGCCTGGAACAAAACAGATTCACCTCTCGCTTGGAAATAATACTCCTAGTGCGAATCATTACACTCGCACCGGAATGAGCCGTCAGTCGAACGGGTACGGACAAAAAGAGTCTTCAAAAAATTTCGGAATTGCCGGATTTGCGGCGACCCTTGCCATCATCGGTGGAATCTCCTGGATTGGACCTCGCTTAGGATTTGAAGTTCCTATTCTATCTGCGCTCCTCGGTGAGAACGTCAATCGGACGGTCGCATCTCGCGTAGAGCCTACGTCTGATCCCGGTACGGTGCAGTCTCCGGCTGAGGGGGCGAACGCGAAAACTCCTCCCGCTAAGCTCAGACTGAATATTTTTCCTGAAGGAAAGCTTGGCAAGATATCGGTAAATGGCAATTTTATCGATCCTGCGAATCCAGTCGTGGATGTGCCAACGGATTCCCCTCTCGAACTTCTCGTTCAGCGTGAAGGATTCGAACCCTTCAGGAGTGAGTTCAAAGTGGACTCTCGGTCGCTCGGAGCAAATGGGGAATACCGCAAAGAAATTAATTTAGAGCCGGAAATCGATCGGGCTCCGGCGATGATCGTGCAAGGCGATGATTTCGGGTATCTCTCGGTAAAATCGACGCCTGGCGCGGATGTGAAAATATTCGTCAATGGCAAGTTCTGGGGCCAGAAGTATGCGCCCTTTGAAATGATGAAGGTGCCGACCGGCAAGCTCGACATCCGTTTTTATAATTCGACTCTCGACCTGGAAGATAAAATTCAAGTCGATATCGACCGAAAACACCCAAAGCAGATTCAGTCGAATCTGAAGCCACGAGTGCATTAGTCACAGGTCAGGAATTCAGGCGAGATTTAAAAATCAGCAACCAGTGTCTCATCGGAAATACACTCTGAGCACGACTTACTCTTCGTATTTGTATCCGACGCCGTAAATGGAAATGATGTGCTTTGTGAGCGAAGGGATCTTCTTTCGAAGAGCGCGAATGTGGACGTCGATCGTCCGATCATTCGTTTTTTCAGCGCCGTCTTTCCAGACTTCCTTTAAAATGGCATCGCGAGAGACGATATTTCCAAACTGGCTGGCGAGAAATCGAAGAATATCGAATTCCGTGAGCGTTAAGTGCGCGCGTCTGCCCGCGTAAGAAACTTCGCGAGTGTTCGGTTCGATTCGAAGTTCCCCGATCTCGATTGGCGCGACTTCCACCGAAGCTGCTTTTCGAAGTCTTGCCTGAATGCGTGCTTCGAGTTCGCGAAAGTCGAAAGGCTTAGGAAGATAATCATCTGCTCCGACGCTCAGTCCTCGGGTCACATCACTTTGGGTGTTTTTTACGGAGAGAAGAATCAGTGGCACGCGCTTGGTTTTTTCGTCTTGTTTCATGAGCGAGCAAGCGTCCAAGCCAGATAGAATCGGCAAGACCACATCGAGTAAAATCAAATCAGGCTGGCGATTCCGAGCATAGTCGATGCCGATGACTGCATTTTCTGCCGTGAGTATTTCGTAGTCTTTAGAGAGCATGGTCTCCAAGAATTTTCGAGTTTCAGGATGGTCTTCAATCAGGAGAATGCGTGATTTTTTCATATGAACTCTGTAAAGAAATAATAACACGTCTTCTCATTGCAAGTCACTAGGCGGCTCGCTTAAAGTTCAGTGCGACGAATTCTTCGGTGATTTCTTCGTCATATTCTCCCCACCCTCGGTGCGCCTGGCAGAATACTTTGACCAGCTGTTCGTCAAACTGCCGGCCGGCAAACTGCCGTAATTCTTTATAAGCGACTTCGTTCGTAAGCCCTCGTCGGTAGGGTCGGGTCGTCGTCATCGCGTCGAAAGTGTCCGCAATCAGTATGACTCGCGCGGTGACCGGAATTTCGTCTCCGGCAAGCCGATCCGGGTAGCCTTTGCCGTCGAGTCTTTCGTGGTGGTGGCGAACGCCCGGCAGAATATCTTTGAAGAACGGAATGAGTGAAAGCGGTTGCAGAATTTCCGCGCTTTTTATCGGGTGGACTCGAATAATGGATTGTTCGTCGGCCGTCAGACGGCCTGGCTTTAGTAGGATAGAGTCGGGGATCGCGATCTTACCGAGATCATGAAAAATACTCGAATATTCGATCACTTTTTGTTCGTATTCGTTCATTCCCGCTGCTCTTGCGAGTAGTCCCGCATTTCGGGCCACCCTTAAGCAATGGCCGTAAGTATAGGGATCGCGTTCTTTCAGCGCCACCAGTAGACTCCGCATTACTTTATCGGCCCATTCGGGGATGTCATTCCAAGCCATGCCCTAGCTCTTCGTCTGAAATCGAGAAAAAATGAATACCCAAAAACGGTGTCAAACTTCCGTCGCTCAGTAGGCAATCTTTCACCGTCGCTCTTCACTCTTCTTACGTCGAAGAGAAGGGGTGAAAGGAGAGCGGTGCATGAGTAAAGTTTCCATACTATTGAGTTCGATACTCACGATGGCGGTAATGGGAGCATGCCCGCGCGCGGTCCATGCCACGGGCGGAAACATCATTCCCGGTTCGCGATTTGTCTCCGGACGGGGAGCCGCATTGGGTGACGCCTACATTGGGCTAGTAGACACCGTAGGAGAATCTCTTTTCTACAACCCGGCTGCCCTGGGGCGTATCCAAGATTTTACATTTGAAGCGTTTAACCTCTCGCTCCAAGGAAATTCGAAACTTTCCTCGACCTTCGGCACAGACACTTACAAGATTCAGACGTTGGATGGCTACGAGTCCACGCTTCTGAAACATCCGAACATGAATCCCGGCGGCGGAGTTTCGCTTCTTCCCGCAATTGGGTTTCGCGGGTTTGGGATCGGGCTTCTTTATCAAAATCGTCTGATGGGAGAAACCAATGGCACGAACATCCGGTACCGTGCAACTTACCAACTTATTCCGACAGTGGGATACGGCTTAAATCTCGCGTCGGGAGTCCTCCGAATTGGCTATTCCCTCCAATGGGTGAATCAGGCATCAGGTGATCGGACGGTTGCGGTGGGGTCACGCCCCTTGGGCTGGACGGAAGGGCTAGCTCAGGGCAAGGGATTTTCTCAAACTGTCGGACTTGCGGTGAGTTTGCCGTTTGTGTACCAGCCCTCTATCAACCTCGTTGCGAGAAATATAGGAGGTCTTCACCTCTCTGGCGGGACGCTGATCGGTCTGGCAAAAAATTCCAGCGGAACTCTGTCCGACGAAAAAATGACGTTTGATTCTTCATTCGGTCTCACCCATAAAATCGGTCCTAGTCTTAAGCTTTCGACCCAGGCGGCTTACCGAGACCTGACGAACACTTCCGCTTCCCGCCAAATTTCACACGCAGCATTCGGTGCTGAAGCATCGATCGTCGATCGATTTTCTTTGCGCGCGGGATTTGGCAGCGGTTATCCCACTGCAGGTCTTGGCGTTCAGACTTCGCGCGCAGAAGCCCATTTTGCTTGGTATAGTGAAGACCTAGGCAACGGTAAAACTCCGATCCGAGACATTCGGTATCTCTTCCAAATTATTTTCAAGGCGATCTAAATGAGCACTTTTTCTGAACGGCTGATCACGGTTCTGGCAGTAACTGAATCCCTCGAGAAGCGATGGATCGACGCATTTCGAAAAACATTGGGAGCCACTTCCGATGAATTTGATTTTCAATGCGGTAGTTCCGCGAATGTCGATCAGTGGGGCGCCATGCTCATGATTGATGCTGAACATCCCAAGCTTCAATCACTGCTTTCGACCGTCGATCGATTTGGTCGAAGCGTCTTCCTCATTTGGTCAGATGAAAGCCAGGAATTTGATTGGAATTCTGAAGTAGCGGATAAAGTCGATGACCTCATTTTAGCGCCCTTCCGTCGTCTCGAAGTCCAAAGTAAATTTCGACTTCATCAGCACCTTCGGATGTGGAGTGAGGTCGGCGATTTACATCGCTCCTTTAACGACCTCCTTGCCGGTCTCGATGAAGACGTGCAACTTGCCGAACGGCTTCAGAAAGCAAAACTTCCGAATCGCTATCCCGCGGTGCGCGGTCTCCAGATTCGGTCCCGTTACCTGGCGGGGCTAAAAGGGGGAGATCATTTCGACCTGGCGGAGTCGAAGGACTCTTCTAAAATTTCTATCCTGATGTCTGATTCTTCAAGCTACGGTTTATCGAGTGCATTTCTCTCGACCCTCATGCGAATGACGATGAAGTTATCTCGGGATGAAGCGCGTTCCAGTATCGACACGGTTAAGCTGATTGCAGATGAACTCGTTTTAGGACTGAAGGAAAAAGACCGACTCGCGCTTTTTTACGGAGTTTTAAACCGCAGAGATTTTCGCTTTCGATACCTCCACCTCGGAGGATCTGCCTTTCTTCATGCCCGTAAAGGCGAAGACTTTACGATTCATTCGTCTCATGGAGATCCACTGAGTTTAGCGAATTCCGATGTTTCAGCTTACATCGAAAAAGAAATCATCTTTCAGCCCGAAGACCGAATTGTTTTGCTCAGCGATGGCTTTATTGAAGCTTGTGGCGGGTTGCATGAAGCGAAAGCAATGCTCGATCCTTACCGGACTCGAGACTCTGCCGACATTACGAATGAACTCGTTTTTAGGGTGAAAAAGCAAATGGCCGATCCGGAGGATCTGCCGACGCAAGACTGTACTGCCCTCGTTTTTGACGTGGACGCGAAACTGCTGCGACTAGCCTAGGACTTAAGCTAGGGCGATGCGTCCGTTACCCTTGAGTAGGCGACGGATGAATTGCTTTAATTTTTTCATTCCTGATCAGTATGCGGACGCAGAGCGAAATACAAGATTATTTAGGTTCGGTAATTCCCAGGAGTCGGTAAAACGCATCTGGGCGGGGAGAACGCCCGAGAAAGTCACTTAGTAGGTCGATTGCATCCCGCATATTTCCCATTTCCAAAATGGCCTGGCGGTATTTTGCTCCGGTCTGTGAATTGAAGAGACCATCCGTCTCGAACCGCGAAAACATGTCCTGGGCGTAAACTTCAGACCAGAGGTAGCCGTAGTAACCGGCATCGTAACCTCCCATGAGGTGTCCGAACCCGGCAGGAAAATGCGTCCCTTCTAAGACGGGAATTCCGAAGAGGTCGCGGTACATATCGTTGTACGTCGAAGTCACGTCTACGCCGCCTCCGCTTGAATGGATCTTTAAGTCAAAGAGCCCAAAGAGCAGTTGTCGCATGGTGGTCAAGCCTTGGTTGAAATCTTTCGCGGAGATCATCTGGTTCATGAGAGATTCCGGAATTTTTTCGCCCGATTTAAAGTGCTTGGAAATTTTCCGGAGCACGTCCTTATTCCAAACCCAGTTCTCCAGCATTTGCGAAGGGGCTTCGACGAAATCGTGAGCCACTGAACTTCCGGAGAGCGAGGCATAGGGCGCGCTTGTGAGAGTTTGGTGCATGATGTGTCCGAATTCATGAAAGAGGGTTTCTACTTCTTCATGTTTTAAAAGCGAGGGTCGGTTCACTGAAGGGGGAGTGAAATTCGCCACGATCGCTGAAACAGGCTTTGAGTAACCGTCTTTCTCGGCGGATGAAGTTTTTCGACCGCTGATGAGTGAAAACGCAGCCGCATGTCCGTATTTTCCAGGCCGCGGAACCGTGTCTTGGTAGAAATACGATTTTATTTCCCCGGTTTTGCTTTCATGTATTTCGTACAATTTAACTCCGGTCGCCCATACGGGAGCATTCCTCACCTCTACAAACCGCACTCCGAATAGCGTCGAGTAAGTATCAAAGAGTCCGTCGATCACGGAATCGAGGGGGAAATATTCAGCGATCACTTCTTCATCGAGAGAAAAGTTCTTCTTTTTCAACTGGGCGGACAGGTAAGGAAGGTCGGCCGCTTCGACGCTCGTAGCGTCCGGGTGAATCGATCGCTTAAATTCAGCGAGCTTTTCGATATCCATTTTTGCGCGTTGTTTTAATTTCTCACGAAGCCCTTCTAAAAACCGGAGCGCGATTTTTGAGGTCTTCGCCATTCTTCCTTCGATTTGCAGGTCGGCCCAATTTGAAAACCCGAGGAGCTTGGCAATTTCGCTGCGAAGTCGGATGGCTTCTTCCATAAGCTTGGTATTCTCGGCTCCTCCGCGGTTCAAATACGCAAACAACATGCGACGACGGGTTTGAAGGTTCGAAGCGTTTTCCATTACTTGGATGAAATCGGTCGACTTCGTGGTGACGACGAATTTCCCATCCTGGTGGGAAATTCGATCCACGAAATTTTTCGGTACTCCGGAGAGTTCGTCTTTTGAGAAAGTAACTGTAGACACATCATTATTTAAATTTTGCGAAAACTGAGTTTGGAGAGTGGCCAGTTTTTGCTTCAGGTTTTTCAAGGTGGAAAGTTTGTCAGATGACAACGCCATTCCATTCTTTTCAAACTCCCTCAGCGTTTCGGACCGCAGTCTACGTTCCGCGCTTGAAAAGGGGATGCCACGCTTTAATGTGTGGTAAAGGGCCGGGTCCACGAAGAGCGTCGGAAGAAACTGACCGACTTTTTCTTCACAGGCAGTGGATTCCGCCCGCAGTCCGGCGTCCGTCGAAACATTCGATAAAAAGGTGAGTGGTTCCACGCGGTCTGAAAAATCAGCCATCGCGGTTTCGAATGCGAGGAGAGAGTTTTTAATCCACCACTGCGAGAGGAAGGGCTTCTTCTTCAGAGTGTCGATTTCTTGGCGTGCGGCCTCCAGCGCAGAATCGCAAAGGCGGCCGATTTCTCCCGGCCGATAATCGGAACGAATGAGAGCGGTACTTTCCAGAGTACCCGCGTGAGCCATTTGTTCGAATGAGAAAGTGCAGGCGAGAATGGAGCTGATAACGAGCAAGAAGGGCGAGAGGTAGCTCATGAAATTTTTCCTTAAACCAGGGTGGGTACAAGTCGGGGCCGGTTTCATCATCACGCACCTCTCAAATCCTAAAAAGCTTAAAAGAGCGCACGACACTTGATCTTAGGGCGACCCTCACGGATGCTTAATAAGATGCGAATTTTTAAGCTCCGCGTTCTTGGCTTGACGATGTTCACTTTATTTACTTGCGCAACCCGGGGTTTCGCAGACGACCTCCCTCCACCTCCGGAAACCGAAGTCACTTCGTCCCCCGGAACGGAGTTAGGCGCGGAACTCCCGCCTCCTCCGGAAGACCTCGGAGGAACGAACGCGATCGGAGACGCTCCTCCGCTAGAGGGAGCTCCACAGATGATCGAACCCGCGCAAGAAGCTCCGCCGTTGAATGCGGAAGCGGCCGAACCTCCCGCGCTCGTTCCGGAGGATGTCGGACTTTCAGAGGTCACTCCGGTTCGAACAACTCAACAAAAATACAATGCGCCGGCATTTTCAAGCTCCCGAGAAATCACCGACCTGAGCGTCGGTGAGCGATTGAATGCAAAAGAACTGGTTCTCTGGCTTTACCTAGGCCCAAGTTACGCAAGTCTCCAAACGAAAGGTTCTTACACGCTGGGTGCCGCCACAATGGCCGCGTCTGCACCAGCGGGTCAGTCTACCGGAAAGTCAGGTGGACTGGGCTACAGCGCCGGCATCGGATTCATGCTGGGTTCGACGATGCAGGCGCAACTCGATTTTCTGGGAACACCTCGCACGACGACTTCGACGATCGACCAAGCCATGTTCGGTCTCGGGCCTCGGTTTGGTTTTGTTTCTCTGATGGCGCTCGTCGGAGTCCAAAGAGGGGTCAACTTGAGTCCTGCCTCTCTCGGTCAAAAAACGGGCGCAATTTTGGCGGTGGGAGCGAAAGCGACGATCGACATCATCCTCGGCCATTCGAAAGACTCCCGAGTGAGTTACGGGATTTCACCCGAAGCTTTTTACGTCACGTCCCAAGCAGATGACGGTTACAGTAATGCGGGTGCTTCGGTGTCATTCAGAATTTTTGGCTACGAAAACGCGTTTTAATCCTTTGAAAGTCGCCAATCGAATGCCGTCTTGAAGTTTTTTGTCGCGTCTTGAAGTTCTTTTAATGACGACGTGAATTCTTCCGATATGTTTTCTGGGAGATACCGCGCATGGTCCGTTCACTCATTCCACTTTTAGGAACGCTCATTTTATCGGGTTGTTTGCAGCCGGCAGTGGACTCGAAATACACCGGATTAGTAGGTGACGGTGGAACTCCCACTGCGCCCATCACGACGCCGGGTCTGAGCGGAGATGTCTATCTAGCGGTCGATTCAGCTTGGGAAATGACCGATTCGAATTTCATGCGCCAAGGCGAATGCCACGTCGCTACCGGCGCCGCTCCGACTACGAATTGCACGATTCGGATTCCGGAAGGGCAGTTGCACTTCAGCAAACTCAAATTCACCTTCGGCACCACAAACCCCCTTCTCTGTCAGCGGGTGCTCTTCGAGCCTGCCTATTACGTGGCTTCGAAAAGCGCGACTTTTAAAAATAATTGGACGGCCACGCCGACCGCCATCGACTGCAGCATCCTGAATCCGGTGACTGGCGAACCCACAAACGCTGGATGTTATTACGGCGCTGCCACGGTCATTTATTCTGATTTTCCGACCACGGTAGGAAACTACTTCTCAACGACGTTTGGGCTTGAGAGTTCGAAAACACTCGATTCCGCTAATTCAAAACGCATCGGAAGTAAAAATATTTTAGCGTGCAATAAAATAGACAATCCGGCGATTGATATCTTTGATGCCTCCGCAAATCGAATCTACGTAGGTGGAAGCATGCGTTCCTATACCGCGACCTGCCTCGACGAATGGGAGCAAACTCAGGCAAAGGTAAACGTCTATATAGCGGACAATGACCTCTCACAGAGTGAAGACCCCGGCGTTCCCGCAAACGATCAGTATTACGACTGGGGCGAAGTCACCCGTTAACCGAGTGCTTGGTCTAAGTCCGCGATCAGGTCCGCTAAATCTTCGATGCCCACGCTCACCCGCACGAGGTTGTCATGGATGCCGAGCGCTTTCCGATTTTCTGGCGGAATGCTTGCGTGAGTCATGATGGCAGGATGTTCGATCAGAGATTCCACGCCGCCGAGACTTTCAGCGAGAGTGAAAAGTTTCACGCGCTCTAAAAAGCCCCGTGCTTCGGGTAGCCCGCCCTTCGTGAAAAAGGTGATCATTCCTCCGAACCCCGACATTTGCTTTTTTGCCAGCTCGTGCTGAGGATGAGATTTCAAACCCGGGTAAATCACGCGTTCGACTTTCGGATGTTTTTCGAGGTATTCCGCGACTTTCTGAGCGTTCTGGGCATGGCGCTCCATCCGAACGTGCAGAGTTTTCAATCCGCGCATGACGAGAAAACAATCCATCGGAGCGGGGACGGCTCCGATCGCATTTTGGAGAAATTTCAGCTGGTCGTAAAGTTCGCTATTGCTCGTAATAAGCGCCCCTCCGACCACATCGGAGTGACCATTCATGTACTTCGTTACCGAATGCATCACGACGTCAGCGCCGAGGGCCAGCGGCTGTTGGAAGTAGGAAGACATGAAAGTGTTATCCACGACGGAAAGGGCGCCGTGTTTTTTAGCGGCGGTCGATACGGCGGTGATGTCGACTAATTTCAGAGTTGGGTTCGTCGGAGTTTCGATCCAAACGAGCTTCGTTTTCGAAGTGAACGCACTTTCTAGCTTTTCTGGGTTGGTCATGTCGACAAAGGTAAAATCGATTCCCATGGGTTTGAATACGCGCTCAAAGAGTCGGTAAGTCCCGCCATAAACGTCATCGCAACAGAGCACGTGGTCGCCTGCCTTGAGCGTTTGAATAATGCAAGCGGTAGAGGCCAAGCCAGAAGCAAAGGCGAGGGCATGTTTTCCTCCTTCCAATGCGGCCAAGCATTCTTGGTACGCCGTGCGGGTCGGGTTGTCCGTCCGGGAGTATTCATATCCCGTGTGCTTTCCAGGCGATTCTTGCGCATAGGTGCTGGTCTGATAAATCGGGGTCATCACAGCGCCCGTTCGAGGATCCGGTGGCTGTCCCGCATGAATCGCGCGTGTGCCAAAACCGTTAGCGAGCGGGGCCGTAGGATGAAGATTCGATTTTGTCATGAAAGTCCTTAAAATGTGGGCGTCCCGAGAGAAGCCATTCGAAGTGAGTCATTCAGTTTCGGTCGTGATCGATGTAACCGGCCTAGAGCTTCAGGCCGTACGGTGTTTTCGCGCCGTGTGAGAGCGTGGCTTTCGGCATGCCGGGTTTCCCGGGGTCGAGCATTCCGTTTTCCATCATCCATTCATCATTCCAGAGTTTCGACATGTAACGGTCTCCACTGTCAGGAAGAATGATGAGGATATTCAACCCTGCGGCTTTTTCACTCAGGCTATCCGCCCATTTTTTTGCCGCTACTACGGCCGTTCCTGCAGATGTTCCTGCGAAGAGTCCTTCCTCGAGCAGAAGTCTCCGCGCCATCGTCAGGGATTCGAGATCGTTTACTGAAACAACGGCATCTAAAAGCGGCAGGTTGAAATTTTTAGGAATAAAATCTTCGCCGATGCCTTCGACTTTGTACGGCGAAGTGGGTGAAATCTGTTTTCCATGAGTGTACACGTCGTGAATGATTGAGCCCACCGGATCGGCACAAATGAGTTTTACGCTAGGCTTCTTTTCTTTCAAATACTGACCGGTACCCGTGATGGTTCCACCGGTTCCCATGCCCGCGACCAACGCGTCGATTTCGGGCATCTGGGAGTAAATTTCAGGCCCGGTGCGTTCGTAATGGGCACGTCGATTCGCGAGGTTGTCGTATTGGTCTGCGAGAAAAGAATTCGGCGTTTTTGCTGCGATGGCACGTGCGACGGAGTAGTGGGAATTTGGATCTTCAGGTTCTACGCCGGAAGGTGTGATCACCACTTCTGCACCGAACGCGCGAAGAAAGTTAATCTTCTCAGCTGACATCTTATCGGGAAGCACGAAAATGCATCGGTACCCTTTAATCGCCGCCGCCATTGCCAGCCCGACGCCCGTGTTCCCGCTCGTCGCTTCAACAACCACACCGCCAGGCTTCAACGCTCCTCGCTTTTCCGCGTCCTCGATCAGGTAGCCCCCGATGCGGTCTTTTACGGAGCCGCCGGGATTCATAAATTCAAGTTTGCCAAAAAAATTCGCAGACGATTCCTGGGCGACGCGATTCAGTCGAACGATCGGTGTATTGCCAATCGCGGAAAGCGCATGAGGGTGGACTTTAGAGTGCGGCATAGGAAATCTCCTTTGGGGTGCTTAAGCGTTCTTTTAATTCAAGCCCAGTGGCGAGCGCGGAAAGGCGGGCCACTGATCCGTAGACGAGCTCTAAAACATTTTCTTCCGTTTGCGGATCTTCCGATTCATCCCGCAGATCGCTCATACAGAGCATGCGAAAGACCATTCCCTGAGAGTTCAGGTTGTCCTCGGTTCCACGTTCTGTATTGGTCCGGAGAAATCCACCGATCAATTCACAGCCGAAGAGGTAGACCACCGGCTCCGAGGCGAGTCGGTCCACCAGAGTAGCGGTCGGTATGCCTTCTTGGACAGCGATCGAATCGATTGCGCGTTTATTTTTACCCATAGACATTTTATTTTTCGCTCGACGATTCATGGTCCGAATTTCTTCTGCTGAATGGACGACCATAATGCCGATGCCGTAAGTGCCGGCATTATTTTTCACAAAAGCGAACGGTTCGGCTTTAATGCCGCGAGATTCGTATGCGGATTTTGTGCGAGCAAGGACGGTCTCCGTGGCTTCCGCGACTCGATCAAGCCCGATTTCTTCCGAGAAACTCACTCCATTCACTTCTTCAGTGTCGATGGTGAAAATCCAAGGATCGATTCCCACGATTTCAGCAAATTCTTTTGCTAGGCGATTGTAGTGGCGAAAGTGTTCGCTCTTCTTGCGCGTGTGCCATCCGAGCCGGTGGGAAGGAAGAATGGGCTGCTGAATCTCGTCCAGGATGGGAGGATAACCACCTGAAAAATCATTGTTCAGCAGGATCACATCTGGGACGAAATGTTGATCGCCACTTCCTACCGAGGCGATTCCATCGTGCACTTCGAGGGGGTCGACCGAAATTTCCTTTCCGGTCATCGATGTCAGGATGGTCGCTTCGCTAATCACCGGATCAGACAGCCAGCCGATTCGAACCTCGAAGCCCGCATTCGTTACCAGCGTTCGGAGGTAGTGTAAGTTTTCCAAATAATAGAGGTTCGTGGTGTGAAATTCAGGGATGATCAGAATCTTTTTTGGATGACCGATCCCCTGCAGCTTTGCTCGGTAATAGTGCGCTTCCCGAAATATCGGAGGTGCCGTTCGGTGATCGTCCGGGCAGACATTATTAAATCCCGCCGGGTAAAGGTTGCTGTCTACTGGAACGATTTTAAATCCCGAATCCCTGAGGTCGACAGAATTATAGAGCGGAGGGGGCGCGTTCTTTGCGTGAGCGGAGTACCAAGATTGAATCTCCACCTCTTTAGAGCGAATTTGATCCGCAATTTTCTTTTTAAACGCGAAGTGATCGTTCGTATCAATCATGGATTTTTTAGGTTTTGTTTCACTCATAAAGGTTCCGCCTGAATTTTCGCCATCGTTTTCTTTAAGTTTTGTCGGTCCCGGAAAGTTTCGAGCACTAATTTGCCGACACTGTCGCACCCTTCTCGGAGCCGCTCTGAAAGTTCGCCTTGGGCCGCGGTCCATTTAGATTTTGCGCGTTTCCCCAGAGCGAGTGGAGGGTGCGCGCAATTTTTTCGGTAATCACGAAGCGAAGTCAAAAAAGTATCTGTCGCCGCGGTGAGTTCGGTTTCGTCCAGTTTTTTTGATGCCTTAGAAAGCAAGGTACCCATCTCCAGTACACAAATTCCCTTCCGCGCCACTTGATCGAGAACTTGATCTTCGGGGAGACTTTTTCCGGAGGGAAGAGCGTCACAGTGATTGCCTTTCAAAAGCAGAGAAATCAGAAAGGATCCTGCAGTTTCGCGCTCTAATTCAGGATCATCATCCGCGATGGTTTGAAAGGCGACGAGGGTTTTTTCTGCTTCCGTATTTTGCTTCATGCCCGCTTGAGCGTGCGCGCGAAGCAACAGGGCTTTCGCTCGCATCGTGATCGTGAGATCGGACTGCTTCAAAATTTCTTCGGACACGAGGAAGGCTTCGGTGAATTTCGAAGCGTCCAAGTAGGATTGACCGAGGTAAATTCGAGCTTCGTTTCCGAAGGGGGTATTGCCGCGGGATTCGACGACCGAAATGAAAACCGGAATTGCCGCTTTCGGATTTTTTGAGAAAAGTAAACTTTGAGCAAGGAAAGAACGGGCATCTAATGCTTCTGGGGAAGCTGGGTAGCGGTCGACGTAATCCTTTAAAAGCTTTGCGGAGCTGTGGTAGTCGCGAGCGGAAAATTTCTCCAAGGCTTGATTCCAAAGTGCGAGTGCTTTTGCCTTTTCCTCAATTGACGATTGATCCACGCTTCGATTCGGCGGAAGAGGCGTCGGACTAGTGGACGGCAACGGTGAGGGGATGGGAAAGAATCGAGGAGCGTCGTAATCCGCATGTGCGGTAAGTGAGCTCCCGACCAAACTCATTAAAAGGAGCGCAAGCATGCGCGACCAGTTACAAAGGTGCAGGTTCGAAGAGCCGCGAAACATGGTATAGGTCCTCCAGTCCATGCACATCACGCGCGAGTTCTGGAATTCGCACGTAAAAAAGTTTTTCAAGTTCACTTCCCCGCTGGGCATTTGCAGCAGCTCTTAAATCCTGATAAGCCACATTCTCCCGAGCTTTCAGTGCGTCGATGAGTTTCTCGGCCTCGTCCGCGGGAGGGGTGTTCGTGGTGAGGTGGCCAAGCGAGCGGTTGAGCAGCACGCCATCAAAATGAAATCCGCGTTCTCGGATTTGCGCAAGGAAATGACCGATTTCGGGAGCGCTCTCCGGAGTTGGTGCAGCCACCATGAGAAAGCCCACTTCGTCTGATCCGAGCAGGTCGTGGATCGCATGTAACTTTTTTAAGAAGTTTTCCTGCACTTCAAACATCGCCCCACCGAAATCAAAAAGCTGGTGAATGAATCCAGCTCCGGTCAGCCTCTCCAAAATACTAAAGGTTTTTCGCATACCGAATGCGAGCAGACGGTTCGCCGGTATGACGAGAAAACGGATAAACTTTTCTTCGAAAAATTTCGCCATGAGTTGGGGCGCTTCGAGGAAGGATAATGTGTTACGGCTCGGAGGTGTATCCAGAATGACTAAGTCGTAATCACTTCTGGAGTAGAAATACATCAACTCTTCCAGGGCCAGGTATTCGTTCGTGCCGGAAAATTCTTGTGAAAACGTTTTCAAGATTGGGTTTTTGAAAATGCGCTGAACGGCTTCTTCTTTCGTCGTCAGTGAGCGAATCAAACGTTCAAAACTCTCGGCGCTTTTTGGCATCAGCGCAAAAAGCTTTCCGGAAACCTCTCTACCCGACGCTTTTTCAAGCGCGGCGGTTAGATCTGTCGGTTCGTGGCCGAGTGATTCTAACCCCAATGAAGTTGCCAAACGTTTTGCGGGGTCGATGGTGATCACGATTACTCGTTTCCCTTCACACGCAGCCCTTACGGCGAGGCTTGCGCTGACGGTGGTTTTGCCGACACCGCCCGTTCCACAAGTAATCAGGACGCGGCGACGGCGAATGGCAGATTCCAATCCTGGACTTTGCGCAGCGTTTTTGTTCATTTTGCACCTTCGCTTTTTGAAAGGAGCGCCGTTACCTCCGCCACCACACCCGAAAAAGAATGGGTAATTCGTGGCGGAAAAAAAGGAACACGGAGATAAGAAATTTTTTTCCACTCCGCCAAGTTTTCTTTCTCGAGCCTAGACTTCCGATAAGCGTGCTCTGCCGCCGTGCGGGCCTCGGGCAATGCTTCCGAAAAAGGCCCCGCATTCGACGTCGGTGCAGGGAATAACCGGTTAGCCACAAAGAAAATGTCGGATTTCGGAAAGATGCGAACGATGTGGTCGCGGAGTTCTAAAGATTCCACGAGTGGCATCTCTTCGGCTAGAGAAATGACCGCATGACCGACTTCTTTTGGATCTGAAAACGTTTTGATCATGTCGCTTGCATCTTTCGCAAGTGGACTGCCATCGAAGAGTGCGCCCCAATTGAAGAGCGATTGGAACATCGTTAAGCCATGCCCGGTCGCTGGCATGTCGATCACGATTCGAGCGTAATTTTTTCGTTCGTACCAAATTTTACCGAGCAGCACGAGTTCACGAATTCCCGGGGCAGCTTTTGCGAGGTAGCGCATGAAGCGGTTTTGGAGAAACACTTTCACCAGTCGCGGAGCACCGATTTTAATTCCTGCGTATTCTTCGAAAGCAGAAGTGGCTTCGTTGTTTAAGTGATGGAGGGTAGGCGAAAGGACGGCGAGGTCGAATGGGGCCCGCAGAGGGTCTTCGATGGAGACGAGAAGGGTCTTTTCTTTCTTCGACAACACCTGCGCATAGGCGTGTGCCAGGGTAGATTTTCCGACACCGCCTTTACCCTGGACGAAGAGAAACTGTTTTCTAAATGCTGCGCTTTCAGAAACCTCAGCAGAGCGCTTTTCCGGTGATATCTCCGGCGATAGGGATGATTCGAGGTCAGTCATGAAAAAAGTTCCTGAGCCGGGATGTAATCATACGGTGCTAGGCGTTTCCAGGGAACAATTCGACCTTGCTGTTTAGATTCAGGGACCGTTAAATGTGGGAACATCTCAGATGGAGGAGAACTTTTATGCGTGCGCGTCAATCCCTGTATTTCTTGGTTTTAGCAGCTTCTTTCGGTCTCAGTGCCTGTGGCCCGAAGGCGTTTACCAAAGGGGAGTATGACGATCCGACGCGAGTCGAACTTCTCGACGATAAATTCAACGAAGCTGACATGCAATCCATGGCGGATACCATGGTGAAATCGATGGTGGCTTGCCCCGAAATCGATAAAGCGGCGCAGCGTCCGGTCGTCATTGTCGACGGGGTCAAGAACAATACCGAAGAGCACATCGACATGCAGTCTCTGACGGACAAAATTCGCACGGCGCTGATTAAAACGCGTCGGGTAAAGTTTGTGGATAAAGAAGCTCGTGGAACGCTCGATGAAGAGTACCGCTACAATGAAGCAGGAAACGTGGCGAAAGAGAAAGCCAAGAAGCGCGGAAAACAAACCGGTGCAGACTACGTCCTCCGCGGAGCGATGGCGACGAATATCCAGCAAGTCGGGAACGATAAATTTATTTATTACAAGCTGACGATGAATCTGACGAATTTAGAATCGTCTGAGATCGACTGTACGGAAGAGAAAGAACTCCGTAAAAAATACCGCCGTCGTAGCATCGGCCTTTAACGGGAATGCATACCGCCTCACGGACTCGTCGCATCGCTTTCCTGGTCAGCATTCTGAGCTGTTTTGGGCTTTTTTCCTGCTCGAGCGCTCGAATGAACGATACGGAGAGCGATGCACTTTTTCGTTCAGGAAGGTACGAGGCGTCATCGACGCGTCTCCGTGCAGGTCTCGAGAAGGAAGGCGTCGATGGACGGGATGGCCTGCTCTACCTTTTAGACCTCGGCTTATCCGAGCATTCGGCTGGGAAAGTGGATGAAGCGATTAAAGCTTTTCGACTCGCCGATCAAACCGCGGAAATCAAAGATTACACGAGCCTTTCTACCGAGACAGCGACCCTACTCACCACCGATCAGATCAAACAGTACAAGGGTGAAGATTTTGAAAATGTTCTCATCAACGTCTACCTCGCGATGGATTACGCCGCAAAAGGGGACCGCGAATCCGCGATTGTCGAAGCAAAGCGAGTGAATCGAAAACTCTATTTGATGAATACCGAAGGAAAGCGAAAGTACGCTCAAAACGCGTTTGCTCGTTACCTCTCCGGAATCCTCTATGAAGCGGACCGAAATTATAACGACGCTTACGTCGATTATAAACTCACTGCGGAACTTCTTCCGAAGTTCCCAGGCATTGGACGTGACCTCTGGGCCATGGCATGGAAGATGGGAGATCGGGACGATAGGGAACGATGGGAAAAAGAGTTTCCCATCACTGAGGCTGAAAAAAACGCGGCGAAAGCGCGGGTCTCTTTAGCACGCCCAGCGGAAATCGTCGTTCTCTACGAAAATGGGATTTCACCGCGCAAGATTCCTGACGCGGGTTTTCATTCCATTCCGAAATTTTTTCCGCGCGCAAATCCGGTGAAGGTGGGGATGGCCTCCGTTTCCTCTGATCCGTCCGGGGAATCTTTCGAGGCAAAAACAAACGTGCTCATGGATATCGAAGCCGTCGCCATCGAAAATCTCAGAGAAAAATGGGGCGGCTTACTCGCGAAGAAACTTGCAGGAGCTGGCCTAAAAATCGGACTGGGCGCTTATGTGAATTCGAAAACCAAGGATAGCGGGTTAGGAACCTTACTTGCTCTCGCTTTGGACGCTTCCGATCAAGCCGACACGCGTTCGTGGAACTTACTGCCCCGGGACCTTCAAGTCGCGCGTTTCCCCGTAAAGGGTGGGACTTACACGGTTAAACTCTCACCATTGGGTGCGTCACCACTTCCAGCGAAAACGGTTCAAGTGAAACCGGGCGAAAAGGCTTTCGTGACGTTTCGGTATATGCCGTAAATAGGCAGGAACGGAAGGGCTCGGCCGTCGAGAAAGATTTAATAAGCGCCGAAGAAAATCGCGAGTTGGTATGCGACCCAGAAAGATCCGGCGATTCCGGTGACTGCACCTACCGAACAAGCAAAAACAAATAGAAAGGCCGAGACCTGATTTCCGAGGACTTTATCGAGCATTTCTTTGGCTTGTTCCATGTGGTCCAGATTGACTGATTCCGATCCAGAATTCAAGGAGTGTGCGACGCGTTAAATCGCTTGAGCGTATGGGCCATCAGCGTGAGGACCATCACGATGAGAGCCGCCCCGAATTGGTGGAGCACTCCCAGGGCGACGGGGACGGCGTAAACGAGCGTGAGGACACCGACTAGAAATTGGAAAATCGTGAGGTGGGCGAGCAGGGTGACGATTCGTCTCACTTCGCCCCGCGGGGTTTTTAATTTTAGAATCCAAATCCAAAGCCCATTTGCCACAATGAAGGCCGCCCATCCGAGGCTTCGGTGGATCCATTGGACAGTGGCCGGGTTCTCGACGAAGTTCAGCCAAGCGGGTTCGAAACTGAGAAAGTTCGAAGGGATGACCGATCCCGCCATGAGGGGGAATGTGTTGAAAGCCTTTCCGGCCTTCATGCCCGCCACGAAGGCACCGTAAGTGATTTGCAGACCGAACAGGCTGGCGACCCAAGGAAACTTGCCGCGCAAAAAACGAGCAGCGATTTCTTGGTCGGATTTCACCTGAGTTTGACCTACAAAAACGGACCGCGTCAGCCAGACGAAATAAGCGAGGATCGAGAGAGCGAGGGAAAGGTGCGCGGCTAGCCGGAAGTGACTGACTGAAGTGCGTTCCGAAAGTCCTGATTTCACCATGAACCAGCCGAGCGCACCTTGGGCACCGCCAAAGAGAAAACCGATGGCCACGCGGGCCGCGAGGCGTTTCGTGATTTTTTTCCTCGCAAAGAGGATCACTCCAGGAATCAGCACCACGAATCCAATCAACCTGCCGACGAGTCGATGGAACCATTCCCAGAAATAAAGCGTCTTAAACTCCGCGAGTGAAATCGACGAATTCACGAGCTTGAATTGGGGAATGTTCTGGTACTTTGCGAAAGCGAGATTCCAGCCCTCGGAATCGAGCGGAGGAATGGCTCCCATGATCGGAGCCCAGTCCGTGATCGAGAGTCCCGACCCGGTCAGTCTCGTGATGCCTCCGATCGACACCATTAACGTAATCACGATGCAAATCGACAATAGCCAGAGTCGAACTGCGGGAACGTTATTTTTTAGATCATCGTTTTCTAGAGTAAACATCGAAAACTTCCGCGGGAAACTCTGGGTTATTTTGTTGCAAGTGCCTTGGAAATGGCTGCTTCGAGCTCAGGACTATCCGGCTCGACTTTCGACAGGTAGCGACCGATGATTTTGCCGTCGCGGCCGATCAGAAATTTTTCGAAATTCCAACTCACGTCGCCTTTGGCCGGCGCGTTTTCGGTTAGGTATTTGTAAAGCGGCTGGATGTCAGAGCCCTTCACGCTCGCTTTTTCAAAAAGCGGAAAGCTGACTTTAAAAGTGCGTTCGCAAAACTGTTTGATTTCTGCGTTTGAGCCAGGCTCTTGGGCACCAAAGTTATTTGCCGGAAAACCTAAAACTTCCAGACCCGCTTTTTGGTGTTTCGTATAAAGTTCTTGGAGGCCTTTGTACTGTTTTGTGTAACCGCATTCGCTGGCGGTGTTCACAATCAGAAGAACTTTCCCCCGGTAAGAAGACAATGCGGTCGCCTGAGGATCTTTCGATCCAGGCACGTTGATGCGTTTTACTTCGAAGTCATAAACACTCGTAGCAGTTTTATTCGCGGCCACTTTTTCAGAAACTTTACTTCCTACTTTTCCGCCGGAGGCGGAATCAGCTACAGTTGCGCCGGAGGCGGATTCAATAACAGTTGCGCCAGAGGCGGATTCAATCGGGTTCACAGTCATAAATCCTCCGGTTAAAAGAAGGGCAAAAGTGGGGAGAGTCAGAAGAGTGGCGCGCATATTTGCTTACGAAACACCCGCTGAACCTCGCAGTCCAGCTTTACTTTGAGGAATCTGAGACTGTCCTTTAGACTGGAAGGATGCGAACTCGCAGTCTCATTGGCTTCGTTCTCTTTTTCCTCCCGCTCTCTACCGGTGCGGCGCCTCTTGGGTGCCCTCTCTGGCTCAGGAATGATGCGGAGTTGCGGGGTGCCCTGGCGCCGCGCTTACGTGCGATTCTCGAGTCCTCCCGAATTCAGCGACTGGCCATTCGCGGCGAAGAACGCCAGATCATTTTTTTCAAGGCCTTAGACCGGGCCTTTCGGGAACCGGGCGAATGGAAGAAAGCCAGATTTGGCACTTGGAAAGTTGACGCTCGCGTGACGATAGACGGGGAGCAAGTTCGGCTAACCTTCAAGAATGCGGGGCTGCCAGTCCGCGGATCTGAGAAACTCAGGCGCGAGGATTTTCTCCAGTTTCTCAGTGCTCAAATGGAGTGGTTGGCAAGGGCCCGGGCGGCAGGAAAATTCAGCGGCATCGAAATTTTTGCCGAAGACCTGCGTTCGACCCGTTTGATCGAAGAGCTCACTTCGATTGGGTTCTCCAAGGCGGGCAAGAACGGAAAATACTGTGCGCTGACTGGGCTCATTGGTTTCGGCGCCGGGGCGGGAATCGGGGCCTTGGAAGGTTACGGGTATTTCTTCATAAACGAAAACAGCATGGATGCCATTTCCGCTCGTGATCAAAAAAGGCGATTTGAAACGGATGTGATAAAATTTCCGGTCGTTTCGGGCGTGGTCGGGGGAATGATTGCAGCGGGCACCCTCTGTCTGGACCGCAAAGGTTATAACTTCGAGTGGAAGTTGCAAAATGATCCGGTGAAAGCGTTGGAAGCGTCTGAGCAGGTCGGGCACGATCTGGCAGAGTGATCGTCGAGCAGCTCAAATCTGCTGCGTCTTTTCCCGCTACTTTCGACGAAGCCAAACGGCTTTGATTGGAATCCCGTCTTTAATAAAAAGTTTTTCGAAAAGCGTGACGGCAGGGATCTCGAGCTTAAGCGGTTCAGGATTTCCCGCGTGAAGATCGAGGGTTTCTTTCTCAACCGTCCAAACATCGCCCGTCTTTGCAATTTCTTCCTGCATCCAAGAATAGTAGCCGGCGTGATCCGTTTTAATGTGAAATAAGCCCCCAGATTTTACAACGACGGCTGCATCTCGAAGGGTCGATTCTTTCAGAAAGCGATTCTTCCACTGCGCTTTTTTCGGCCATGGGTCCGGGAAGTAAAGGTGCAGAACATCGATCTCGCCCGGCCCGAACATGAACTTTAGACGTTCCACATTCGCTCTGAAAAAGAGTAAATTTTTCAATCCCTTCGCCGCGACTTTTTCAGCACCGCGGTAGATGATTTTAAATTTCCAATCGATGCCAATGTAAAGTTTTTCCGGATTATTTTCCGCCCAAGCGCGAGTGACGTGTCCCGTATTGCAGCCGATCTCAACATGCAGCTCCCCGTGAGGCCGCGCGGTTTCGAATTTGTTCCGCCAGTGTCCCGCAAATTCCTCCGTCCCATGATCGGAAAAAGCGATCTGCGGAAATTCGGCGAGCTTTGCAGAGTAGGGGTTCCGAGCCTTCCCATAACGGTAAGTAGGATCAGAGAGGGGAACGCGGCTTTGGGTCGAATCGTGGGCTGGCATGTAGAACGGGTCTTAACATGGAAATTAAAGAAAAAGGACCTTCTCCTCGCGATCCCTGGCCGCCTGGCGGGGGCATAAGCCGTACGAGGAGAAAGTCCTTTTAGCTGAGTCGATGAGAAATGACGGGATCTTTTATGAAACCGGATTATCCGAGCAACTTCAGAGCGAGCTGACTGTTGTTGTTCGCCTGTCCGAGGACGGAAATCGTCGCTTGGGAAAGGATGTTGTTTTTCGTGAGTTCAGACGTCTCTTCCGCGATATCGGTATCGCGAATCCGACTGTTCGCGGCCGATAAGTTTTCTCGGTAGATGCCTAAGTTGTTAATCGTCGATTGGAGGCGATTCTGGAGAGCTCCGAGCTCTGCGCGGTTCCCGTTGATCTTAGTGATCGCGGAGTCGATCATGTCTAAGTTTTTCTGGGAATTTTCCTTCGTCGAGTTATCGACTCCGGCCACGCCGAGGGCGGCGAGGGTCGAAGTAAGGTTTTTTGCGTTAAAGACGAAACGATCTTGGAAAGGGTCGTTTTTAATCCCGACTTGGATGTCGAGAGATTCCGAAGCACCGTCGAGGAGCTTTTTACCGTTAAATTCGGTGGAAAGTGCGATGCGGTTCACTTCGTCTTTTAGGCCGGTGATTTCTTTGTTGATGAATCCTCGTTCGACATCGCCGATGGTATCCGATGCAGATTGGATCGACAGTTCGCGCATCCGAGTCAGGATGTTGCCGACTTCGTTCATGCCGCCTTCTGCGACTTGCACAAGCGACACTCCGTCATTCGCGTTTCGCTCCGCTTGGCGCATCGAGCGAATGTTGGCTTTAATTTTTTCAGAGATCGCCAGACCTGCGGCGTCGTCTGCTGCGCGTACGATTCGGGTGCCCGAAGCGAGTTTCTCGAGAGAGTGGTTCTGTGCTTCGTGGTTTAGGCCGAGGTGGCGTTGCGCTGCAAGTGCTTGTACGTTCGTATTAATCCGTAAACCCATAATCAATATTCTCCATCTGGTTACATGCCATTCCTCCTTGATCCATCCACCCTCATCTAAGGGTGGCACTATTAACTTGCCCACCGGCAATCCCTGCCGATTTCAAAGGACTCTTCGGAGCAGGGCGAACTAACTTTAAAAAAAAGTGAGGTATTCCGCGGAGTTATACTTGATTCGACTAATCAGGTATAAAGAAGACCTAAAGTATCCAGTATTCTATGCCGATGAATTACCTGCAGAAATTGGCTTTTAGAAAAGCTTTGCAGGAGTTCCTTCTTGAATTTTTCAGCATTAAAAAAGTTCAAATTATTTTTTAAGCTGACCGCTGTTCTGGGGTTCGGAGCGGTTTTGCTCACGGGTTGCCAGCCAACTCGGGAAGAAATTTGCCGTGGCATGAGAGAAAGTCAGTCGGAAATCCACTCGGTCCGAACGGATTTAGAACCTGCCTCCGTGATCGAAACTCCAGCAGGAAGAAAATTAGCCTCACTCACGGGATCTCATCCGGAGGGACCAACCGAGAGTGAGTCTCGTAAATGGCTAAAATGGTCTGAGAAGGAATTAAAACAAGCGCAATGGGCGCGAGACGCTCTAGAGAATGATCGAGTGGGAAGGAAGGGGTTGCCGGCCCTCGGTGAAGCCACGTTATCTTTTGTGAGCTTTCATGGCTACGTGACCCAAGGAAAATGGCGGAAGGCCTATCTGGCGCTTGAAAAAGCCGAAATCGGGGTCTCACTCGCCTCCGAAACAGTGTGCGGGCGTCCTTGAAACGCGTACGATCTGAGGCCCCCAGCAGAAAGGTAGGCCGTCGCTTGTTCAAATTTCAGTTAATCGAGCGGGAGAGGGAGAATCCTAGGTAGAAAAGAAACTCGATTAACGGTGAGGGGTCGGCGCGAGCTTTGGAGAAACTCCAGGGCAGATTTTATCCCCGAGTTGGAAACCAGGATTCTCCGCACAATTCACCTCGAAGGGAATGCGCTGGGGAGAAGTCGACACTCCATCAAAAGTAGCGGAGACGCTTGCGATCGAGCGAGCAGGCACTCCACGATTCGGTTGGATTTGCATCGGGGCGAGGGTCGCGAACTGCAGTTCCCCTGCGTCGCGGAAAAGGTGAAAAACGGAGTAGCCGAATCCAGCCGTCACTAAAGTGAAGATGGCGAGTTCGAGGGGATTGATTCGGTAGCGGCGGGTGGATTTTGGTGAAGCCATACAAGGTTCAGTTCGGAAAACTGGACCGAAACTTGAGGGCTGATTCAATTCAAACTGCGAAAAATTCTGTCAAAAATCCCGCGCTTCATTTTGGAGATACCCCATCCGAAGAGAAGAGATGAGGAAACTGCCAACTCGTCTCCGAAATGCGATTTTAGGTGCGGTGATGCTCGTCACAGCCGCAACCCAGGCCCATGCTGGACCGCCAATCTCGACTTGGGTGGACCTGCCCACTTTTAAATTTTTAGTTCGAAAATGCACTAACGCCATTCAGGATCTGAATCCCAGATTCGTGGAAGACCCGAATGTCTTTTTTGGGGGGGGAGGGCTTCGAGGAGTCGTAGCCTACATCTACCGAAATCTGCAGTTAGGTTATACGTCGGACCAGCTTTGTAACAAATGGATCGGCAACGTCGACCAATTTACCCAGGCGGGTGCTGACAAGGACCTCTTTATTCGCGAAGGGTTCAAGGCTCCAGAGAATAAGCAGGGCTGGGATATGCTTGATAGTGCCTTCTGGATCGAGAGCCGGAAGGCGGGAGGAGCTGCGATCGAAAAGGTCCAGGTTCGGAACGACGAACTTCGCGATCCTTTTGATGCGCTCGCCGCCTACCACCGAGGGGAACTGCTTTTCATCGATGCGCCGGAAGACCAGTTTGCGAAATACCGGGGAAATCGGGGGGGCGGTTTAAGGGGAAACAGCAAGACTGCTTTGCTTCTTCGATGGCTGAGGTTCAGTGAGGACTTACCCGGGGTAAAAATTAGCGATGCCCAGTGGGATATGGCAGCGGGCATCGTTTTCGAAGAAATTTCCCATTCCCAAATTGAGACCGATAGTTACTGGATCGCCAAAGCCTTGAAAAAGCAGTTCCTAAGCCTCGCTACCCTTTATGGACGCCAAAACGACTTTTGGGAGAAATGGAAAAAGCCTTTCATTCGGATGGGCCTCGCCGGCGAGTTGAGTACCCGAAATTACGAAGTCATCAATGGCACAACCCACCTGCCCTTAAAAAGCATCTTTTTGGCGAGCGACCTCTACGAATCGAAGTTGCGTTTCCAAATGGAAGGATTTGCCAAGGGCCATCGGTTTTCTTCATTCCCGAAGGCTTATCAATCTTCAGAATATCATTTGAAAATTTCTCCGGAACTTGCTCGAGATTACGTGAGGACGGCAACGCAAGAATTAGTGAATTATCTCTTTACGACCCCGATCTCCGGTTACGTGGACGGCTTATTAGCAGGGCAACCGGCTGTTTTTTCGGCTTACCGAAAAATGGAGGCCGGTAAGGATAAAAGTCTTTTTGAGGAGGTGTTTACAAAGCTTCTTTCCTTTCCTCGTTTTGCCGATGACCCTTTCTGGGCAAAAATTCGGTATGAATGGGTAAGTGCGACGCCGCTGCTCACCGATGCGTTGATGCAAAGAATGGTTTCCAGTCGGAAACCAGAAATGATTTCGGATCAATTGGATCATGCTCGACTTCTATCCGCATCTGCGACTCGCTTTCCAAACTCCAAGATCAACCATGTCACTGATTTTATCGAAAAAATGGAACCGATTCATTGGAAGGAGTTTCTTCATTCGGATACCCGGCCAGAAATTTTAGATTTTATCAGCCAGAAATCGAATGCGCTGATTTTCAGAGCGGTCGAGGGGGATGAGAAGGCTTTAAATTCCTTGCGGGCTAGCGGTACTTTAAACGACGTTTCTCTATTAGCGTCTCCTACCGCGTTTAAACTAGTGGCGGAAGGAATGATCCGCGGGGAAAAAAATACGGACCGGGTGGCGGCAATGTACACATCGAATGCTAATCTCTGGACTCTATTTTCGCAGAAGACATCGCAGGAAAGTCGGCTAGCGTTCACATTGCGTGAGATCGGCTTTGAGAAATTTAAAGAAACACTTCATAAGAAAAAGCTTTCAGATCCTGAGCTCTCCACTTATTTTTCTGCCAGTTTTCAGGATTACCTCGAAGATGATTCCCTGTCGTTCGTACTTGCGAATGAGTTTCGACTCGCTCGTAAAGCGATTTTTTCGGAAATCGAAGCTACTCTTGCAGCACCAGACGCGAATCAAGAGTTCAGCTGGAAACTCGTAAAAGAGTCGATACCCTTTCGTTCAGCAACTGGGTCAACAGACCTTCTCGAAATGTATCTGGATCGCTTTGGAGTTTTTTCAGAGTTAGAACCCGTTACTGTGTTCCTGAACGTTCCTCGAGGTTTTCCAAGCGAAAAAGAATTCCTTTTCCAAAATCTCATCGCCCACCCTAAACAAGTAACAAAACAGGGGCAAAAAACTCGGGCTCTTTACGAGAGAACTCGCAACTTACTCAACCGTTATCAACTCGATGAAAGTTTCGATCTCTTATTGACAGACTTTCCGCCACGCTCAGTTTCCGTTCTTCCGACGAAGAAGGGCCTTAGCAGGGCGCTTCATCGCCAATGCACACGCCTTCTTAAGCCTTTTATGAGCTGAGCGGTTTGGTAAATTGAACGATTAATTTTACTGAAATATTGAAGCAAAATTTATTCAATTCTAAATCAGAACTCCACTTTAGTTGCTGTTAAACGACTCCGATAAAGGGTTGATGTCCTTTGCAAGTTCCTCTTTTTTAAGACTGACTATCTCCCTATGGGTTTGCTCCTCCATGGCACCGAGCGCCTATCCGCGTAAGTTTGACGAGGTGATTACTTATGTTCAGTTTGAAGCCGTCCCCAAATTAAAGAGCGGAGAAATTCCAGATTTGGCGCGGCTGAGAACGGCCGGCGCATGGGATACGAAGAGGAAAGAGTGAGGAAACCGAGTCTAAGTCTTCAAATGGCAGTTTTAAGCGGGTTGATGGTCGCTGCAACCACAGGATCGGTGCAAGCAGAACCTCCCATTTCAACTTGGGTAGACCTTCCCACTTTTCAATTTCTAATTCGGAAATGCAGTAACGCCATTATTGACGTGAGTCCCTACATTCAACATAAGAAATATTTTTTCGGAGGTGGGGGACTTCGGGGAACCATCGCCTACATCTACCGAATGCTTCAAGCAGGGTCTACTCCCAAACAACTTTGCAATGGTTGGATTGGTAATATTAACCAATTCACGCAGGCAGGTGCAGACAAAGATTTATTCATTCGCGAAGGGTTTACGGCCCCTGCAGATAAGGATGGCTGGGATATGCTCGATAGTTCCTTCTGGATTGAGAGCCAGAAAGCAGGTGGGGCTGCGATCGAGAAAGTCCAAGTTCGGAACGACGAACTCCGTGATCCATTCGGAGCGCTTGCCGCTTACCATAAGGGAGAACTACTGTTTATCAATGTCCCGGAAGAACAATTTGTGAACTACCGCGGTGGAAGAAGAGGAGGTTTGACAGGAAATAGCAAAACGGCATTGTTGCTACGATGGCTTCGATTTTCCGAGGATTTGCCGGGGATCACGGTAACCAAGGATCAATGGGATCAGGCTTCTGAAATAGTCTTCGATGAAATCATGCACTCGCAAATCGAGACGGAGAGTTATTGGATCGCTAAAGCGTTGAAAAAGGAATTTGTGAGCTTTGCGACGCCTTATGGACGTGAGACCGGATTTTGGGAGAAATGGAAAAGACCTTTCATTCGTATGGGCCTTGCCGGGGAGCTGAGCGCTCGAAATTACGAGATCATCAATGGGACGTCCCACATTCCGTTACAGGAGATCTTTTCGGCGACGGATCTCTACGAATCAAAACTCCAGTTTCAATTGAACGGCTTTAATAAGGGCCTTCGGCGTACATCATTTCCTAAGTCATACCAATCATCAGAATATAATCTAAAAATTTCGCCGGAACTTGCTCGAGATTACGTAAGAATAGCAACGCAAGAATTATTCGATTATCTGTTCACAACTCCGATTTTCGGACACGCCGCTGACTTATTAGCTGGGCAACCGGCCATTTTTTCGGCTTACCAAAAAATGGAGGCGGGTAAGGATAAATCTCTTTTTGAGAAAGTTTTTGCCCAATTTCTCTCAATGCCAGCATTCGAATCGGATCCGTTTTGGGCAAGCATTCACGATGAATGGGTAAGCGGGACGCCGCTTCTGAGCGATGTGCTCGTTCATAGGATGGCTGAAAATCAGAAGGCTGCCCAAGCGGGTTACGGAATTGACCATGCGAACGTATCTCCGGCTCAGTCAACGCATTTTCCCGATCCACACCAATTACCACTCGATGATTTTTTGGAAAAAATTCCAGCTGAACAATGGAAGGAACTTGATTATCCAGGAGTTCAGCAAAAAATTTTAAATTTTATTCGTCGAAAAGCCAACCTTCTCGTGACGAAAGCGCTGTCCGGAGATGAAAAATCATTTGGACGATTGAGTGCAGGGGAAACCTTGTTGTCGATTTCGGAGCTCCTTTCACCTGCCATTTTCGAAGCCGTGGGAAAAGCGTTGATTGTCGGGGATAAGAGTGCAGACCGACTAGCTGAAATGTTCGCCTCTAGGGAGAATCTCTGGAGATTCTTTGCGAAAAAAACCTCATCCGAAAGTCGACTTGCATTTGTTTCACGTCAGATTGGATTTGAAAATTTTCAGGCGGCGCTTCAAATGAGGGCGACTTCCGATCAAACACTTGAGAATTTTTTTCCTCCCATTTTTCGGCGATTTTTAGCTGAAGATTCGGCTTATTTTCTGTTTTCAAACGAGTACATGATGGCTCGAGAGGCAGCATTTTTGCAGATCGCCTCGGCTATCGATAATCCCAATACAGATCAGTCATTCGCCTGGAAAATGGTGAAAGAGTCGATTCCATTTCGAGCCCATTCTGGAGCTTCTCATTCTGCTTCTGCCTCCATTGATCTTCTAGAACGATACTCAAATCGGTTTGGTTCCCACCCAAGCTTGTTATCAGTAATAGACTTTCTTCAGAAACCTCAGGGATTTCCAAGCGATAAAGATTTTCTAATTAAAAATTTGATTACCCATCCCAAAATCGAATCGAAAAGTGCCGAAGGTACTCGCTCCGTTTATTATTCAATCCAAACAATTTTAGAAGTGTACGGGTTAGCAAATCAGTTTGATGTTTTGCTCCCAAATTTCCTCCTGCGTTCGGTCTCTGTCCGCCCAACCGAAATAGGTTTTCGTCGATCGATGCAAAAGGATTGTACAAACCTTCTGAAGCGTTTCATCCATTGATGGATTTCGAATGCTAAGCAATGGATTAAGCTGTGGAAAAATTGACGCCTCATTTTTCTCTTAGAATGAAGACTACCCTTGAGTAGAGAGTAAACCACTCCGATAGATGATTGATGTCCATTGCCATCTCACAACTTATTAGACTGATTCTTTCCGTTTTGATTTGCTCCCTCGTCACTCCCAGCGTGTTTGCGCGTCCGCTGGACGGGGTGGTGACCTATGCCCAATTCGAAACCCTCCTTAAATTGAAGAGCGGAGATATTCCAGATTTGGCGCCGCTGAGAACAGCCGGCGTATGGGATCCGAAGTGGAAAGACGTTTATGTGAGCGGTGGATGTCTCCGGGGGCTTTCTCATTGGATCTATGATCGCCTGCAGACCCAATCCTATTCGGAAGTGGCACTGCTACCCGTTCCAGAGATTTCTCAGCTGCTTCGGATTTCCTGGTCAGACCGAGATCTGGTTGCGCCCGACGCACTAGTCGAAAAGTTAAAAACTCAGATGACGAGTGGATGGGACGTGCTTTCGGAGAGTTTTCAAAACGAGTCAACCGTGGCCGGAGGTCCCGGCCTCGATAAAAGCCGAGTAAATCCTTTTCGAGTGGTAGATCCCCTAAACGGACTGAAAGATTATTATCACGGCCGAATCGTATTCCACGAGGCGAGCGGTTCGATCAATGGCGAGCAACTGAAAGAAAACTCAGTGACGGCAATGGCGCTTCGCTATCTGAGAGAGGCTGTCGACCTTCCGGAGTTACACACGACGACTGAAAGTCTCGCTCGAGTTGCGAAGGCGGGCGAATCGGAAAGGCTATCACCCAATAACTACTGGGTGAATAAAGCGCTTCATAAACTCTACCTAGCAACCCATGAGGACGCGGCTAAAACGCTCATCATTCTTCGGGACAGTAAACTCTTACATCGGCTAGCGGACGATCATTTCAAAATCGGTGAGGTTCAACGACACGTCCTTTCGACAGAACGAGAACTAAAGTCTGGAGAAATCGCTCTTTCCCTCGTTCACGCCGGGTTTAATTTCCAAGATTTGATTGCGAGCAGCTCGGTGGCTGGCTTTCTGAGTACTCAAGCTCGAGCGCAATTTCTTGACGTTGTCTTCGAACATCATGAAAAGGAGGCGCTCGATCATGTTTCTGAATTTATGAAGACCCACCCGCCCTCTGGGGCATCTTATGGGACAATCGAGGACTGGATCGGCTCGAGAATCAGTATGAATTATTCGGAGGTATTGCGGGGTTGTTCCGATTATTATCCTGGTTCGGCAATTTTAAGCCAGGGCGCGTTTGGTAATCTCCCGCGGTTCCAGGCCGAAGTGGAAGCGGCACTCAGCGATGGCGACGTTTCGGAGTTAGTGAAAAAAACCCTGTCTCAAACGTCGTTTCTCGCGTCGATACCAGCTTTCGCTCGTTGGGTAGACGTTGCTTTCGATGAGGTAGAACCGCAACTCATCGCGGATCAAATTCTGGTGCATTCCCAAGAACTTTCTCACCATCCGAAATACGCCGAATGGATAGCCAGGGTTCGAAGTGCAGGTTGTGCCAATTTACTGACGGCACCCTAATCAGCGCTCATCTGAAAAATTCATCTTCAGAATCATCCCTGATTTCCCGAATAGTTCTGAAATGGGCAGTGTATTTACTCACAGAAATCTCTCAAAACTCAGCAGACTCGGTGTAACCGGATGCCTCTGGTTGCTTGCAACGACCTCCCTCAGTTTTGCGGCTGAACTGAAAAATCTTGTTACTTATTCTCAGTTCGAGACCCTGCTCAAGTTGAAGAGCAGTGAGTTAACTGAACTGAAGCCTCTTTGGGACAAGCAAAGATTCGACCCCAGGTGGCGCAGGATTTATCTGAGTGGGGGAACACTTCGTGGGTTAGCGCATTGGGTTCATGAGAGTCTTCAAACTCATTCTTACGATGAGTTCGTCAATCTTCCTGTCCCAAGCATTGCAAATCTCCTTCGAATCACATGGTCGGACCGTGACCTAGTCGTACCCGATGACCAAGCTCCGTTAGTCGCATCACTTCTCGGGGGCGGGTGGGATGTCTTGAGTGAAAGCTTCCAACTGGAGTCAACATTAGCAGGGGGTCCTGGATTAGATAAGAGTCGTGTAAATCCCTATGAGCTCGTGGACCCATTGCATGGGATGGTTGATTTTTATGAAGGGAAGCTTACCTTTCATCAACCCTCCGGCATGGTGTCGGGCAGATTGCTAACCGGTAACAGCCAAACAGCGATGGCGCTCCGCTTTTTGCGTGAAGCGATTGACCTTCCGGAATTGGTACCAGACGCTGAGTCCATGGAACAAATTCGCGCTATCGGCCGTCGCGAAGTCCTTCCGACCAACAATTACTGGCTAGAAAAAGCTTTGCATAAACTTTTTCTAGCTACTCATGAAAATTTAGCGACTGCAGTACTGTCAATCCGAAATGCTGGTTTACTCAATTCGATTGTTGCTTCGGGATACTCTTTCAAGGTCGTGCAAAAACATGAATTTACCAGTCGACGAGAGGAAGAAGCCGCTCTATCGGCTCGCACCCTCATTTCTGCGGGACTCAGCAGTATCGAACTTCAGCAGGCTGAAGCAATCGCAGGATTTAAAACTCAAGAAGCTCGAAATCAATTTAGAAGTCAGATTCTCGTAGTACAAGCGGCTGACGTCGGGAAACCCAAACTGTTAGAGTTTCTCAAAAATTTCTCGAATGCGAAGCTTGATTTTTCAGAATGGATGATTGTTCTTGACTCACTTCCGGAGTCGGTAATTTCGGTTTCGTCGGTGCGAAAACTCGTGTCCGCGGCTAGGTCGTCTTGGCTCTCGGAGGAAATTTGTACGGCATTAATCCCGATAGGGATTCTGGACGAAGGACTTCGCTCTCTCAGTACATCGAGGCAGGAGATGAATTTGGAATTTTCAACTGAACTCTTTCGCTATTATGGGGAAGCTCTAAACCATCTCGCTCTCGTAGGCGGGAGTGAGAAAGTTCAGGCGCTGCTTGCGAATTGGACCCACGAACGCATTCAGACTCTTTCCGTCGAAAGGCAGGAAGCTTACTTTCAAAGCCTGATGACAGCGCTGAATCTTTCCAAACCGCAATCAGCAAAAATCTCAATAACTCCCGAAGCGAGTCGAGTGATGAAGTTCCGACTGGGGTTATCGTCTTTATTTGCAGTAAACGGAGCCATCGGGGGTTTTGCGTGGACACATGGATTTGATGAATTCGGAAAACTTTGGGTAGGGATGGCTACTCTTCTCACTTACGCAGTTTGGAAGGATTTTATCCAATTCGATTGGAAATTTCTAAGGCCAGCCTATCAAAAGCAAATCGAAAAGTTCAGACTCGGCAGGACGGGTGGTCGGGCAAGAGATCAGTTCATGGACCAATTGCATAAGATCGCCGAACGAAACCGACCCGAATGTCATGACCTGCTTAAAAACTAGTTCTCAATGAATCTCGAATGAATGCCAGAGGAAACACATGATATTCCCGAATCGCGCAAATCTAATTACAGCGATCATACTTTTGTCACTGAATGGTACAGCATCTGCTGCATCTCAGGTGAATAACACGGTTCAAAAATTCTCTAAATTGGATCGGAAACCTGCATCGAGCGACAAAGCAGCCGATGATGCCCGCGCCGTCCTATTAAAACTCATCTCCCTTCAAAAAGGCGATCCTCGATTGTTTACCGCCTCGATTCCCGAACTTGCCAATCACCGATACTGGGAAATAAGCGAGCTTGCCCTTTCCTTCCTGAAAGAAGAATTGAATAAATCCCTTCCGAACACCTTCGTTCTAAACGCGCTCCTTCCGACGATCGGACGCCTCGGAGGAGATGCCGGACAGATTTCGGAATTCAATCGACTGCATTCCTTGGCGTATTCTGAACTCCCGGGGAAAATCGGTAAGAGCTCGTCCTATGTGGTTGCTGAGTTCGATAAGGCTGCCTCAGGCATGACTCGTCAGGTAGCGAACCCCCGGTTACCCGCCGCCGAAACATTTACTGAATGGGCTGCGGTTCAGGGCTTTAAGTCACTCGTGAGTGGGACCGAAAAATCCTTAACTGATGCCGTGAAAAAAAGTGTGAGAGATCAAACTTGGGTTCCGGTTTTGGGTAGGGACTCCGAAACGACTGCCGGGCTGGATGTCCTGGTAAGAATTAAAGGCCGCGTCCCGACTTTCATGGGCGAAGCGGGAGTGGGTAAAACGGATGTTGCGAAAGGTATCGCTTACCGAATTCTGATGGGGGAGTTGCCCGACGGAATCCATAAAAGTGAATTAAACGGCGCCGTAATTCTTCTGACTTCGGCATCTCGAATCGCGAAGCTTGCAAAATCGAACGATGATAACTCCATGGCGGAGGCGATCGAGACCTACCTCGGCGAGGTGAAGGCTGCTGAAAGGAAATTTGGTAAGCCAGTTATTGTCTTTATTGATGAGGCCCACACCTTGAGCAAAGGGCAGTTAAATGGCCTGAAGCCTTTAATCGAGTCGGATGATCCGGTTCGACTGATTTTTGCGACGACCGGTAAAGAGATGGGCACATCGCTCGCGAAAGATGATGCAATCATGCGCCGAATTGAGCCCATCTTAGTTGAAGAACTCACACCCGAGTTGACCGCAGATATTTTGCGGAAATCTTGGGTGCCGGTGATCGAGAAAAAATACAATACGAAGATCAGCGATGAACTGCTGAAACTCGTTATTTCTACCGCTCCGAACTACCGGCCGAACGTTCGCCGGCCCGAAGGTCCGATTAAACTTCTTCAGGATCTCGCGATCCAGGAATCTCGTCTCCACAACGGAGCGTTGACGGAACCTGGCCAGAAGGATCTCTTCGGCTTTTTGAAAGAAAAGTTAGGGATGCCGGTCATGGTCGAGGACCGTCCGGCATTCGTCGCATTCATCGAAAATCTCAAAGTGGATCTGCGTAAAAAGGTGATCGGACAAGGCGAAATGATCGACGGTTTAGTGGACACCTTCGCCTCGGGCATTTCGCGTTCCGGAGGACGGCAGCACGCTTCGGTCGTCATCTTAGGAACGACCGGAGTCGGTAAAACGATGATCGCCGAACAAATCGGCGAGAAATTTTACGGCTCTAAAAATCGCATCTTGGAAATCGACATGACTGCCTACATGGACGGGGGCTATTCGATGAATGCTCTTTTCGGAGCGCCGAATGGAGTGATTTCATCGGACAAAGACAAAGGAATTCTCTGTGAATTCTTTGAAGGGCGAGGAAAGGGCGGGGGAGTCCTCATTTTAAATGAAGTCGAAAAAGCCCATCC
>JACMQW010000010.1 GCA_014376785.1 Oligoflexia bacterium
AGCTAATCTCAAAAAGTCTGATACCCCTTTCCGGTAATACGGCCACTCCACTCGCCGAAAGGCGGTGAAAAATCCGCCGCCGAGCGAACGCGCGGCAAACCGGGCGTTCCTCCGTCCGATAGATTCTCCTTCGCTCACGACAGGCACGAGGAAACGATACCCAAGTGGAAGAAGAAGAACGGCGTGTAAGAATAGGATGACGGTGAAATTTCCCGAAAAAGGATCCAAAAAAGTAAATGGCGCGAGGGAGTAAGCGAGCAAAAACCCAAGCGACAGGGTTAGCGCGCCCATCCCCAACGGAAGGATCGAAAAGAGCTTCACCACCTCACGAAACCTAACTCCGCCCGGAGATGCAAAGATCAGCAAGGCGAAAATCAGAGCACAGACGGAGCTGAGCGTGGCGATGAGAAAACTCGTGCCAAGAGCTCTCACAAACTCGAGACCAAAAATTTCGCCCGTAGGAATGCCGTCAGAGAATACCCCTGCTCCGAGTACCATCAGAGGGGCGGCTAGCCAGAGCAAGACGACCAGAGTGCCGACCGATGCATCGATCCGATGATTCAAATTTACCGGAAGTGCCGAGGCTCTGATGTTCGTCTCAGCGATCGCTTGGGAGCCCTTCATTCGAAGCCTTGAAACAATCACCAAGGGAAGCGCGACCAATAGAAGTTCCGTCACCGCAAATTGGGCGGCTTCGGAGACATTTAAGCCACCGCCTCGAATCTGCGCGAAGATTTCCGTCTCAAGCGTGCTCATCGGTGGCCCGCCTCCCAAGAGAAGGACAATCGTAAAACTCATCACGCAGAACGCGAAGACTTGGGCGGTGGCGACGCCCACCCGGGAGGCATACCAGGGAAGTTTCAGTTTGAAAAAAATCTGCCCGCGCGATGCTCCGAGCGATCGACCACTAAGTTCCCATTCGGAAGGAAAATTTTTCCGCGCCTCAAACACTGCCAATGCAATCCACGGAGTGTTCAAATAAGCATGGGCACCCACCACTAAAGAAAATCCGAACTCTAAATTAAATCGCTTCGCTAGAACCATGAAGAGGCCGACTAAAACCATACTCGGCAGCGAAAAAATTCCGAGCAACAAGCGGTTTAGAAGTGGCGTGCTGTTACGAACTGCCGAACAGAATAAACCTGCCAGCGCGAGCGAGGCAAAGCAGCTGAAACTTGCCTGCTTCAAAGTCACGAGCAGCACCGGCACGAGAATCGGAGAGAGGCTGCCGTGAAGAACTCCGCCCGTGCGGGAGAAGATGGCGAATAGTGGAAGGATGAGAAAGCCGATGATCAGGACGAAAATTCCGAAATACCGAATGGTTTTAAAAATTCGGCGGAACGTCATCAGCGGATCGCTTGATTCCAAAGCGATAATGCGGAATCGAGTTTCTCAGCGTCCATTTCGGGTGGAAATTTCTTCGCGACCACCGGTAGCGATTGGAAAATAGGAGGAAGTTTTATGCCGAGACGCACTGGCATCATCCACTGATGTTCCGGAATCTCCGTCTGAATCTGTTCGGACGTGAGCAGCTCTAAAAACTCCAGAGAACGCTTCCGCATCTTCGCGCCACCTGGGGCGTCTTTTAAAATCGCCGCGCCCTCGATTTGGACGGGATGGCCCTCCTGAAAAATCACGGCGTGGTAACGATCCGGAGTGGAGCAGTTGTCCTTTTTACAGGTCGTCCGGTGGTAGGCTTCGCTCGTGACGTAGCTCCAAACAAGGGGCGCCTCCTCCCGTATAAAAAGGGAGTAAGCTTGCGTCCATCCCGGGGCGAGGACTTTCCACTGTGACCGAAGGTCCTTCCAGTAATCCTTGAATCCATCCCCGGTCACCGCGAGGGACCCGAGCAAGAATGCCATACCCGGAGAGGAGGTGCGCGGATCTTCAAGCAAAAGTGACTTTCTGTATTTCCACTTCAGCAGGTCGGTCCATTTTTTAGGAAAGTCAGCCGGAGGGAGTTTCTTTGTGTCCGCTATGAATGCAAATACGCCATAATCGAACGGCACGAACGCTTCTCCCAACCACCATTCGCGGTCTACGAACTTCATGAAAGCCCCCTCGCGCGCACGATCGATTGGAACCAGATAGTCTTTTAATTTGGGCTCTAGATTCTGATCAATTCCAAGGACGACGTTCGCGCCCTCCATGAAAGCTTTGTTTTTCCTACGTTCCGAATCGAGCTGAATGCGGGCTAGAAGCTGACCGGCGTCCCCCACCGTCACAAACCTCAGTTTTTCTCCGGTCTTTTTCTCGTAGGCCGCTTGCAGGATCGGACCTAGTCCCTCTTTCCCGACAAACGAGTCGTAAGTGTAAACCACCAACTCAGGACCCTGAGCACCCTTGTCTTTCGCGTGCGCGTGATGTGCGGCGAACGAGAGAAAAACGGCCATGAAGACCGCAATTGCCATTTTTAAGGCCGTCTCAGAAGAGGAGCGAGTTTGCATGATGAAAAACCCTAATGCGCCGGCGGAGGGTTACCCGGCGGCTCGGGGTCGCGATTCCCGCCTTCGCGAGACTTAAATTTCAGGACACGAAGGTTTCCGTCTTTGCCGTCGCCTTTGCCTTTTTCCGCAGGAACTTCGTACCGCCACAGAATTTCACAGTGATGAAGGTGGGTTGTGGTTTCTTCGCTTTTCGCCCGCAGGTGAACGACTCCGTTTTCAAACAGCGTCACCATACAATCATCGACGTAGGTCCCTTCTTCACCGGGATAGAAGAAAACGACTCGCATCGCAGCGGCGTGCTTGAGGACTCGAACGCCGTCTGATTCGTTCAGGGCCTGGGCATCCGACGGTTTCCGTGCTGCCGAATCGGCAGCTAACCGCGCAGCTTTTTCATGCGCCCTTTTCGCTTTAAAACTTTCGAACCATTTCCTCATGAGATTCGCGCACCCTACCCGAACGGTCTCCCCTGCAGCAATCATCAATTTAATATGGTATCTCATGCTCATTCGCTGAGGAGAACTGGTTATGCGCGACGCGTTATCTGGAATAGATCTGGTACATGAGATTGGTCGGCTGAAACGCGAAAAAAATGCCGTCTTACTCGCCCACTATTATCAAGAAGAAGACATTCAAGACGTCGCGGATTTCATCGGGGATTCGCTTGAACTTGCTAAGGCCGCAAAAAAATCAGAAGCAGACATCATCGTCTTCAGCGGTGTGCACTTCATGGCCGAAGGAGCGAAAATTCTGAATCCGAGTCGAAAAGTTCTCCTTCCGGACCTTCGCGCAGGATGTTCACTTTCTGATTCCTGTCCGCCCGAAGCATTCGCCCGTTACCGCGCGCTCCACCCCGACCATTTCGTGGTTTCTTACATCAACTGCTCGGCCGCAATTAAAGCCCAATCCGACGTGATCGTCACGAGCTCGAACGCGGTGAAAATTGTGAACAAGATTCCCAAAGATCGGGAGATTATTTTCGCTCCCGACCGAAACTTGGGCGCCTATGTCGCAAAGCAAACCGGCCGCGAGATGCTTCTTTGGCAGGGAACCTGTATGGTTCACGAAACTTTTTCTGAACGAAAAATTGCCGCTTTGAAAGTCGAGTATCCAGAAGCAGAACTGATCGCCCATCCCGAGTGCGAGGCATCGTTGCTTGAAAAAGCGGAGTTCATCGGCTCTACGAGTGCTCTCCTCACCTATGTAGAGAACAGTCCGAAAAATAGTTTTATCGTCGCGACCGAAGAGGGCATCCTGCACCAAATGCGAAAACGGGCTCCGGGTAAATTATTGATTCCTGCACCGCCGAATCAAAACTGCGCCTGCAACGAATGCCCCTTCATGAAACTGAACACTTTGGAAAAAATCTACCTCTGCCTTCGAGATGAGTCTCCCGAGCTCGTCATGAGCGAAGAACTTCGCTTGAAAGCATTGGCTCCGCTCGAACGAATGCTGGAGTGGTCGAATTAACGGATTCGCGCAGGTCCAGTTGCAGAATTATTTGATGTGGACTCATTCTTTTGGATGGCCAACACCTAGTCTTCTCGAAAAGAGGCATCATTCCCAAGGTAAGGTTCGATTCCATCGACCAGCTCTTCCGCAGTAAACGGCTCATCGGCACCCCGGTTAGAGAGCGAAGTCGAAGGCCATCGACTCGATTTCTCAGAACTGGGGCTGCAGTACTGCTTGAGAATTTTCCGTATCCGCGTGACATCCCTTTGCAGTCCGCGATACGGAACGGTCTCGTACTTCGAGTCTCGAACTTGACCGTCGCCGTACCGGTAGGACCAGGTGTAGGTCAGCGCAGGATAATTGCTGTCCACGATGTCCATCGTGTATCCTCCAGGCAATCGAGACATTCCGATCACCAGCGCCGCATGGGCATCGATGCCTTTCAGTTGGAGCATCACCCACGGGAAAAAATTCTCCGCCGCCCCCCGCAGGGTGTACTTGTAGAGGTCATCCATGATTTTGCGCATGCGGCCCGGTTGGCGACCCAAATCTGCTCGACCGGCAAGGCCTCTTAGCCAGGACTGATTCAATATCCCGTCCCGCAACTGCCAAGCGTTTAACTCGGACTGAATTTCCGGCTTAAAATCAGCGGAAAACGAATCGAAATCTCTGTAGCCCGGGATAATCTGGACACCTCGGAAGTGGGCCAACCCATTGATTAAGCGGACGGCTTCGTCCCGAGTGGGTTTTGGCTCATTTGCCCGAAACTCAGCGAGCGCCCAAACGCTCCGTTGGAAACGCGAATGCCACCAGCAGGTTCCGGCATTCATCAGTCCTCCGCTGTTTTTAAAATCGAAGCGAGAATCGGGATCGCGAGAGACCTCGCGGTGCAGATCCGAGTGGATGTACCTCGCGCAGACGCTCGGGGGAGCAGACGCAGAAGAAACTCGAGAGACAGCGGCTACCGCGATCACCGAAAGAAAGAAGCCAATCCCTAGCTTGGAAAGAATGGTGACGCCGAATCCTTGGTTCACTCACCTTAGGATTGCAGATCTTTTCGAAAGATACAAATCGCAGCTAAGCTTCCCCAGAGTTTCACGGATAAAAACTCCAGTCGGGATCCGGCCGCACCCATCGTTTTAGCAGTCACTGCGCCGATCAAAAGCGCGCAGAAACCGTAACCGATGACCCGCCTCCATCGAAGGTTTTTCATCGCTTCTTCCGCTCCAAATACCAGCATGGGGTAGGTGAAAAGAAAGACGTGGAACCACGCCAGCGGCTGAACCGCAGGTAAAACAGCGAGCCAACCGATCCACTGAACCTCAGGCTTTAAACGCCGAGAAAGAAAGATCCAAAAACCGACGATGAATGCGGTCGAAACCGAAATCGCAAAAAGAACATCCCTCGGTTTCTTTTCATCCAAGCCCGTCTCGCGAAGGAGAAAAGAGGGCAGCCCTTGCACTTCGCGAGTGGTAAAACCGATTCGAACCCGGTCCACATCAGAGGTGCCCGAAAAAAGCGCCGCGGACCACTCCGTTCGAAGTGCTCGGTAATGTCCTCTGTAGGAATGAAAATAGATCGGAAGGGAAAGAGCAATGAAGAGGGCTCCCACACCCAAGACATTCAGGATGATTTTCTTTCTTTTCACGGAGTGAAGAAGTGGAAGAAGCGTCGTGAGCTTTGCGGAAAATGCGAAAGCCAGAATGAAAAATTTCGCAAATGAGGAGCGGACGGGATCGATCCATAGGGCAAGCGCCAGCACGAGAAGCGTGATTTGGCCGGTCATCCCATGACTTCCGAAAAGCGCGAAAAAAGTCAGGAGAAAAAATGCCTGGATTGCCGGCCGGACCGCGGGCAGTCGCCCAATTCCGCGGTGGATTCGAATCACGATCGCGAATAATGATCCCGCTTCCACAAACCCCCAGATGAGCTTCGCAGTGAGCGGATCCATAAAACCAAAAGGCAGAAAAAGCGGGAGGATCCAAGGCGGGTACTTGAAAACCATGTTCCCATACGTGACCGAGTCGTACGGTCGAACGCCGTCCCAGAACCGCTGGGCGACTCGGTAAAAAACGAGGAAGTCATCGCCCCGAGAAAGGGTTCGGCCCATCAAGACCGCACTCAAACCGAGGGTCACGAGAATCAGGAGAATGAGCGGACCGCGATAACGTTTCATGAGGGTTGGAAAGTCCTGGGGCATGAACCCCATTCGTAACCTATAACTCGATGCATCGACCAATCGAATGCCAAGTCAGTCGCATGAAAGAATCTCGCTAGCGTTTGGATGTTTCTGGGCATACTGGAGAGAGGAAACCGATAAAACTAAATGGGTCAGGCACTTTCTCTCCCTCAGCATTTGAACACTCACGCTGCGCAAGGACTGATTCCGGGCGAAATCGTCGCGCAATACGAGCTCGGTCCACTGAGGAACTTTGTCTACCTCGTGATCGACTGGACTGAAAAGTCGGCCGTCATCATCGATCCCGCTCGGGATTTAACCCCCCTGAAAGATTTGGCCGCGCACGGAATCGAGCTGAGTGGAATCCTCCTCACCCACTCTCACCACGATCACATCGCGGGGGTTCCGGGGATTTTAGCTCTTTATCCCGATTTGCCTCTCTACGTTCATCAAGAAGACCAGCACCGATTAACCAGTCTGAAATCTCCGCGTTTCCATTCAGTTCGAGACGGTGAACAATTAAAACCGATGGGTGCGAAAAGCGCTTTAACCTTCAAAGCGATCCACTCCCCCGGACACACGTCCGGAGAAATCTGCTACCTCCTTGAGGGCGAATTCGGCGGCTACCTCTTTTCGGGTGATACGCTCTTCATCCGGGACTGCGGCCGCACCGATTTCGACACCGGAAGTAATGAAGAGATGTATTCGACTCTCCAAAAACTAAAGCAACTTCCTAACGAAACCATTTTACTCCCCGGACACCATTACGCACCGGAAACATCAAGCTTCATGGGGATTGAAAAAAAATCGAGTCCCCCGCTTCTGGTGAGCTCCGTCGCTGAGCTCCGCTCACTCCCTTAGGAATTTATGTCACACTCTGAACCTAAAAGTTTCAAAGCCACGCTGGCGCTCTCGTTTGCCGCGCTCGGTGTCGTCTTCGGGGACATCGGAACGTCCGTCCTCTACACTTTTCAAGAATGCTTCCATGGTGCCCATCCGGTTCCCATCGATTACGATAATGTGATGGGCATCACGTCCCTCATCCTCTGGTCCCTCATCATCGTCGTAACGGTGAAGTACGTTTGGATTATGATGGAGGCCGAAAACAAGGGCGAAGGCGGCATCCTTTCTCTTCTTTCTCTCGTCCCCGCTCCCCTCCGGTACAATGCGGCCGGAACTTTGGCCGCAGCATCCCTCCTCGCCGTGGCGGGAGCCGCCTTACTCTTCGGCGATGGGATCATCACCCCAGCGATCTCCGTGCTGGGCGCGATGGAGGGGTTAGAACTAGCGAACCCTGATTACGTTCAATACGTGGTTCCGGGAACGATCACGATTCTGTTTCTGCTCTTTGCAATCCAACGGACCGGCACCGCCCGCATCGGAAAATATTTCGGGAGCATCATCCTTGTTTGGTTTGCGGTCATCGCTTTCTTAGGCGTTCGAAAGATCATTGGTTACCCGGTGGTTCTGCGAGCGTTTAATCCTCGCTACGCCTCTCACTTCTTCGTGCACGAAGGGTGGAGCGGAATAAAAGTACTCGGTTCCGTGATTCTGGCGATCACCGGCGGTGAAGCCCTCTATGCAGACATGGGACATTTCGGTAAAAAGCCCATTCGCATCGCGTGGCGCACGGTCGTGCTTCCCGCGCTGATGCTAAATTATCTCGGCCAAGCCGCACTCATTTTACAGGATGAAAAAGCTTCTTTTCGACCTTTTTATTCCTTGATTGAGGGTCGGGGAGTCGCCTACTACGCGCTCATCTTGCTCGCTACCGCAGCGGCGATCATCGCTTCTCAAGCCCTCATTACGGGCGCGTTTTCCCTGACGCAACAAGCGATCCGGATGGGAGTTTTTCCCCGCGTGAAAATCATCCACACCTCAGAAGATGTTCAGGGACGCGTTTACATTCCATTTATGAATTGGCTGCTCGCGTTTTCTTGTATTGCCATCGTACTGGGCTTCCAAAAATCTGAACGCTTGGCAGCGGCCTACGGACTTGCAGTCAGCGGCACGATGCTAATGACCACTCTCGTGTTTTTCTTTGTCGCGCATTACCGCTGGAAATGGGAACTCTGGAAAGTCCTACCTCTCGTGCTTTTCATGGGAATCGTGGATATCGCATTCCTCTATGCAAACCTGCTTAAAATTCCGGACGGAGGCTACCTCCCGCTGATGATTGGTTCGGTCTTTTTCTTGGTCATGATGACTTGGCAATACGGGCGTGCCCAACTTTCAAAATTCTACCGCGAACGATCCAAAACGATGGATGGATTTTTTAACGAAATCGATTGCAAACAAACTCGCCGGATTCCCGGTTGCCTGGTGGTGCTCGCTTCGACTGAAAATAAAGTGCCGCCCGTACTCGCCCGGCTCGTCGACTCCATGCATGTGATTCACGAACACGTCGTACTCGTCACCGTCACGACCGTAGACGCTCCGTTTGTCCGTGAGGACGAACGGGTCCGCGTGACGGATATGATGCACAATGTTTCTCGCGTGATCATGAAGTACGGGTTTATGGAAGCCATGGATGTGCCTGAAGTGCTCTCTCGCTGTTACTTTTCGCACATGAATGGATTTCCGAAAGATTCAGCCACTTACCTGCTCGGTCGCGAAACGTTCATCATCAACGGGGATTCGCTCTTCGAACGGGCAAGACAACTCTGTTTCTCGGCGATGAGTCGGAACACGACCTCGGCGTCTGATTACTTTAACCTGCCTTCCAGCCAAGTCATCGAACTTGGGGCCCAGCTCGCGGTCTGATGAGATGAATCTCGACTTTATACGTTGTTTCGAAGTCTTGGCGGAAACCCTTTCATTTTCGGCGGCAGCCGAACGCCTAAATCTCGCGCAGTCGAATGTCTCCCGCCAAATTCAGCTCCTCGAAAAAGAAGTGGGCGCTCAGCTTTTTCAAAGGACCCGCCACGGCGTATCGCTGACTTCGGAAGGTCAGAGGTTCAGAGAACAAGTCCTGCCGCCTTGCCTTTTTTTCAGAGAAAGCATCGCGAAATTTACCCGCTCTGAGCAGGAAGAAGTGGGTGAAATCAAATTCGGATGTTTTGGGGAAGTCGGAAAAACGTTCTTCATGCCGCTTTGCTTGGAGTTCCAAAAACTCTATCCGCGAGTCACAATCGAAATGACTTACGAAAGCGAAAGCACGATTTTTTCAATGATCAACCACTCGCGGATCGAATTTGGCATTGTTTCGCATCCACCGATTATCGAAGGCCTCGCCGCCTACCCCGTACTCAGTCAAAAAATATCTCTGTTTGGTCCTAATCGCGACGGGACACCCGCGCGCGAAGAAATCGAGAAAGCACCCTTCATTGCGTACGAGAAATCAGACGTCCTGCTGAGTGAGCTCTGGCTTCGTAAAATTTCTAAACGAAAAAAACCCAATGTGGTTACGGTTGTGAATTCGCACGACTCGATGATGACAGCGATCGAAACTCTCGGAGCTTATGCCGTACTCCCCGCAGGTTCAGCGAAAGAGCGCGTCAGGGAAGGCCGCATCAAACCGATCAGCGGCTATGGATTCGAAGTTCCCCTTTTTCTCGTCCATCCCGCGGGAACATTTATGTCTAAAAAGAATAAAACTTTTAAACAGTTCGTTTTACAGCGGTCCCGCGAAACTGGGGAAACGTGAAACACGTAGCGGCAAGCCTCACTTTTCATGCGGCACTCGCGGGACTGTTGATCGGTGTTTTGGCTTATTCCCATCCCTCCGTAAAAGGTTCTTCCGGAAAAACCGGCTCGCCCGGAGCGCATTTAGAAATGACCGTCGGACCTCTCACCGCGCTCGAAACATCCCAGGTCCAACCTAAAACCCAGTCCGTTCCAACGGTTCCGAAACCTGCTCCAGTTGCACCATCGGCAAGCCAGCTTTCCACCGCCGAAGAAGGAATACCGATCAAACCTTCCAACGAGAGCATTACCCAAACAGACTCGGACACGAACGATAGTGAAAGTCGAGACGATGCGACCCTTGCTCGCAGCCTTCCGACCACATTGAAAAACACTCACCCCCGGAATATCGGCGCAAGTGGACAGGCCGGAGCGGGAGGCGAGAATGGCTTCGGAAATACTCATTCTGACCAGATCGGGAATTCGAATCATTCCGATGCGCTTGGAATTTATCTCTTGAAGATGCATCGAAAAATTCAGGCGAATTTAAAAGGCGTCGGATACATTCGTTTCGAAAGTCGTGCGCTGCTCACCCTTTCACTCCGTAAAAGCGGAGCGGTCGATCGAATCGTCATTACGACGTCCTCCGGAGATCCGAATCTCGATCAAAAAGCCATCAATGCGGTAAAGGCCGCGGCACCTTTCGACCCGTGGGAGAGCGACCAGACGATCCAGGTGCCCGTGACATTCAAAGCCTCGGAAGAGTAAGGTGCGAATCAGGTAAATTTTGCCGAGATTATTTTACCTCTCGAGCAAAAGCAGCCCGCACCGAAAGGAAACTGTAGGCCTCATCCCAGGCCTGGAGGTTTCCCATGCGTCTTTCGACCGTTTCTCTCGCCCTTTTCCCGGTTGCAGCTTCTCTCGCCTTTTCCGGATGTGATCTCGGGAAGTTCGGCACTAAAACCACGACGGAACTAAGCGGATACGACACGATATCAGGCTATTACACGAGCCTCCCGCAGTCGGTTGCCTTCTCCGCTACGATGAAACATGAAGATCCAAGGAACCAAAACGGAACCGTGAATCAAATTCCAGACTTCTTAAAAAGTGTCATGGCAAATCCAACCCTCCTTTACTACGACGATCCCATTAAAGGCCTTGGCTCTCTCCGTTCGCACGTGGACACTGCGAATGGGATTCCCACAAAAATTCAAGACAAGACCGGCACGTTCGGCTCATCCTCTTCCGCGTATGGTGAGGTCACGGGCTGTCGCTTGGTTCAAGAAAAAACCAATAGCGGCACTTTCTCCCAACTTGCGGACACCGTGATCGTGAACAAATACAAAGCCAGAGGACGCCTCGCGCTGGACTTCGAACTGAAGTACTCGCTCGAAGGAACGGATGCGGATTGTGACCCGGTCCGTGCTCTCTTCAAGTCGTGTTACATCGATGGAACAAATTGCTCGTCGGATAGCCAAAGCATTTTCTACCGGGCTTTCATCCAGGAAATTTTCGATCCATTCATTCACTCCGGAATCATGACCGAAGAGGAAATCGGGGTCTTTCGCGATGTCCGCTATGAAGCGAAGTACGAATAACGTCTCGCTTCGCTCACTCTCTGAGTCTGAATTTGATCGGGCCCATTCTCCGTGCTAGCCTAAAAGCACTATGCGCATGTCACCCGAAATTGTACTGGCCTCGACGAATCTGGATAAGTTTCAAGAAATGCGTGCGCTTTTCGCTCGCTACCCCGAACTTCAGCTCGTGAAGGCAGACTCCGTTCTTCGGAACGCAGAAAAAATCGGGATGGTGGAAATTTATTCATCGTACGCAGAGAACGCAGCTGCGAAGGCCCGCTTGGTGAACCAAGGGTGCCACTTTCCCTCTCTCGCGGACGACTCGGGCTTAGAGGTTTTCGCCCTCGATGGAAAACCGGGAGTTCGCTCCGCTCGGTTTGCATCCCTAGAAGGCAAACCTTCGAAACTCTCTCAGGACCAGGCGAATGTGGAAAAGCTACTCACTGATCTCAAAGGTGCTGCAAATCGCGAAGCGCGATTTGTTTGCACCCTGGTATTAGTGATTGAGGGAATGTCGCTTTCTGCAACCGGCACGCTCGAAGGAATGATCACTGACACTCCTCGCGGAGAAATGGGATTCGGATACGATCCGGTTTTCGTTCCGAAGGGTGAGACCCGCACCCTCGCAGAAATGACAGAAACTGAAAAGAATGCGATTTCTCATCGCGCACACGCGCTTCAAAATTTAATGCAAGAGATCGCCTCCCACGGAATTCAGTTCGCTAAGCCGTGAAGCTTACGGACCTGCATTTTGCAAAGGCAAAATGATTCATCATTTCGTGCGAACATTCTGATAAGATCTCATCAAATCGACTGACAGCGATTTTGGGTGCAGGCCGTCTGGGTGGCAGCCGGGTTACATCCCGAGAGCGTGTAGCCAGCATCGTCGTGACATTTGCAAAAGCCTTGTCCAGTCGGATCGTACCAAGACCCGAAAGCATTCGTCGAAATAAAGCAGACGGCCGGATTAATGTCGCAGGAGTGGTTATCGTACTGAGAACAATTCACTGCCGCCGGAGGAACGTATGCTGGGTCGGGCGCGCACTGCGTATCAGATGAATAGAAACACGGACTGGTAATCGTAACCGTCGTGCAGAAGCACTGACTAGCTCCCGGGGTACTAGTTTGAGTATACGATGTCTCTGGATCGGCGCATCCGCCTACACCTTGAACTGTATAAACGTTCCCCGATGAGCAATCAAAAGGCGAACTGGTAGGGGTAGGCGAGGGAGGTGTGATCGACAAAGTGGGAGACGGCGTGGGCGTCGAACTCGACGGAGGATTCCCTGTCCCCGAAATATAAATGGTTTCAGCAGGATAATCTTTCCCACACTGCCCCTTCATTTCCGCTCCTTCGAAGCAGGCACTGGCAAGTTGGCAATAGGCGCCGGTGCTTCGAGTAAAACACGCTACAACATGCGCTTCGACGATTTCGTTTGGCTGCAAGCTCGGGCAATCGATCCCCGTCGGAGTGAGAACCATTTTGCCTAAGTCGACCACGCCACCCGGCCCCTGATCCTTCGCATAACGCTCAAATCCGCGCATTCCCACGCAGCGATTCAAAAAATCGAACGGTTCGTCTATTCCTGTATGGCCTGCGGACAACTCGAAAAATCGAGCAACCGCCGGTGTGTTGGGCGACGGGCAATAAGCGGCTTTATTGGATTCCCTCTGACAATCGATCAAGGCTTTATACTCTGGAGACCATATCGGATAGATCTTGGTCTTATCTAAAGAGATGTTTCCAACCATTGGAAAAAGTGAACTCAGAGATTTCGGAGCTGCGTGAAGGAGAGTCGGGCTCGATAGGATACCCGCCGCACTTAAAAAACTCATTAGGAAAAGTCGAAGAAGTAATCTCATGGTTTCCCCTTTCCCTTTTACGGATCGGCCGGTGGAGGCGGCGATACTTTTCTTTCGTAACGCATTTGCTGCTGATAACTGAAGGCTTCTTGCTTCACGCGAATATTCGTTTCGGTCTTAGTCGTGGAAGTCATCAACATCGCCAGTCCCATAGCGATCACGACACTCAGTCCTGCGGCAATGATGATCTCGAGCAGCGTGAAACCGCTCGAATTTTTCAAATCTGGTCCGATCTTTAAATCATCCATCCTGCTGCATCTCTCTAGCTGTCTTTGAACATTAAGGGGGCGAAGGCGAAGGGTCAGGAAATCGACCATTCGCCAACATGTATTTTTCCAAATTCCTGCCCGTTACGTACTGGTCTCTTGCTCGGAGTCGACTCATACTTTTACTAAATGAGGTCGAACTGCTGGTGAGATAAAGTGCCATCAGACTTAAAAAAGCGCCGAGCATGATCACTTGAATCATCCCGATCCCTTCTTCACTTCTCAGGGTCAGACTTGCTCTCACAAACACGTTCCGCATGACTCCCATTCTAGCTGCGATTGCTCGAAATAAGCAAAAGCCAACACTTTGACGAAAACACCTCTGCTATCCGACGGCCTAGCATATTTTAACCCCGGATCACGACGTGTTGATGTCTAATCTATCGAATCAGGCTGCCATCCGTAATGAGTCAAATTAGCCACAGATTGTGGAATGTTCCGGTATCTTGATAGACTGATAGAAACCGATACTGAGTAACGAACGAAAGTCTCAGACTACCAGAGGGGTTCCCATGCCGATGACTTCCCAATTTCGCCGAAGTCTTTTCCATAAAATTCGCATTCTCACCGCAGCGGTAGCGCTCGGTGTGGTCTGCACCCCTCTTCCAAACGCCGATGCTTTGAATAACGCCCTCACCATCATCTCGACTTCTCCGATCATCACCCGGCAAAGTGGAATCGTTAAAGTTCCGCTCAGCGGACTCTTTCCTACGGCAACTTCGGCGACGCTTGGAACCTTTTCATCGGTAGCGGGAAATAATTCGATTAGCGCCCAAGCGAATTATAAAACGATGATGTCCCTATGCCGGGTGTACGGTGCTCCCGCAGTTCCGTGCAACGGTCTCGCCGCATTCGGAACGGTGAATTCCGCGAGCGCTCCAGAATCTCAGCGCGCGATGAATAGAATGGTCACGCTGAATCCTCTCGGCGCGAGACGGTATGTCGACGTGGATGTGTCCGGCGGGAATGTTTCTTTTCCCGAAACGGACGTCCGCCAAAACGAAATTGGATTTGTGAACGTCAGCTATTACGAAGGCCAAAAAGGCATGCCTTTTAATCGTTGTGATGCGGAGATCATCGCCTGTGGATCGGAAGTAGTCGGTTGCCCCATCGCCCAAAAGTCGGCGTCTTGCACGCCCGTCGTGGCTTCGAATACATTTGTAAACGCGAACTGCGAATGCCGGGATTCCAGTGGCCAACCAGACCCCACAAAATATTTAGCGAGCTGCATAAATAATGTCCCCGTCTGTAATCCGATACCGCCTCAGATCATTAATTGCCCGGTCGGACAAATCGCTGACGGGGGAATTTGTAAATATTCTTGGAGCTGTAATTCTCTGACGCCTGCGGAGTCAGCGACCCGTACGAACGTCTGCGATACGACGACCCTATCATTCGACCGATCGCTAAGTGTCCCTGCTTATTTCCCTTCCACCCTTTACTGCAGCGGAACGATGGCGTGCCCTGCGAATAATTGCCAAGCCGGAAACTACGTTTCTGGCCAGAGTTGTTCTACTTGCGCGCCAGGAAACTATGCGCCTTCGACGAATATGAACGCCTGTATTTCTTGCCCGGCAGGAAGCATCGCGCCTGCTCCCGGAGCGGCGACCTGTAACGCTTGTCCCGCCGGCTCTTCTTCTTTAGACGGACTGACCTGCACGCCTTGCGCAGCGGGAACTTATCAGTCGACCCCTGGATCTGCGACATGCGCGGCTTGTCCGAATGCGACGATCCCCGGAGCGGGAACCGTCAGCACGACCTCGCCGGCAGGAGCTAGCACACTCAGCCAGTGCTCGACTCGCCCACTCACTTGCGTCGCAGGTTACTCCGTCGACCCAACAGGAACGATGTGTAATCCGAATCCTGGGGCAAGCAATCCTCCTCCAGGATGCAATTTCACTCTGACGACCTACCCGGTCCAACCGGGTAACGCCACGGCTCAGAATGGCGCCATTAATGTCTATACTGCCGGTACTTTCATCGGGCCGATGAGTTTTAGCTACACGAAGAACGGCGCGCCCCAAGGAATCGTCACAAATGTTACCGCCTCTACCGCCCGACTTTCGAATGCCGGAGAAGGCTCTTACGTCATTACGGCCACTGACACCGGCGCGGGCGGATCGTCTTGTAATCAGTCCGTTACTCAACCCCTCTCTGGATCTTGTGGATCGGTTTCTTGGTGCCATTTAGCTACGAGAACGAAGACTTGTTACAATGATGGCACGAACTCCACCGGCCCCGGAATGGGATCCTGCAGTCCCGACCAGGGCGGAGCATCTCCTGCCTGCCCGGGTGCCTGCGGTGGCGGAGGACCAGCAAAGCTCGTATATAACGTCCACGACGTGAACGACTGCACCGTCGGCGGTGGAACCGTCGTCCAAGGCCCGCTCGGTTTGAACGAGCAATTTTGTAAATTTAGTTTCCCCACCGCCTCAGGCTCGACAAATAATTCCTGCCCATCCGGTTGGACGAACTATAATAATTACCGCGCGACTGAAGGTCGATTCATTCCGGTCACGTATGTGAATGGCGGTCTCTACGCTAACCGATGTACGATACCAAGGACGGATGGGAATACTGGAAAAACGATCACCCAGTACGACAGGTTCTACACGGCGGACACACCGACCGTGGTTTCGCAGCCTTTCGCTATGAACGCGTCGAATTTGAGTTCACAGCCTTATTATAACTTCTACAGTGACAACTGCGCACAAGACCCTTATTCGATTTCTGCTCCTACCCCGAACGTCGGCGGAGCCATCACGATGCTTCAAGGGCTCGACCATTGGTTCGGCAAAGGACTGGATTTCTGGATCAAGTCCGCTTTCGCTTTCCGATTCTGCCCTGGCGGAAACATCACCTGCGATATGACCGAAGGCTTCACTGACGTTCCACTCTACATAAAAGAAATCGGATGCTACTAAAGACCGTGTTTGCATTCGATCAGTGAGAGGTCTTGTTTTTCTGTAAAAAGAGCATCATATTCCGCGCATGCTTTTAACCGCTGCGCTTCTGATGTCGTCGTCCCTGGTCCAAAACTTTTCTTGTTTCCCCGACGACATCCAGTCGAATGACCGGGTGGTCATTTCGCTGAACCTCGCCGATTCCGCAAATGACTTGCCAGCCACCGGAACACTCTTTCTATCGAGCGGAATCGATGGCGAGGGCGACCAAGCCAGCTCCGGAGTTTTAAAAATGAGTCTCGATGCATCGGTTCCCCACGAAGCGGACTCCGTCGCTTACGCAGGCTCCGACGAATCCTCAAACTACAGCGTCGTTCTCCCCCTCGATGCGATCGGCCACGCTTCTAAAAACGTACGGGTGAAAATCGAACTCGAAAACAGTGACCACACGAACGCCGGTTACTACGAGATGTCCTGCTACACGAATGTGTACGGTGCAGGCGGTTCCGACTCCCCTCGTGGACTCGACTAACCTGCTCGTCCGCTGGCAACCTTTAAGTAGGCACCGGTCCCGGCTCCCAGAAGCTCGTGTAGTAAATCCATTTTAAGTACTCGAGCATCGTCACGCGAATCCCGTTCATGCTCTCGCGCCATTCTTCGGACGAAAACGCTTCTTGGTAAATGGTGAGCGTGTCGACGTCGAGTTTCTGCCCCGATTCAGCGAGTACTTTTCCGAAGATGTAGCGTGACCGCCTCATGTGGTAAGGAGACGTCATCAGAACGATTCGCTTCCAACCGCGCAAGCGTGCGTTTTTCACCACCCAAAGCGCGTTTTCTTCCGTATTTCGACTCTCTGTTTCCAGAACCACATTTAGAGGCTTCATCGCTCGGAGAATTCCCGGACGAACGCTTTTCGCAAAAGTCGCCCAGTTCGAATTCGGTCCCATGCCCGAAATGTAAAGCAGGGGCGCCACTTCGGTCGAATCGCCCTCTTCCCGTTCATAATACCGGAACCAAAAATCACCGGCTGCAGCGATGCGTCCTCGCCCCCCCGCTAAAACGACGATTGCATCTGAAGCGGGCAACTTCGCCCCATCCAGCGTGTCGGCATAATCATAGAGGGCCCCCGCTTTGAAAAATGCAAAGAGCAAGATTCCCGCGAAAATTCCTAAGATGAAAAATGAGAGACTCGCCAGAAACTGGAGTCGACGCCGAGGCATCATCATCGAGCTTACGTTTTAGGAATAAATGGCGATGACTTCGATCTCGACCGAAACATCTTTCGGAAGGCGCGAAACTTCAACGGTCGAGCGAGCCGGAAACTCTCCTTTGAAATAGCTTCCGTAAACTTCGTTCACCACTGGGAAATCAGCCATCGATTTCAAGAAGATCGTCGTTTTGACGACTCTACTAAGATCGAGTTCGGCCGACTTCAAAAGAGCCGCAATGTTATCCATCACTTGCTTCGTTTGGGCTTTCACATCGCCCTGGGCGATTTCTCCGCTAGACGGGACTAAAGGGATCATGCCCGAACAAAAAAGCAAATTACCGACACGTACCGCTTGGGAATAAGGGCCAATCGGAGCTGGGGCGTCTTTGGTTAAAATAATTTTTTTCATAAGTTATCCTCTGAGTTCTGAATCGCCTCGGTTTCCCGAGGGCTATGGGACGACCTCGGAATCCGAGGTCCAGTTTGAAAACATCACCGCCGAGGGTTATCCGATCACGCCAAATTCCGAATTCTCAACCCCGCGGCATCGCGCCGGTTTTTCTCATCTGGATTTCCATCGCCGTGATCGCCGCCATGTTCACTACGTCGTTCACGTCGCTGTTTTGCTGAAGCACCATCATCGGTTTATTCATGCCGATTAAAATCGGACCGATTGCCTCAGCGCTGGTTAACCTTGCGAGAAGTTTGTACGCGATGTTCGAACTCTGCAGGTCCGGAAAGATCAGAACGTTTGCGTCGCCGGCAACGCCGTTAAAAGGAAAGCTCTCCTGCGAGATTTCCGGAACGAGCGCGGTGTCCGCTTGCATTTCGCCGTCTACCGTAATGTCAGGCGCACGCGCCCGAATGATTTCGGTGGCTTTCCGAACTTTTAAAACAGCAGGATGATCGCTTGATCCGAAGTTCGAGAAAGAGAGCATCGCGACTTTCGTTTCCTGGACCATGAACTGTTTTGCCATCCGCGCGGTCTCGATCGCGATGTCCGCGAGTTCTTCGGCCGTCGGATCGATGTTCACCGTCGTGTCCGCCAGCCAGAGCACGCGCTTTTTAAAAATGAACATGTAAATTCCAGCCAATCGCTTCCCGGGCTTCGTTCCAATGCACTGAATGGCCGGCTTCAGGGTCGAGGAATAGGACTGGGTCATTCCATTTAAGACTCCGTCCGCATGCCCTTCCTGAACCATCATCGCGCCGAAGTAGTTCATCTGGCGCATCACTTGATAGGCGGTTGCGGGAGTGACCCCTTTGCGGGATCGGCGCTCGAAATACTTGTTCGCAAATTCCTGGCGGTAGGGCGAGGACGATGGGCGGATGATTTTCATCCCCTTCAGTGCCTCGGTCAGTCCGGCTTCCGCGATGCGTTCACGTACGAGGTTATCGTCGCCGAGCAGAATCGGTTCGCAAATCCCCTCCTCGATCATGATGCTTGCCGCTTTGATGATCTTCAGATTTTCACCCTCAGGCAGCACGATTTTCGGCAGTGCACGAATCGGGTTTCCATCCACTCCGATGGTCGGTCCGGCACTGTCGGCATGGACTCCCGCATGAACTCCAGCGATCACTCGGCGCTTAATCCCGCGCATAACCGTGTAGATCGAACCGAGGTGCTCCTCTAAGCGTTCGCGGTACTTCGGCATGTCGAGCTTAATCCGCGCCACGCCACTGTCGATCGCAGCTTGTGCGACGGCCGGCGCCACCCAGAGAAGCACGCGACGATCGAAAGGTTTCGGAATCAGGTAATCCCGACCGAACCGGAATTTCGCTCCCGAATAAGCGCGGGAGACGCTTTCGGGAACGTCTTGCTTGGCAAGCGAAGCCAGCGCTTTCACGGCCGCCATTTTCATTTCTTCATTGATGGCACTCGCGCGCGTGTCGAGCGCCCCTCGAAAGATAAACGGAAATCCTAGAACATTATTCACTTGGTTTGGATAATCCGAGCGCCCCGTGGCGACGATGGCGTCCGATCGGACTTTCAAAACTTCTTCCGGCGAGATCTCCGGATCCGGGTTCGCCATGGCAAAAATGATCGGGTCTTTCGCCATCTTCAGCGCCATTTCACCGGTCATGATGTTTCCGGCTGAGCATCCGATGAACGCGTCCGCTCCTTCGAGCGCTTCGGAGAGCGTCCGCTTTTTTGTGTCGACCGCGTAGCGCTCCTTATACGGATTCATTTCTTCAACGCGACCTTTGTAGATCACGCCTTTGATGTCGGTCATCAAGATATTTTCCGGACGCACGCCGAGGTTCAGATAAAGGTTCGCGCACGCAATCGATGCGGCTCCTCCACCCGTAAACACGACTTTCACTTCGCTAATCTTTTTACCGACGAGTTCGAGCGCATTTAAAAACGCCGCGCCGGAAATCACGGCTGTTCCATGTTGGTCATCGTGGAAGACGGGAATCTTCAGCTTCTTCTTCAGAGCCTCTTCGATTTCGAAACACTCTGGAGCCTTGATGTCTTCCAGGTTAATTCCGCCAAAGGTAGGTTCCAGCATCTCGCAAGCCCGAATCACATCCGCGGGCAAAACGGCGTTTAGCTCGATGTCGAAGACATCAATGTCAGCGAATTTTTTGAAGAGGACACCCTTTCCCTCCATGACGGGCTTTGCGGCATAGGGGCCGATGTTTCCGAGTCCGAGAACCGCCGTGCCGTTCGAAACGACGGCAACCAAGTTTCCTTTGGCGGTGTACTCATAAACCTGGTCTTCGCTTTCGGCGATCATCCGACAGGGCTCGGCAACTCCGGGACTATAAGCGAGACTTAAATCGTGTTGGGTCGCCACGGATTTCGAAGCAACCACTTCGATTTTCCCTTTGCGGCCGCGTGAGTGATATTCCAGTGCGTCTTCGTAGAGTCCCATGCATCGAAACTGGCACATGACGCGCCACGTTTAGTACGAAAAAGAAATCTCGAAACGCGCTTTGAAATCCAAGGGTTGCCCCTGCCTTTTTCGTTGTGGCACACTGTGAGCAGTACAGTCGTAGTGCAGGTAGCAGTAAAGCAGCCGGAACGACTCCCCCGAACCCAAAGCCAGTTAGGTCTAACGATGCAAAGCCCCTTTTCTTCACGCCTCATGAGACTCTCCACTACGGCACTTCTGGCGCTCACGCCCGCAGTGGCTTCTGCCACGTCTCTTTTCCGATTTGAAAACCGTAGGGAGAATGGGCACTCGTGGCGCATCCTTCCGGAAACCTCCCTCCTTTCGACCAAAGACAACTATGATGCGTCCGGATCTAAGGTGGTGGTTCCAGGGTTGAATTCTTACAAAAAAACGAGTTTCGATCTCACTGCAGTGTATGGAGTGACTCGCTCGCTTTCGGTATTCGGACGAGTCAGTTTTGCGTCTGTCTCCTTTGAGACGACCAGTTTAACCGGCAGCGGTTCGGGGCTGACCGAGCAAGGCGTCGGCGCGAACTACCGGGTTTGGGAATCGGCGCCGATCCGCCTCGCTGACGGATCCGTGAAAAGAACCAGTGCACTCGATGCCCAACTCCAGCTCGACTTTCCACTTTACGATAATGTTTCCTCGCGAGCGAGCAATCCACGCCAACCTCTCCGCGGTGACGGCACCTTCGATCTCACTCTAGCGGGATTCGGAACGATGCCGATCAACCAAGGTGTCGGAACCCGCCTTTTCCTCATCGGAGGAGTGGGACTGACGACTCGGAACAACAACTACTCGAAGGCTATTCCCTACCAACTCCAGATCGTCGGACTTCCCGAAAAATCCGGGCTACTTTACCGAGCCGGACTTCATGGGTTTAAGTCGATGACCACCGATGCGGGGTCTTCATCGACTCTTTCTCCCCAAGCTCAGTCCACGCCCGGAGTGCTGGATCCGCAGGACGCAGGCCGAAGTTTGGTCGTCGATGCACTGAATTCTACCTACATGACTTTCCGAGCGACGCTCGGCTACCAGTGGGGCGCGGGCGATCAAGTTTACGCAACGTATGTGATGCCTCTTTCCGGAACTTCCACGGCCGCGCTGACCGGCATTTTAGTCGGTGCTCAATTTCGTTTTTCTGGGGGTAACACCTCAAACTCGGCCGCACAGAAGTCCGCGGCGAGCGCTCGTCTGTCGTACGACCTCGAAGGACACGTAAAACAAGCAAACGACCGATTAAACCTCATTAAAATCGATCTCGGCGAATCGGACGGCATCGACAAAGGCAACACCATCGACATCTACCGAGTGAGTGGCGATGGCGTCGCATCGGACCTGATCGCTCGCGGCATCGTGACCAGCGTCAGTGGGAACGAATCAGTCGTGAACCTGCGACAGTATAAGAAAGAAGTTTGGGTGCAGACGGGATTCATCGCTCGTCGCGTCGCTGTGAAAAAAAATCCGTAAATGACTTTCCACTTTTCTAACCGTCTAAAGGACCTGCTATGAAAAAAACCCTATTAAATTCTCTCCTCGCCGCAATCGTGATGACTGCCTTCCTGCCGAGCGCGCACGCGGCGAAGTTTGCTAACCAATTCACCGAATTCGAACTCCCGCCGGGCTGGGCTTGTAACCTGGAAGTCGCAGAATGGGTTTGCCAAAACACCAATCCTGCCAAGAGCAAAGAAGCGATCATCGTGCTTGCGGCGAAACTGAAAGGCGATCAAGACTCGCTTGATCAGTACCTCACTTATCTGAAGGCGACGAAATCCTTTACGAGCGTGGGCGGAAAGGCACTGAAATCCGAGCCAAAATACGCAAAAACCCTGAACGTGAATGGACACCCTTGGGTAGACGCCCTCCACCTGGAGTCTGAAATTCCCGGATTTTACACCCGCTACCTCGCAACCGTTAAAGATGACATCGGTGTGCTCGTGACGTACTCGATCGCGAAAGCAAAGTATCAAGACTACTTAAAAGATTTCGATAACCTCGTGAATACTCTGAAGGTTTTCCGGAAAGCGGGCGGCATTAACATCGCTCCGGCAAACACTAATTTACTCCAGCCGAATATCCCCACCACGATTTCAGGCGAGACCGTTTTCCCAGGCGTGAATCCCCAGGGCGGATCGGATGCACCCGCTCCGAAACGCGCGGCACAGAATAACGACCTCATTCTCTATGGTGTCATCGGAGTCGCGGCGGTTGCGCTCTTTATTATAAAGAAACGCAAAGGCTGAACGAACTCTCCCTCACAGGATAGTCACTCACGAAAGTCTTCACGGGAGCTGACTGGTAATGTTCACGTAGATTTTTCCAGCGTTTTTATTCCACTCCCAATTATTGTGAATGGTGAAGAATAGTCGAGTGGCGCCCGGAGGAACCACGAACTTCTGAACAGCGCCTCCCGTTGTTTTGCCGTCCCCAATAAAGAACATTTGTTTCAGTTTCGGGCGAAATTCCAGGCGATTGAATCTAAAGCCGGAATCGGTGAAAGGTTCGGCGCATCGGGACCTAGAAAAATACCGATCAAGGCAGATGCCGGGGCGGCCAGGTAAGGAATGAATCCAATTCCAATGGTTTTACAATTTTTCGCAGCATCCACTCCAGCACACGTTTCTCCAGGGCTAGTAACGGTCGCTCCCGCGGTCGTCACCATTACCAGAGTGGTTGCGCAGCTGTTCGTCACATCGTCTGGTAACTTATAGCTCGTAGAAGGGATGACAGACCATCCGCGCGATAGAAAATCAAGATACTCCTGGGTCGGCGCGGGAATTTCGCCCGGATTGCCAAAGAATTGGTTGTTGTATTGTTTCCCGCAATTACCCTCGGCGGGAGTGAACTTGGTTTTCTTTCTCCAAAACATCATCAGCGCAATCGAATCTCTCGGTCCTTGGTAATAATCCAATGTGTAAGGAATTTTTACTCCCTGTTTCATCGTGAGCACATCGGACGCGCATCCGTATTGGTTTGGATGATTCCCGTCGTTATCGACCCAAAGCTTTAGGGGGCGCCATTTCCGGCAAATAAGTGACTTGAGCGAAAATACCGTCGCGCACGCCGACCGGTTCGTTTGTCGCGAATGCACCGCAAACAACGGGCGCGTTCGCAGTAGGTGGCACCGAAGAAGGAATCATTATTTTCATCACATCGAGTACTGCACCATTCTGAACCAACACGTAGGCGTACAGATCCGTTGCCGTGCTCAGGGTGACCGTTGTTCCGCTCGGATCCACGGACGGAACGACGGCACTCGCAACGGGAGCGGGCAACCAAGGCGTTGGACCGGAAAGAATCTGGGTAATCTTTCGCACACTGATCGCTGTGACCCACTCCCGCAAAACAGGCAGTCGCCGCGGTACAATAAGCGCCGGTTAGGCGTTCATAACAAGCCACTAGCTGGAGCGCGACCACATCGTTTTTCTGCGTATTACAGGTCACATTCCCCGAAGCATCGAACGTGGGAAATCCGATCTGGTTGCCTTCGCCCGATGCAGAAACAGCCACGCACCGATTCATGATATCGAAACGATCGGTGCCTTCAGAGCCAGAGAGCTGAAAGAAATGAGCGGGCGCGACAGGGTCGCACGACTCCTTCTGATTCGCACAGCGGACAAAGTGGAGGTACTCGGGAGAACCCGTTTGATAAATTTCCGACGAATCGATTCCGGTGATGTTCGGAATTAAAGTCGCCAGGGGTTTACCGTAGTCCAGACTGGACAGCGGCACGATCATGATCCCCATTGCGATGATTCTGTCTTTCAAACTCATAGCCTAGTTATGAAGAAAGAGTTCAGAAAAAAATACTGGGTTAATTTTGATTTCGAAAATCTATACCAATCTAACTACTTGATATAAATATGTTTTATAATAAGACAACGACCCGCCTGAAGCGGTTAGGCTTAAATATGAATAAATTATGTGTAAATTTTTACTTTAATTGACCGTATTTTTTAGGATAAGTTGGCTTCAATTTTCGATGCACTCGCTTTGACGGGGACGGACCGTACACAAGGATGGATCGACCGCGGGAACGAAAGACCTTGCGGCAAACCCGGCGAATGTCATTTGGCGTAATGGAGTCGAGCTCTGCGCAAACCTGCTCCACTGGGTAGACTTGCTTGAGGTAGATTTCATCCACGGCGTTCGATTGCATGACGCTCTCGGCGCTGTCAGACGAAAGCAACATCATCCCCTTCAGACTCTCGCGCACCTCATTTAGCGCTTCGATGGAAACGAGGTCTTGGCAGAGTTTCTCGACTTCGACATCGATCAGGTTCAAGCACTGGGTGATTTGTCCGACATTTGCGCCGAGGTAAATACTCAGCGTTCCGCTATCTGAAAAGGACGTAAGGCTAGAGTAGACGGTGTAAGCGAGCCCTTTTCTCTCCCGAATTTCCTGGAATAAAACCGAGCTCATCCCGCCACCTAAGTAGGCAGAAATTAAGATGAGCGCAGTCTGATCTTTAGAGGCGTATTTCGGCGTTTCCACTGCCCACATCAAATGGGCTTGCTCCGTCGGTCGCCGAATCCACCACAAGCCCTCACGAACGTGAGGTGGGGCGCTGGCCGGAAGGGTTTTTCTCTGGCCTGCGGACACAGCCGGGCGACCGGGCCAGTTCCGCTTTCGTAGCTTTAAAAGGCTTTTCATCACTCTTGCGGGCGAAACGTCTCCGGCCACTGAAACGATCATATTTCCCGGCCGGTAATGCTTTCTGAAATAACGAATGAGATCCGCACGCTTCAAATTTCGCACGCTGTTTTCGGTACCGAGAATCGACCGCCCTAAAGGATGCGAGCCGTACATGAGTTCCGAATGGATGTCTCCGGCGACTTCTTCGGGCGATTCATCAACCATCGCGAGCTCTTGGAGAATCACTTTTTTCTCGCGACTAAACTCCTCGGCATCAAAGGTCGAATGGAGCAAAATATCGGACAAAATTTCCATCGCAAGCTCTAAGTCGCGCGCCAGTACGGTCACGTGAAAACAGGTAAACTCCCGCGCCGTGAAAGCATTTAACTCCCCGCCGACTCGCTCGATTTCCCGGGTGATGTCGGTGGCGGTTCGAGTGGCGGTGCCCTTAAAGACCATGTGCTCTAGGAAATGAGAGATGCCCGATTCCCGATTTGTTTCGTGGCGCGTACCGACTCGGACCCAAATTCCGATTGAAAGAGTCTTGAATCCTGGCAAGCGCTCTGTGACGACGGCCAGACCGCTCCCCAAAACTGTTCTCTTCACTTTTCTTGTTTTGCCAACGATGCTTTTCTTCACGGCGCCCATCGTCTTAGTATAAGACAGAGCTGAACCCATGGTCCGAAAAAAGGCTGATTTTCCAAAAAGATTAAACGCTCGAAAACTCCCCGCCACCCCCGCGCAGCGCCGAGCTGACGGAACTTCGGCTGCGGCAACTCCTGAGCTTTTGCCCGCAGAAAAGAAACCCCGAAAGCCAACCTCCGCCAAAAAGAAGGCGCCGAAATCGGCGCGCTCGTTTGAAAATTCAAGAAAAAATTCATTCCCGGCCGAAGACAACTCCATCGAGGACGATTCCTCGGATGAAACCTTAGACACTGATTCTGAGGAGGTCGACCCCGACAATGCAGGTCCTGAGCCGATCGATGGGGATAACGGAGACCCCTCTACCGAAATTTCAAGCGAAATTGCGAGTTTGGACGAAAACGTCGAACGCTCGCTTTCGAAAGTCGGAAGTGCCATCAGCGCCACTGACCCCCTTCGCCGCTACCTTGACGAAGTCCGTCACTATTCCCTCCTCTCTCCGGAAGAAGAAATTAGTCTCGCAACCAGGCTCCACGAAACCGGCGACATCGACGCTGCGAAAAGGCTCGTCCAAGCAAATCTCCGCCTCGTGGTGAAAATCGCGTTCGAGTATAAAAGCGTTTACGCGAATGTGATGGACCTCATCCAAGAGGGAAACATCGGCCTGATGAAAGGCGTCTCGAAGTACGACCTCACGAAGGGCGCGCGCGTCGGCTACTACTCTTCGTGGTGGATCCGCAGTTACATCTTGAAATACCTTTTAGATAATTTTCGATTGGTCCGCGTGGGGACGACGGCCGCCCAGAAAAAACTTTTTTTCCACCTAATGCGTGAAAAAGACCGACTAGAGGCGCTCGGACTGGGGTCGGCTCCGAAGTTGATTGCAGACCGGCTGCATGTCCGCGAAAAAGACGTGGTCGAAATGGAAAAGCGCTTGGGAAGTTCGGGCAACGAAGTGTCATTGGACGCACCGGTCGCTCCACACGGGGAAACAAAAAATACTTATGTCGATTTTTTAGAAGATACCCGCGAAGCTGTCGACGATCGCCTCGCTCGCGACCAACTCCTCGGCATGATCCGCACCCGTTTGCCTGCGTTTGAAAAAACGCTCAACGACCGAGAGAAAAAACTTCTCCGTGACCGAATGCTGGCTGAGGAGCCGAAGACGCTTCAAGAAGTCGCCGATCTCTACGGCCTTACCCGCGAACGCGCACGACAAATCGAGGCCGGAGTGCTGGTGAAGCTTCGCGAGTTTTTAAAGTCGACGATGCGCTAAAATAACTTCACTGCTGATCCAGGCCGTAATCGTGGATGATGAGTGTTCTAAAGCGTTGTTGAAAACTTCCGCCACTTTTCATCCTCAGACTTTTCGAAATTCCATCGGCTCTAATGAGGAAGGGCTCCATTTTCATCTGGCGCTGAACTTCAGGCGGATAGAATCGATTTGCGAAATCTTTCACTGAAAAAACCTCCCACAAATCTTGATAGCTTTGCCGGAACTTTAGTTTCTTCACCAGTTCATAAGCAACCAATTCACGTGGATTAGTAAATCCATCTGATGTGCTTAATGTTGAGCCCGGTTTTTCGGTTAAGTAGGTATTAGCGGGGGAAAGATTTCCTAAAAGATAATACAAGTGACCGGCTACGACCGCCTCACCTGGAATCAGCGTTCGTGCGGCAGCGACATTTTGATCGCCGAAATCGTCAGCCAAATTCTTCCACAAAATCTCGTGTTGGGCGTTTGAAATCTGCATTTGATTCGAAACCAGAAGGTAAATGAACAACGTCGCGTAACGCCGGAAATGCGTCGACTGGGAGACGATGTGCGCAGTCCTTCTCGCGGACCACCGGGTAAACATCGTTCCCAAGTAGAGGTTAGGGGCCAAGTTGGTGTTGCAGGCGTCGTCGTTGTCGCAATAAGGAGAATATTTAGATCCGTCGACGGGCTTGAGAATCCGGTACGGTTCTATTTGATGTCGTGACCGTAAGAATTTGACGAGGTGACGGCCTTCGGCGAGATCGTGAGGCCCTCGGGATCCATCAATTCGATCCTCCCGACTTCCATAGACCCCTTCCCAATTGAGGTAGCTTCCCCATATCGGCATCGGGTTTGCGCCATGACAAGAAAGACAAACCGCTGGGTTTTTTTCTGGCCTGACGATGCGACCCTGGCGATCTCGCTTGAGCGGAAACTCTAAACTAAACAATTCAAAAGACTGGTTTGCCTGGTTGAATTGCATCATCTCCATTGAGCGATCTGCAAGCGATCGATGCATGCCGGTCATACCCACTACAAAGTCTGCCCGGTTTGAATAAAGTATGGCTCGGGGTTTTTCGTAGCTCGCAGTCTGCATACTGCTGCTTCGATAAACGAGCGAAAAACGACTGAGCATTCTCGGCGGGAGCGATAGAAGGGCTTGCTCAAGACTAGATGGATTTTGAATTTCTAGTCGATCCAAAAATTCGGAAACGGGCGACGCTCCAACTTCTGAGGCTAAAAACAAGCAGAATAGAGTCACGATAGTCTTCAAAATTTCCTGAAAGCGATTCATTACTTCCGCAAGTAACGGACCGACTCCCTAAATTCAATCTCACATCGAGAAGTAAGAATTATCTAGATCAAACTCCAAAACAGCTTTTTTGACGTGAAGCGACAAAAAAGAACCGTTTTTCTCCTCCTTACTCAAACGTTCCGCACTTGTACCGGCCCGCGCCGCTATGCTAGACCCATCAGGTAAACATAAATGGCATCAACTGTAGCCCTGGAATTCTCCCGGGCGAATTCATCGAGGTTCCGGGGGTTTCATCAGCTCCTTGATCCCGTAAGGTAAGGCAATAAAATGGCTGGAAAAACGGCAATTAAAGCAAAAAAAGCTGAAATCATTACGAAATTCGCGCAAGGTGCGAAGGACACTGGTTCACCAGAAGTCCAAGTCGCCCTTCTGACGAGCCGTATTTTAGAGCTAACTTCGCACTTCAAAGCGAACAAAAAAGATCACCACGGCCGCCGTGGATTGATTGCTCTCGTGAGCCAGCGCCGTAAACTGCTCACCTATCTGAAAGCAAAAGATGCAAGCCGTTACACTGCGCTCATCACGACTCTCGAACTCCGGAAGTAATATCTCGGACTCGAATCACTTTCTGAAGAATTTTGCGAAGGCTCTGACCTCGACGTTTTTCCGCACAACAGTGCGAAAAGCGGAGGGGGTCGGGGCCTTCGCCTTTTTGTGTTTTGACGCAGTTCTTCTTCCCCGCCTACCGAAAGGAAATCTAAAACATGTCTCTGAATAAACCTGTCTCTGTCTCTGCCGAAATCGGCGGAAAAAAGATGACGATCGAAGCCGGAAAAATGGCCAAACAAGCCGACGGTTCCGTTCTCGTCTCCTACGGTGATACGCGCGTGCTCGTCACCGCTTGCTCGTCGAAAAACCCTAAAGAAGGCCTCGACTTTTTCCCCCTTACCGTCGAGTTCTCCGAAAAGTATTACGCTGCCGGAAAGATTCCAGGATCCTTCCATCGCCGTGAAGCGAAAGCGACCAGCGAGTCGACTCTTTCCGCACGATTGATTGATCGTCCGATCCGTCCCCTCTTCCCCGAAGGCTACCGAAACGAAACTCAAGTCATCGCAACCATCCTCTCCGTCGATCTCGATGCGGATGTGGATTGTGCGGCGGCAATGGGAGTTTCTGCGGCCCTCTCCATCTCCGATATCCCTTTTGCAGGCCCTACGGGTGGCGTGCGAATCGGACGCATCGGTGGAAAGTTCGTTGTAAACCCTTCCTGGACCGCGGTTGAGAACGGCGAAACGGATCTGGAGATCTTCATCGCGGCAACGAAGAACGCGATCATGATGGTCGAAGGCGGAGCGCGCGAAGCTTCCGAAGAAGACTGCCTCACTGCGATCATGATGGGTCATAAAGAGATCCAAAAAGGGATCGCGATGATCGAAGAGCTGAAAGCGAAAGTCGGAAAGGCGAAACGTGTTTTCGTCGCTCCTCCTGCCGATGAGAGCATCACGAAAAAAATCGAAACCCTCGCGAAAGCGGGGCTTGAGAAAGCCCTGCGCACGAAGGAAAAACACGCTCGTTACGGCCTCGTAGATGACACCCGGAAAGCTGCTCTCGCGGGCATTATTTCGGATGACTTGAAAAAAACGAATCCAGACGGCGCAAGAAAGATGGAGAAAGAAGCAAAAACCGCTTTCGAACTCCTCCAATATAATTTGATGCGCGAAATGATCTTGGCCGATAAGACTCGTATCGATGGACGGAATCTTACGACCGTTCGTCCGATCGAAGTCGAAACCGGACTCCTTCCCCGCACGCACGGAAGTGCGCTCTTCACCCGCGGTGAAACCCAAGTACTCGCGACCCTCACGCTCGGAACTTCGGAAGACGAAGGAATCATCGATACGATGTTCCAGCGCGCTTACCGAAAATTTTCGCTCCACTATAACTTCCCTCCGTTCTCGGTAGGCGAAGCCGGTCGTCTCGGGTTCACGAGCCGACGCGAAATCGGACACGGCGCGCTTGCTGAGCGTTCGATTAAAGCGATGTTCCCGAAGCATGAAGACTTCCCGTACACCGTGCGCCTCGTTTGCGAGACGCTCGAGTCGAACGGATCGAGCTCCATGGGGTCAGTCTGTGCTTCTTCGATGGCGATCATGGACGCGGGTATCCCTTATCCGAAGCCAGTCGCCGGGATCGCAATGGGTCTGATCAAGGAAAGCGACCGAGTCGCCGTCCTCACCGATATTCTCGGAGATGAAGATCACCTCGGCGATATGGACTTCAAGGTTGCCGGAACGAAAGACGGCATCACCGGGATCCAGATGGACATCAAAATCGAAGGCGTGAACGAGTCGATCTTGCGCACGGCCCTGGCCCAAGCGCGTGAAGGACGTCTCCACATCCTCGGTGAAATGGCGAAAGCGATCACGGAAACGAAAGCGGAAATGTCCGCATTCGCTCCACGCATCACGACGTTGAAAATCCCGGTCGATAAAATCCGCGAAGTCATCGGCTCCGGCGGAAAGGTCATCAAAGACCTCGTCGCGAAATCCGGCGCAAAAATCGACATCAATGACGACGGCGTGATTCAGATTGCAACCAGCGACATGGCTGCCCGTGACCGCGCGCTGCAGATGATTAACGACATCATCGCAACCCCGGAAATCGGCAAGATCTACAAAGGTAAAGTGAAGAAAATCGTCGAGTTTGGAGCCTTCATTGGCATCCTTCCGAACCAAGACGGACTTCTCCACGTCTCCGAGATCGCGCATGAACGCGTGAACCGCGTCGAAGACTTCCTGAAAGAAGGCGACGAGATCGAAGTGAAGGTTCTCGAAGTCGACAAAATGGGTAAAGTTCGTCCCTCCCGCAAAGTTCTCCTTCCGCCTCCAGCAGGCGGAGCTGCCCCGACGGGCGGCGCAGGCGGAACCGGTGGTGGAGACCGAGGACCCCGTCGCGATGATCGCGGTGGTGCCGGCGGCGGAGACCGTGGCCCACGCAGATAAGCTTGCTTCTCATCTGAGACAGATAAGCCGGTAGCGGCAAAGTCTTGAAAAAATAAAAAGGACTGGTCCCGAGTCTCTCGGAACCAGTCTTTTTTATTTTGGATTCAACTTAAAATGAGAGCGCTGGGATCACACACGGGTGAAACCTGTAGCGTTACAGGCAGCCATCTCACAAAAATTTGAAAAACTTTTAAACATCTTCAAAACGAGAATCGTCAGAACTTGGAATCGCGCCCGATGTGCCCGTTCCTAACATTTTCGTAGGTTCAGATTTCGGAGTCGAGGCAACTTCTTTACGAACAGCACGCGAAATTGGAATCACTGGCGCCTTCGCTCCTTGGCGAGCGAGGGCGGCTTTCACGCGATTAACGGGTGCAGGACTTTTCACAGCTAGGCGGACGGGTTCCGAACCCTCGCCCTGAACGGCATTCATTAAACGCGAGACCGAACTCCTCAATATCGCGGCCTGTGCAGAGAGCTGTTCCGCGGAAGTGGCTGTTTGCTGACTCGCGCTCGAATTTTGCTGAGTGACTTGGTCTAACTGGGCCATCGCTTTCGCGACTTCGCGAACTCCGTGGTCTTGTTCCTTCGAGGCAATCGCGATTTCGTCGACCGTGGTGTTTACTTGGACAACGCTGCCCACGATCGAGTCGAGCACCTCTCCGCATTGCGCGGCGATCCCCGCGCCGGTTTCGACTTTCGTCCGTCCGTTTGCGACCGCACGTTCCACATTCGTTTTCATATTATTCACGATCGCTTCGACTTGGGAAATGCTCGCGTCCAGCATTCCCGAAATCTCACGAGACGCGTTCCCACTCATCTGGGCAAGGTTACCGACTTCTTCGGCCACGACTGCAAAACCTTTTCCGTGTTCCCCTGCGCGTGCAGCTTCGACGGAGGCATTAAAGGAGAGTAGTTTCGTTTGGAAAACGATGTCGTTGATGACTTTCGTTTTATTGCCGATCTCTGCGATGACTTTGATGATGTTTGAAATCTCGAGATTGCTCTTTTCGATTTCCAAAGCCATCTCGCCATTACTGGTGTTGATTTCTTGGATCGCGGTGATCATTTGTCCAACGATTTTCTTACCGCGCGTCGCGGCCGTCTGGCTGTCGCTCGAAAGCTCGCTCGACTTCGAGCAATTCTCGGTATTTTTCGTGACCATGGCACTCATCTCTTCAATGGATGCGGCGGTTTCTTGGAGAGCGGCGGCCTGTTCGGTTACTGCGGCCGAAAGTTCTTCACTCGAAGAAGCAATCGCGCTCGAAGCAGCGGCCACTTCAGTTGCGCCGCCACTTAAACTCATCGCGATTTCGTGAAGTGTTTTCGAAAGGGAGCGAGAGAAGAAATAGCCGAGGGACATCATGGTGGCGAGACTGATGAGCACCAAAGCAATGGCTAAAAGGTTACTTTTTGCGGCGATAGCTTGTGCTGCGCTAACGGAACCTTTAGCGGAAGCATCATCGAAAGCCAGCAGCTCCGCAGAACTTTTACGGAAGCCATTTGCTCCTTCGCGAATATCGATGAGGAGAATTTGGGAAAGTTTTGCTGAGTCTTTCGCTCGGAACGCCGCGATTCCATGATCAAAGGACTTGTTAAGCGACGTCCAGCTTGCCTCTACCCTTTTAAAGATTTCTTCCGCTCCGGGTGAAAACGGAACGGAAAGGTAGAGCTTCGTTGCATCGAGATAATCTTTTCTTGATGCCTCCAATGTTTTCATGGATTCTTCGACCATCTCGTCCGTCACGCCACTCACGGCAAGCATCAGGACCGCCGCCTGAATTTTCCGGAAAGAAAGCTGCATTCGACCGACACATTGAATGTTCGGAAGGTCATTGTTGGCTACTTGATCGTATTTAGCGGAAACGGAGCGCAGTGATAAGACGCTCACCGTTCCGATTCCCACCGTAAACAGAGTGAGAGATCCACAAAGCAGCAGCAACTTCCCTTTGATTCCGAAACGTTTCAGCATGATTTTCATTTCTTCCGACGGAGGTCGAAAATTCCTTAAATACCTTTCGTCGAGGCCCTGCCTAAACTTGAGCTAGAGACGTCATCCCCCGAGTTATCCGGAAATCTTCACAATTTTACTTTGAGGGGCTGAGACACTTTCTTGCGGGATGAGACGTTTTCTGGACGCTCGAGAGGGTGCATTTGGACCCCAGAGCGCGAAACGCACCGACCATCTCATCGTCCAAACCGGCAAACTCTGCGATAAGATTGGACATTATTCGCTCTCGGCCGTCCCAGACCAGAAAGACAGTTCTTTGACGTTGGCAGACCCTTTGCTATAGCCTAAATGATTCTTAATCAGCGGCTCAGGAACGGATTTCGGACCGCAGTCCCAGCGCAGGGAGAAAGTCCCCGCGCTAAGAAAATTAGAGGAGCGTTTAATGGGTTTGTTGAAATCTCGGTTCAGTGGCTTAGCTCTCATCGTTAGCATCCTTACTCTGGGCAGCTCCTTTGCCGCGGATTTCGGAACGTCTAGCGGCGGTGGGGCAGGCGATTCGAAAGCTTCGGGTCAGACAAACAAAATTCAGATTAAGCGAAACGCTGCGGCACAGCCCCCCACGAAAAAATTAGGGAAACGAAAGTCCGCACCGGCAAAGAATTTGAACTCAGAAAACACGGGCAGCTCTTCTCAAGCAAATCCTGATGAAACGCCTACGTCGCTTTCACCTGCAAACTCTTCCTATAGCAGCGGATCTCCGTCATCCACGTCGACTCTCCCGGGCCTGACCGCGGGAACTTCCACTTCCGTTTCTCCAGAAAATAAAAAAGTCCCTGCGCTGGAGCGTCTCCGCGTAGGTCTTCTATTCGAATTTTATGGTCCCTCAGTGACCGATCCCTTTTCGGGTTATCAGCCGGACACCACCTCCGGTTACTCACAGGGCAATGACGCCCAAGATCTCGATACCACCTTTATTATCGGTTACCGCGCGAGCAGCAATATTACCCTTACGCTGAATCCAATGTTTTCGACGCACGGACAAAGCGCCGATGGCACCGCTAAAGCCGGCGGTTTCCGCTTTAATGAAAATTACTCGGGCGCAAGGATTACGTTTGGTAAGTTCCTGAAGGTTGGAAAATTCACTTGGAACGGAGACCTTCGCGTGAGTCCAGGGGGCATGGGTCAAGCGACGAAAGAACGCGGTGTTTACTTTCGGAACGGCGAAAACTTCATGTACTCGCTCACCCCTCGCGTGAACCTCGCAATGTACAATACCTATCGTTATTACAACTGGTCAGCCGCCGCTCTAGCGGCGAAGTCGACCCTCGTGGATCACCGATTCACTCTTTCGCCTGCGATCGAATACCAATTTAGCGACTGGGCCATCGGATCTTTCAGTTTCAACATGGACCTTCGCCATCAGCAAATCTCCGGTGACCTGCTCCATCAGCCTTCGTACTTCGAACTCGGTGGCCTAATCGACATTTCGAAACGGTTTAACTTAAACCCTTACATCGACATTTATCCCCAGCGGGCAAACGTCGAAGCTTGGCAGTTTGGCGCAAACTTAGCGGTGAATATTCTCTAAGCTGAACGCCTTCACTGTTTGTGAAAATCTAAAAAGCGGGTGGGTCTATCTAGACTCATCCGCTTTTTTTTTGACGATTTCAACGAGGCGCGAATTCAGCCTCCGTCGCCGCTTGTCAGAGTGAATGACCTCCCTTACCCTAAGAGTAGAGTGAATGATTTAGAGTGGTACCTTAGCATCGGGGGAAAACAATCCGGGCCGCACGCGGCTCGTGAAATTGTTGAGCTCGTGCGATCGGGTAAAATACCCAGCACTGCTCAGGTCACGGCTGCTCGGATGTCCGGTGACTGGGTTACCGCAAAAGACATGGTCGAAGCTTACGACGAACTCTTCGCCAAGAAGACGGCCGAATTTCCTGCCTTTACAAACTCCGCTAGCCCGAAAGGCGATGGGAGTTTCCAGATTCCCCCGAGGCCCACCGAACAGCTCGAGCGATCGAAAATCATTAATTTGAGCGAACTCAATGCCGAGCGAGCGCCCGACCCGACCGACGCGCTTTTCCAAGCGATCCAAGCGGTCCGCGAAAAATCTCAGCAAAAAGCTGTCGCACCTGTTTCTTCAATCGGCCATTCCTCCCACCAGCGCGAAGGTCCGGGACAAGTCAGACAGATTTCAAAAGGCGGCGGATCACCGCAACTGATTTTGATTCTCACGCTCGCCGCGATTTTCGGACTCACCGTGTACGGGATTGCCGCGCTGACGGGGAACAAATCCGCCTCTGAGGCAAAAAATGGCGGGAAAAACTCGGAAGCGAAGAAATCGGATTCCGCAGACACGGCTTCCGGTCGTACCGCTCGTTCGCTCCCCGCTGAAAAGAACTCAGAGCGTACCCAATCGAATGGCCTGCTCGACTCCGGCGGTTCCGGTTCCCGATCAGCCGCCCCGTCTCAGGTCCGAAATGAACCTCGACTGGGAAATTCGGGCTCAAACCAAAACGGTCGATTGGGCAATAGTGGCTCATTTGGCAACAGCGGAGCTGCAAGTTACAGCGGCTCTGCAGGCAATAACGCAGGAGCTAATGCACGCCCCCCTACCGTCTTTCGGACTCCGCCGAACGATCGCCTGGAAAAAGGCGGCGGTGCCCGTTACCGAGATGAACGAGACCCTCCTGCGGAGGCTTCGCCGTTCGAAGGCGCAGAAATGGACGACTCAGATACTGACGCTCGTAATCAAGATGCCGACCTGATCGCAAATCCGGTCGATCCTTCTCAGGTCGCGCCGATGAATCCAGACGGAACCACCGTGGCTCCGGGAGCTTATCCGTACGAATCCGGCTCTCCCCAGTAGGTCGCGCCTTGCGAAAGGCCACGTCTGACGAATAGACTCGGCTCCTAATGAAAGCTCCGACGTCTTCCCTTCCCCATTCCGGCATTTTTATCTCCTTCGAAGGAACGGAAGGGGCTGGAAAATCGACCCTCATATTAGCGCTTGCGGAGCGGCTCATCGACGAGGGATTTCAAGTCGTCACCACGAGGGAACCCGGTGGCTCCGCTGTCGCCGAAAAAATCCGCGCACTCATTCTGGGCGAACCCATGGATGCTTGGACGGAAGCTTTCTTGTACGAAGCCGCGCGAGCAGAACACCTGGCTAAAACCGTCGTTCCAGCACTGCGGAGCTCAACGAAGCAAGATCCAGTCATCGTTCTTTGTGACCGCTTCACAGACTCGACTCTCGCCTACCAGGGAATGGCGCGAGGCCTGGACTGGAAGACTCTGAAAAAATTAAATGCCATCGCGACTGCGGGACTGAAACCTCGCCTCACTGTTTTTGTCGACATCGATCCTGCGCAGGGACTGAAGGATGCCAAAGATCCAAACCGGTTCGAAGCCGAAGGAACTGCTTTTCAAACGAAAGTCCGCAAAGGATTTCTGAAAACGATTCGCGAGGAACCCGGACGGTTCTTAAAAGTTCAAGCGAGGTCAGGATCTCCCGAGCAAATGGCACACGAACTTCACGGGCGCATCGTAAAGAAAATTCCGAGCTTGAAAAAGAATGTGAAAAAGTCGAGTCCGAGGCCGTCGAGGCTGAAAAAATGAGCACGAAAAAATCATCCAAATCCTCAAAATTAGATTCCCCGCTTCCGATTGATCCCGAACTTCTAGAGGCTCATCGCCACCCGGTTCTGGATGCGCTCGATCATTGGAAAGAGAATGGAAAAATTCCACCCGTGCTCATGCTTTCTGGGCCGAGGGGTTGTGGAAAAAGAGACATCGCCTTTTTCATTGCGCAGACCCTGCAGTGTGAAAACTCCGGATTATCTGACAGTCCACCGAGTCTCTTCGGAGGTTCTGTTGACCCCGGGGTGGGTCGGCCCCGGCCGTGCGGTGAATGCGGCCCCTGCTTAAGAAACCTTTCTGGCCAGTCTCTCGACTTTAAAGAAATCACATTGGCAGCCGACTCCAGCACCCTTAAAATCGACCAATTTCGAGAGATGAAAGAGACGATGGGTTTTTCGAGCTTCGATGGAAGCTACCGTATTTTTCTCATTACAGATGCGGAAAAGATGACGGTCCAAGCGGCGAACTCCTTGCTGAAATTACTCGAGGAGCCGCCGGAAGGCTGGATTTTCCTTCTCACGGTTTCGGACCCAGCCCTTCTGCCATCGACCGTCGTATCGCGGTGCCAGATCCTCAGGCTTCGGCCCTTACCTGAATCGGTGCTACGGCCGATGCTCGAGCGCCGCGAAATTCCCGCGGACCGAATCGAAATCGCCACACTCCTCGGCGAAGGATCCCTCTCTCGCGCACTCGAAATCGCGGAAGATGAGGCGTGGGAAATGCGCAGCACGCTCATGAGATTCTTAGTGCTGCCTCAGTCTGTTTTTCACGAGCTCATCGATTATGCGGCGAGTGATTCCGCGAACTTTCGCATGATGCTTGACTCGTTTGAGCTGATCTTGAATGACCTCGTGATTCACGCGAAAGAACCGGCCGCCTCCTTCCGAAATTTTGATGCAAAGTCTGTGATCACGGAACATCAGAAACTTTGTGTTTTGAGAAAAGGCGGATTGGACGCGGCACAGGCGTTTTGGATTGAGAGAGCAGAGCGGCTTTTTCGCATGAGACGCGAAATCACCGTTCCTCTGAACCAAAAGGTCCTGGCGACTGACTTTCTTTCTCCGTGGCTAGATGCCGTCTAAAAGCGGTTTTTAGCTGCAGTTTTAACTTTAGAGATGGACTGCCCTGCTTGACCGAACGATTTAATCGAACCTTTTTTCTTAAAGCACTGCCCCCGACTTGAAAGACAGTCGCCCGCTGAGCAGGTGAAAAAAAAGCAGGGCATCTGCGCGCAGGCTGTAAAGGGGTTGGCGGAAACTCGCCGGTCGATTTTTTTCGATAAAAAAATGGGAAGCCCAAGTAGACCCATAACCAAAAAATGGGACCAGGTAGATTCGACCCCAGTCGTGAGTGATCACGATCGTGACGAAGGTTGCGAAAACAAGGCAACTTCCAAGAAAATGAGCCTGTTTCGTCCCCGAAGCAGAATGCTCGCTTAAATAGAACGGATAAAAATCATCAAACCGCGTGAACTTTGCGCGAGGTGGCGATTCCATTTAGGTGCGGTGTCCAGAGTCACGCGCGAGGATCTGCCGCTCCAGTTTCTCGACTGCTCGCACACGTTCGGGTTCTGCAAATCCACGTTCTTCCGCCCACACGCGCGACAGTGATGGGATCCAATCTCGTGCATGGTCCTGGCGTCCGAGGTAGAGCGGAAGTCTGCGGAAATAAAAATCGTCCAAGCCCAGCACCATTTCGAAACGAATGGCGTAACGAAGTTGGGATTCAAGGTAAGGAAGTCCCGCGGGACTCGGCCGAGACTCCGAGAACTGCGCATGCAGTTCCAGAACCGTCCGCGCATCAGCGCCGTAACGCTCAATCAGGGCATTGATCGAAGCGACTTCTGCAGCTCCGAGCCCGAGGCGCCTTGCCTCCTCGACCTCCGCGCGAAATCCATCGATGGCTTCCCGAGTGACCGCCGAACTCATCGGCCCTTCAGTCTGCGCTTGGTGCCATGCCGGAACTCGAGCGGCTCGGTCCTGCCAGAAATCTTCACGCCAACTCTCCAGCGCATGGTCCACGATCTCGAGCGCCATCGTCCGGTGGGTCGTGTACTTCCCTCCCGCAACAAAAGTCGTGTGACCAGGCCCCGGACCGATGTGATGTTCACGACTGACTTTTGAGAGGGCAGCTCCCCCGCCTCCCGCGTGACTCCCAAACTCCGGATCCATCAGCGGACGCACGCCCACATAACGAGAGATGATGTCTGCTTCGGTGAGTTTTAACTCTGGGAAATACCGCTTGAGTAAACGCAGTAAATAAAGAATGTCCTCGCCCTCTGCGAGCACCGCATCGGGATCATTCGGAGACGGCCCGTCGGTCGTGCCGACGATGACGACGCCCGATCCGAAATCTTCGCGCGGAATCACAAACGAAATGCGCCCGTCTTCTTCATTCGACAAAAGCAGCGCGCCGGGCACCGGAAAACGCTCTTTTGCAAAAACCAAATGAGTTCCGCGCGATGGCTTTAACCACGGCATCCACTTGCCTTGCGGGTCGATGAACTGCTTCTTCTCCGCAACCGGAGCGCCCTGCAAAAGCAGGTCGCCCATGAGGTCCGTATAAGGACCGACGCAAATCACGGTGTGGTGGGCCCGTACAGTATGCGAGTGACCTGATTCGACGTCTCTGCATTCGAGGCCGCGAATCATGCCGTCTTTCCAGAGCGGCGAGATCGCTTCGAAACGCGTCACGACGGCAGCTCCAAGTTCGGACGCAGCTCGCGCGTTTTCGACGCACATCACGTCGTCCCACATCGAAGCGTCGTAATAGGTAAATCCGCCGACTAAACCCTCTTTTTTCAGGCTCGGCAGTTCTTTCGAGATCTCGCTCTTCGAAAGCCGGCGGTGAAAATGAGGCGCCCGAAAAAGGGAAAGTAAATCATAGAGCCAGAGACCGAGCGAAATGAGATTTTTCCCGCGCGCATCGGACTGATAAACCGGGAGGTAGAACTTTAGCCAGCGCACCATATTCGGTTGCGTGCGAATCAAATGCGCTCGCTCCGACAAAGATTCGAAGACCAACTTAAATTCGAAATTTTCTAAGTAGCGAAGTCCGCCGTGCACCAACTTCGATGAAGCGGAGCTCGTGCCCGATGCGAAATCGTGCTTTTCGATCAACGCGACTTTTAAACCGCGCGACGCCGCATCTCGGGCCACCGCGGCACCGGTGATCCCACCACCCACGACTAAAAAATCAAAAGTCTCTGCAGCGAATCGCTCAATCGACTGATTTCGGCTGGCGAACGAAAATTCCGAGTTCATCAAGTTGCTCTTTCGTGACCAGGCTTGGCGTTTCAGACATGAGATCCGTACCACTTGCGGTTTTTGGAAAAGCGACCACTTCACGAATCGCGCTCGCACCGCACATGAGCATCACCAGACGGTCCACACCGAAAGCAAGCCCGCCATGCGGAGGAGTTCCATATTGCAAAGCTTCGAGGAAAAATCCGAACTTCTCTTTCGCTTCTTCCGGAGTGAGACCAAGCAGTTTAAACATCGCGCTCTGCACATCAGATCGATAAATCCGCAGTGATCCGCCGCCCACTTCGACGCCGTTTAACACGAGGTCATAAGCGGAAGCTTCGATCCGGTCGAGGTTTGTTCCCGCAATAAAATCATCGAAGAATTCTGGACGTGGGCTCGTGAAAGGATGGTGACACGCAAAAAAGCGTCCTTCCTTGTCATCGAATTCGAGCAGTGGGAAATTCACAACCCAGAGGAAAGCATACTTTTGGTCCACAGGTTTTGGAACAACCCCGAGCTTCTCGCCCACTTTCAGTCGAAGCGCACCCAATGCGTCGAAGACGACTTTTGCTTTCGCGTCCGCCACGCAGAGAACAAGATCACCGACCTTCAATCCGAGTTTCGTTTTCAGAGCCGACTTCTCAGCGTCAGTCATGAACTTCGCCGCCGGGCTTTGGATGTCGACTTCCGATGCGTTGCCGGTCGCCGATGGAACGACCTTCATCCAAAGAAGACCTTTTGCTCCGTAAGGTCCGACGAATGCGGTGAGCTCATCGAGGTCTTTTCGAGAAAATTTCTCGGCTGCGCCAGGAGCAATGATTGCGCGAATCGCGCCGGGAATGCCGCGATTATTTTTCTGAAGTGCATTCGAGAAAACTTGGAATTCGGATTTTTCGAAAACTCCGGACAGGTCGTTTAACTCCAGACCGAACCGAACATCGGGCTTGTCGGAACCGAAGCGCTCCATCGCTTCATGGTAAGACATGCGCGGGAACGGAGCAGAAATCGTCACGCCGAGCACTTCTTTCCAAAGTTTCTGGATCATGCCTTCGAGAATCGGGAAGAACGCCTCTTCATCCATGAAGCTCTGCTCGATATCGATTTGGGTGAATTCAGGCTGACGATCCGCTCGCAAATCTTCGTCCCGAAAACAGCGCGCGATTTGGTAGTAGCGATCCATCCCGCTGATCATCAGAAGTTGTTTCAGGGTCTGGGGAGACTGCGGGAGGGCGTAGAACGTGCCCGGGTTCATTCGCGATGGCACCACAAAGTCGCGAGCGCCTTCCGGCGTGGATTTATAAAGAATCGGCGTCTCAACGTCACAGAATCCTTGGCCATCGAGGTAATTTCGGACGATCGAAAGAACCTTAGCGCGAGTCAGGAGATTCCGCTGTAAAGGCCCGCGACGCAGATCCAGATAACGGTATTTCAATCGCAGGTTTTCGGATGCGTCCGACTCGTCTTCGATCGCAAAGGGAGGAGTCTTTGCTTCCGACAGAATTTCCAAGTCCGAGCAAATGATTTCCACTTCGCCCGTCGCAAGCTTCGTATTCGTCATCCCTTCCGGACGAGCGCGCACTTTGCCTTTGATCCAAACCACGAATTCGCTCCGGAGTCGGCCGGCGCGCTCATGCGCTCCGTCACTGCCCGCGACCGCCGGGTCAAAAACAATTTGGGTGAGGCCATAACGATCTCGGATATCCGCGAAAATGAGTCCTCCGTGATCTCGGCGCTTACTGATCCATCCGCAAAGGGTGATTTCTTCGCCTAAATTCTTCGCGCGAAGTTCGCCGCAGTGGTGAGAACGGACCGTTCGCTTAACCTTCTTGATCTCGGGATTCATAGTTCCCGATTCTAGAGAAGATCTGTCGACTTCTCAATCACTTCTTACGGCGACGCTTGGTTCGGCCTCGACGTTTTGCGACGCGCTCTTGATACTGAAGCGAAGTCGCCGGCTCGAGCTTATACGGAGGTATGGTCACCGAAGCCATTTGGGCTTTCGAAGCCAGACCCTGATTGCTCGTGAGGGCATTCAGCGTAGGCTTCGCAGTCGCATCGCTCGTATCTGCATCGATCGACGCAAGCTGGCGGCTGGCCATGGAATCCTCTGCGCTTTCTTCATCCGTCGCTTCCGAAGCCTCGCCGGGAGCTGCATTGTTCACCATTAAGCCCTCGTCGTCACCGCCGTCCTCATCTTCTTCCAGGTTTGGATCGGACATGCAGCCGGGCACTCCGGGCCCGCTGCCAACGCGAATGTGAAAATGGTCGCGATGTCCCTTTGCATGACGAATGAAGCGCCGAACTTTCGACCACTCCGGATCATCCTTCGCGTATCGATCGAGCATGCGAATATTTTTTTGATCGGTGAAAATAATTTTGATGCAAGCAAAGGGGTTTTTGAAAACTTTTTTCAAAAACCACCAGTTCGATGCCACGTAAAACGTCTTCGTGAATCGCTCTTCTGGAGCAAATCCCGCGCGGGGATTGAAAAAAGTCACATCGATGTCTTGGCCTGAAGTGTGCGACTTGTGGGCGCGACGGCCGGAACGTCCCGCAACGCAGCCTCCCCGCGGAGCGGAGGCATCCCCCATAATGAGACGAGCCCGCTCGAACTCTGGCTCATGAAATTCACGCTTGATTTCGCGACCCACCCATTCGATGGCTCCGACCATCGGATCGGTTCCGAAATTTGAACAGCGGAGTTCGTTTCGAATTTCGATTCGATTCAAAGGTGAAGCGATGATCGGCCTACCCTCGACTAAGAAGCCATTACTGGTATTGCAGAAAGCCTGATTGCCGTGACTTCCCATGTTTTCCGAAACACTGAGCAGCGGATCAACCCGTCCCGACTTCACGTTTTCGGTGTACTCGCGCTGAGCCGGAGTCATCCCATCGCAGAAAGTCCACTTTTGACGATCCGGAGCGCAACCATTGCTTCTCCCGCCGCCGCGTCTCCGACGCCCTTTACGAGCGATCGACGCAGGTACACGTCCGGTAATTTGGTTCGAACAGCAGCGATAACCTCGGTAAGCGAATTCCGGATTCCATTTTGCGCAGAAATCGATCGGCGGTTCGCCGGCAACTGCGGGAAGAAAATCACTGAATGGGCCCGAAGCAGGAATTTCGGTCGCTAAGGCCTGCCCGACTGCCAGCAAAGCGAAAACAACGAGCGCGCTCAATCGCATGCTTCGTCGCCGAAAAAAAGTTGTCCGAGTCGGATTCGGTGCCACTGTTGCTCCAAGTCTTCAGTTTCATCTTTCCAGTATCGATAGGAACCGAACTGAGGGAAAGCCTGCGGAAACGCAGGATCATCCCATCTTCTCGCCACCCATCCAGTATAGTGGATGAAGCGCAGTGCACGCAAAGGCTCGATTAAACGGAGAGAAGTTCGATCAAACTCCCCGATTTCCTCATAACCTTCAAGCAAAAGTTCAAGCTTTTGACGGCTTCGAGTGGGGAGAAGCAACCACAAATCCTGCACGGGAGGACCGATTACCATGTCGTCGAAATCGATAAAAAATGCATTTTCTCCGCGAAAAAGCAGATTTCCGAGATGACAGTCACCATGAATCCGCTGCATTCGAGCGTCACGAAACCAAGGATCCACCGTGCGACAAATTTCTCTCGCCGCAAGCGCATAACGTTCACGGAATTCTGACGGTATTAAATTTTTTTCAAGTAAGTACTCGAGATTGGCTTCTCCGTAAGTGCTTGGGTTTAAGACGGGACGCGAGGGCGCACTGCGCTCACGCCCCACTTGGTGGATTCGCGCGAGCAATCGACCGACCCTTATTAAACCCTCGTCATTGATTTCATCAGGGGACCTTCCCCCGATTTTCGGAAACAAACAGTAGTGAATGCCAGACGAAAGCGTAGCGATGGTTTCTCCGTTCGGAAATTTCAACGGGGCAATTGCAGGAATCTCTGCGCGCGCGAGATCGCTGACGAACTGGTGCTCTTCTAAAACTTGCTCCTTCGTCCACCGGCCCGGTCGATAGAATTTTACAATACGCTGGCGGCCGTAAGCAGAAGACGCAAAAGGTGCATCGCCCTTCTCAGCAGAAGAGCGGGAATCACCTTCTTCGATCTCGACATCGTAAACTCGGTTTTCAAACGAGTTCATCGGAACACAACGGCCAGTGCATTGGATGCCGGATGCTTCGACTGCATCCAAAACCCGCTCGGGGGTAAGCTCGAAAAAATATTGTGTTCGAGCGTCGCCCCAACTCGAAGTGCTCATCGGAAGTCGTCGTCTGAGTCAGAATCCGCAGCATCGTCCGAATCCTCGTCAAACTCGTCGGAATTCGGCTCGGAGGTTTCATCCAGTGAACCGAGGGAGAAAGATTTTTCGATGCGCTCGCGCTCTAATTGCGCAAAGAGATCATCCGTCGGGGTATCGAGCCGCTTGCTTGAGTTACACGGTTTACAGGCCGGCACGCAGTTGCCTCGAGTCGACGTTCCGCCCCGCGCGAGTGGGATCACATGATCGAGGGTCAGCGCGGAAGCTTTAAACTTCTGGTGACAATAGTGACACAGCCCCTTCGAAATCTGGGTGCGCCACCAGTTCGTGTTTTTTAGCTCTCGCGCCTTTTCGCGCTCTCGCTTCAGACGCGCGGGATCCGTGTGCGCGCGATCCAAAATATGAAATGAATCCGGGGACTTCTTCACTTACAGAAGTCTTACACGCCCTTGTCCGTAACTCCAGCATGATAGGAGAATGGCAAACCTTACCGCTCCCATTGCTTTGAACCGCCCTGTAGTCACTGCCGAAGTCGCACCCGTCGCTCCCGCTCTCCGAGTGACAGAAAAGCCGGTGATGACGCAGATCCGTGAAATTCATGCGACGCGGTCCATTCCCTTTCTCGCATTCCACTTGGTTGCGATCGTTGGGGTTTGCCTGGTGCCTTTCGCCTGGAAATGGGTCGGTCTCTGCGTCGGTATGTATTACCTACGCATGTTTGCCATCACGGGCGGGTATCACCGCTATTTCTCTCATCGAACGTACAAAACTTCGCGCGCCTTCCAATTCTTCATGGCATGCCTCGCCCAATCGTCCGCTCAGAAAGGCGCCCTATGGTGGGCGGCTAATCATCGCCACCATCATAAGTTTTCAGATCATGAAAATGACATCCACTCTCCCCTTCACACCGGATTTTTTTGGTCCCATGTCGGCTGGATTCTCAGCACCGAAAATGATCGGACGCACTGGGAGCTGATTCAGGACTTTAAGAAATATCCTGAGCTCGTGTGGTTGGATCGCCACCAACATGTGCCTGCGGTGGCGCTTGCGATCGGATTGTTTCTCGCTGGAGGAGCTCCCGCTCTCTTCTGGGGCTTCTTCCTCAGCACCGCGCTTCTCTGGCACGGGACTTTTACGATCAACTCACTCTCGCACGTCTATGGATCGCGTCGGTACACAACGACGGACACGAGTCGGAATAATTTCTGGCTTGCCCTGCTCACTATGGGGGAAGGTTGGCATAATAATCACCACACCTATCAAAGCTCTACGAATCAGGGGTTTTTCTGGTGGGAAATCGATCCCACTTACTACGTTTTGAAAGGTCTCGAAAAAGTCGGCATCGTTTGGGACCTTCGCAAGCCACCCCTCGAACTGCTCGAAGCGAAACGCATTTCAAAAGACGTTCGCGATGCTATGCCTCGAAACGTGAGCGAGGCCGTTCGCAAAAAGTCAGCCGTTCACTGAGATTTACTGCCTAGACCGGAGCATCTTAAAAGAGAGAAGCCAAGCCACAGACCTCTGTGACTTGGCTTCTCTCTTTCTTTCGTACGAAGGACGGCCCCCTTTCGGGGAGGTCTCGTATTAATGAGTCCCTGGAGTTGGAGCGGCTGGTTTCGTCAGGTCGGGATTCGGAGCGTCGGGACCGGGTCCGCCGAGTGGGCCGCCCATTGGTCCGTCCTTAGGACCTTCACCCGGAGGGTGATCGCCTGGGCCTGGCTTGTAGCCCTTGCGCTGGCAATGATCGCAAGATTCGCAATCTTTTTTGCCGGACTTACAATCTGGGCAATCGTTGCATTCGGCCTTCATTTTTTTATCCGCACGTTTTTTTACATCTTTGCAAGCTTTGCATTCTGGCTCGCCTTTATCGTGGCACTTCTCGCAGTGAAGTTTTTCGTTCGACTCATGAATCGTTCTCAGAGGTCCTTTCGGAGGTAGTTTTGGTTTCCCGGTATCTTCTTGAGCCATGGCTTTTTTTGCTTCCATCGCGTTTTGCGCTGCCGCCGCTTTGGCGAGCGGAGCGGAAAGAAGGGAAAGACTAAAAGTCAGTGATAAGAGAACCAATGAACTGAATTTGACCATATGCATAATTTTCTTCCTGAATGAGAGGTTAAACCGCAGAGGTTAAACAAACGATAGCGTGGAAAACAAAATCCACCAATGTCCTCCGGATTTTCTCGCTGATAGCGGCCTAGAGCGGTCGAGAGAGATTCTTTCCGTAAACTTCAGAGCAACCTTGCGGCCGAAAAAAATCAAAAAATCCCGTCAATCAAAAATTCACGCCGATTTACGGATAAACCTGTTGGAAAAATCTTTTTTCGTCACTACATACTGAAAGTCTATGAAAACACGCGGACGTCCTAAAGGTCGATCAACCGACCGCAGATCCTTTGGCCCACTCGGAGACCTCATCCGTAAAAACCGACTCGAACAAGGTTACGGTTTGGCTGATGTGGCGAAAGCTTGTTCCTGCAGCGTGCAGTTCATTTCAAATATTGAACATGGCCGCGCTCCCCTCCCATGGGAAAAAATTTCGGCTGTCTCTTCCTTTTTAGGAATCGCGGTCGACGAACTTCAAGCGGCAAACCTTGCGGTTCGCTCTGATTTCCAGAGTTTTGCAAAAACGGCTAAAGCTCGCGCAGGCATTGCGGCTTCTACGTTCACTCTGGCTGCGAGAGATAAAGAGCTTCAAGACATCTTGGCCGCCTATCACGGCGCCTCGATCGCAAGCCGTAAGAAGTTCGTGAAATCCGCGATTAAACTTCTAACGGAGTAGCAACTCGGTCGAAAACCAAATATCGAAAGCTGGGGCGTCCTGCAGAGAGATCGGCAGGGCGCTCTTCGCATTTCGATTGGATGAACTGGATCGACTTTCCGTCGACAGCAATCGCGCCGTCTTTGATCGCTGGCCATTCCGGGAAGAACGCGTCGCCGTCAGTATCGAGATCGATTTCCGTGATGTAGAGGCGGTCCGAAAAAGGTAGAGCCATCCGGTAGATTTCTCCCCCTCCGATCACGAAAACGTCCGAAGCATTCTCGCTCGCGAGCTGAATAGCACGATTAAGTGTGGGTGCCATCCAGGCCCCGGGCACGAGCCGAGTTTGGTCGCGCGAGATGATGACGTTTTTTCTACCGGGTAAGAGTCTCCCGATGGATTCGTAAGTTTTTCGACCCATCACGACCGGCGCGCCGTAAGTAACTTCTCGAAACCGTTTCAGGTCTTCGGGCAAGTCCCAGGGCATCGATCCGCCCAAACCGATCACGCCGTTCAGGGAAACAGCGGCGATCAAATTAATCCTCACCGGAAGTGACGCTTGCGCTTGCTCGGTCGTCATATGGCCACCGGCGCTTTTATTCCCGGATGGGGGTCGTAGCCGAGAATCTCGAAGTCCTCGAAATTAAAATCGAAGATGTCTCTCACTTCCCGTTTGATCACGAGTTTCGGTTTCGATTTTTCATCGCGAGAGAGTTGGAGGCGAACTTGGTCCCTATGATTGGAATAAATATGGGCATCACCCAGAGTGTGGATGAAGTCTCCCACTTCCAGACCCGTGACGGCCGCGACCATGTGGGTGAGCAACGCGTAACTGGCGATATTGAAGGGAACGCCGAGAAATAAATCTGCCGAGCGCTGATAAAGTTGGCAGGAAAGTTTTCCGTTCGCGACATAGAATTGAAAGAAGGCGTGGCATGGAGGCAACGCCATTTTTTCGATCTCCCCGACGTTCCAAGCGCTCACGATCAGCCGGCGCGAATCCGGGTTTTTTTTAATTTGCTCAATCACATTTGAAATTTGATCAATGGTTTTTCCGTCGGCGCCCTTCCAGGAACGCCACTGAGCGCCGTAAACCGGCCCGAGGTTGCCCGACTCGTCTGCCCACTCGTCCCAGATCGAAACGCCTCGTTCTTTCAGCCACTGTGTGTTTGTGTCGCCACGAAGAAACCAGAGCAGTTCTTGGAAGATAGAACGCACGTGAACTTTTTTCGTGGTCACGAGGGGAAATCCCTCGGCGAGATTAAATCTCATTTGGTATCCAAAAACACTGCGCGTTCCGGTTCCGGTGCGATCGTGTTTCTCGACACCATTTTCCATCACGTGACGAAGGAGATCGAGGTAAGGTTTCATCGACGATCAGCTTTGCACGGGACCCAGAATCCGGGCGAGCAGAATCGCATAATACAAGGTGTCGAAAGGACGTTTGAAACCAGGGTTTGCTCTGAGGGCTCGTCTCCTTTAATTTGGACGGATGACCGATCTGCTCTCCTTTCCGTCTGGGCTTGTTCCGCGCATCGTCTTCGAGGATACGCACTTAATAGTCGTGTCGAAACCAGCCGGTTTACTCTCTCAAGGAGAAATTTCGGGCGAAGCAAGTCTCGTGGATTGGTGCCGTGGTTATTTCGGCCGGAATTATGTCGGGCTCGTTCATCGGCTAGACAGGAATACTTCGGGGCTGATGGTGGTCGCGAAAAGATCCAAGGCGGCGGAGCGGTTATCGAGCGCGCTCCAGTCGGGTGATTTAGTGCGGAACTACCGCGCGTTGTTGGTTGGAAATTTACGGTCGGCAGCACACTGGACGCATTGGTTGAAAAAAAACGAGTCAACGAATACGTCGTCAGTCGTTCGACCGGGAACATCCGGAGCGAAGGAAGCGCTCCTTAAAGTAAATCCGCTCGCTTGGTATTCGGAGCGAGGAGCGGGCGAAGGATCCGTCGCGATGACGCTTGCGGAATTTCAGCTCGATACCGGACGGTCCCACCAGATTCGCGTGCAATCGGCGGCGATGGGATTTCCGCTCGTCGGGGATACGAAGTATGGAGGAGTGAGTGCGCGCGAGGGGGGCGGAAGTCGGCTCGGTGGAGTGGGCTCAAGGCCGCGACTCGGAGAATTTCCGCGGCCCGCGCTTCATTCGAGTGAGCTTCGATTTCCGCACCCGATGACGAAGGAGATGATGGAGTTTCACGAGGCGAGCGCGCCGGATGTGCAGCGCTTTTTAGCTGGGTTTGTTTTAGTGAGTGACTGAGTGACTGAGTGACTGAGTGACTGAGTGACTGAGTGACTGAGTGACTGAGTGACTGAGTGACTGAGTGACTGAGTGACTGAGTGACTGAGTG
>JACMQW010000067.1 GCA_014376785.1 Oligoflexia bacterium
AAAAAGGTGGATTCGGCAGAAGCGCTTACCTCCGATTGATCGTGGTGGCACCGGGGGCGTATTCCAGCGGCGTCGGGAGTGCTCTGATGGCAGAACTCGAGCGCAGACACTGCCTTTCTGACAGATTGAAAGGCCCCGGACTATTTCTTCTTTGCACCCATACGAATACCGGAGCACAGAATTTCTACGCCAAGCTGGGGTATGCACGCGTGGGTGAAATTCCGAGCTACCTTCGTCCTGCACTGAATGAAGTCATCTACTGGAAACCGTAATTCTACGACGTTAGTAGAATAATCTACTTCACGGCTCTTCAGGATTGACGGCGCGCATTATCTGTCGCTATAAGCCGCTCTATCACCGCCAGTCGGTTGAAGGGGCCCATTATGAAGTCGATTGTTTGCACTTTGCTCGTCGTCTCATCGTTCTCTGCTTTCGCAGAGCCGACTCCGGCCAAGATGATAGAACTGAATGGTATCGTCGCGGGACTTCGTTGCTCCGGCGCACTCGTGACCCTCGGTCGACGAGACGATCAGCGGGCCCTGGTCTTAACGGCGGGGCATTGCACTTCCACTACAAGTCAGTACGCAACCGGAACCGCAGAGGGAGGTAGGCTCTTCCCAAAGCAATCAGAAGGAACGGTTGTTTACATTCCATCGACCGATTCGAATCTCGCTTCGGACGGCGCGCGAGTCTTTACGAACTTTTGGATTCATTCCGTTTTCTACGCCACGATGACCCGAACAGATATCGCTCTCTATGAAATCGATGCGACGATCGGCGAGCTCAAATCAAAGGGGATTCGATTTTTCGAACTCGCAGATCACCTTCCGAAAACTGGAGAAGTCCTCCGTATTACTTCTGGATTTGCCGGAATGACGGAAGAGTGCACGGTTGCCGATATCTTCCCGACTTTTTCTGACGAAAGAAAAATTTTCGACTACCCGATTCCTGAGGGAGGAGACTCCTCGGATGCCTCCTATCCGGACTTTAGAAACTCCATTCTTTTAGACCGGAAATGTTTCGCAAAAAACGGCTGGTCTGGATCGCCGATTTTCGATGAAAAAACGCGGCTTGTTTACGGTGTACTCAGCCGAACGCCGACTCGCGAGAGTCCGGCTTCTCCTGGAGTGGAGGAGTACAAGGTCCCAAAAGATGAGACCAAACCCATTCCTTTTTCGAGCGAATCATTTTCGAGCAGTTCGCCAAAACAAGAGCGAAAAGATGCGTCCATCGAAGTCGTCGCATCGAACGTCGCCGTACTTAATGATTGCTTGACGAACTCGGGCGAACTCACTTTAGGCAGCGCGGGCTGCAAGCTTCCGAAAATCACAGCACGGACTTCTGTCCTACTTCCGGAGGTGAAGCCCATTCCCGTTCCGGCTCCGGCTCCGGCTCCGGCGCCCCGGAATAAAGCGACTCGCTGGCCCTAAGAAAAGTCCCACTTAAAAAGAAAGAGCGCTTTCGAACCGAAGGGTATCGAAAGCGCTCTTTCTTTATTTCATCCGAGCCGGAATTAGACGTTAAATCGGAAGTGCATGATATCGCCGTCTTTCACGACGTATTCTTTGCCTTCCACACGGAGCGCTCCCGCGTCTTTTACTTTCGCCTCGCTCCGGTGCTTCATCAAGTCGTCGTAAGAATAGACTTCTGCGCGGATGAAACCTTTTTCGAAGTCGGTGTGGATGACGCCTGCGCAAGCGGGCGCTTTCCAACCCTTCTCAAACGTCCAGGCTCGGACTTCGACCTCGCCCGCAGTGAAATATGTTTGCAAGCCGAGCAGCTGATAACCCGCATTGATCACGCGGTTCAGACCGGGCTCTTCCATTCCAAGATCCGCGAGAAAAGCTTTCCGTTCTTCCTCGTCGAGCTCGGCGAGTTCGGATTCGATTTTTCCGCAGATCGGAACGACCGGGCTTCCTTCTGCCTTTGCGTGCTTGATCACCATCTGAAGCAGTTCATTTTTTTCTGGTGCGGCCAGAGAATCCTCATCGACGTTTGCGATGTACATCACTTTTTTCGCGGTGATCAAATTATAGTCTTTAATGAGATCGAGCTGCTCTTCGGTGAGCCCGAGTGAGCGCGCGGGCTTTCCTTGGTCGAGTGCCGCTTTTAGAGGCTCGAGAACTCCGATTTGGGCCGCTGCTTTTTTATCCGTTCCACCGCGTGCCGCTTTCTGGAGACCGGGAAGTTTTTTATTGATCGCATCGAGATCGGCTAAGATGAGTTCAAGGTCGATCACTTCGATATCGCGCACTGGATTCACCGAACCATCGACGTGAATCACATTCGAGTCTTGGAAACAACGAACGACGTGGGCGATGGCGTTCGTCTCACGAATGTGACCGAGGAATTGGTTACCCAATCCCTCTCCCTTAGATGCGCCTTTTACGAGGCCTGCGATATCGACGAAACTCATTTCAGTCGGGATGAGTTTTTGGGGTGGAATGATTTCCGCGATTTTATGCAAACGGGGATCTGGAACTTTCACCATTCCCGTGTTTGGCTCGATTGTGCAAAAAGGATAGTTTGCTGCTTCGGCTTTTCCATTCGTGAGCGCGTTGAAAATCGTGGATTTTCCGACGTTAGGCAGCCCGACGATTCCGCATTTAAATCCCATGGTATTCCCTTATTCTTTCTCGCCTGCTACGGCCGTTTTTGGATTTGAAATTTTTTGATTAAAAGAATTCGCTGCGCGCTTCATGTCTCCGGCGACCAGCATCCGAACTGCGTCGCGAGTACGGGTGAAAACCTCATCGAGATCTGCGCATTCAGAAGGCGAGTAATGAGCAAGCACCCAGTCCGCGACGTCCATCTGCGGACGGTAGTCTCGAGGATGACCGATTCCGATTCGCACGCGGTGATAATTATTTAAGCCGAGGCACTCGTCGATCGACTTGAGTCCGTTATGGCCACCGTTTCCGCCCCCGGTTTTAAGCTTCAACGTGTTCGGGGGAATATCGAGTTCGTCGTGAATGACGATCAGGTCTTCGGGTGACGCCTTATAAAACTGGACGATCGGAGCAACTGCGCGCCCGGAGAGGTTCATGAAGGTTTGAGGTTTCAGGAGCAGCACTTTTTCGCCGCCCAGATTTGCCGTCCAAACTTCCGCTTGGTTCTGAGTTTTCGGACCGACCGCTTTCCAATCGTCGATCATGCGGTCGAGTGCGAGCCAACCCACGTTATGTCGGGTGGTTTCATACTTCGAGCCAGGATTTCCAAGACCTACGATGATTTTCACGGCGAAGGTTTCGATTAGACGAAGAGCTGGGAGACGCTATCGTAGTTGTGAATACGGTGGATCGCTTCGGCGAGGATATCCGAAACCGATAGCTGAACGATTTTCGACGTCGCTTTCGCTTCGTCAGTCAGGGGGATCGTATCGGTCACGATGACTTGTTTGATTGGAGAATTCACGATGCGTTCGATCGCCGGTCCGGAAAGCACTCCGTGAGTGGCGGCAGCGTACACTTCGGTTCCTCCGTGGGAGAGAATTGCATTCACTCCTTCGATCAGGGTGCCCGCAGTGTCGATCATGTCATCCACGATGATCGCAGCTTTACCAGATACCTCCCCGATGATGTTCATCGCTTTTGCGACGTTCGGACCCGTGCGGCGTTTATCGATCATGGCCACTCCGCATTCGAGCCGCTTTGCATAGGCTCGTGCGCGCTCGACTCCGCCCGCATCGGGCGAAACGATGACAAGATTTGCGGGATCGAGGTTCATGGATTTAATGTGATTCAGAATGACGGGAACGGAAAAAAGGTTATCCACCGGAATATCGAAGAACCCTTGGATCTGACCTGCGTGCAGATCCATGGTGACCACTCGAGTAGCACCCGCACTCGTCATCAGGTCGGCTACGAGTTTCGCGGAGATCGGCGTGCGGGGTTGGACCTTACGGTCTTGGCGGGCGTATCCGTAGTACGGAATCACCGCTGTGATTTCTTTTGCAGAAGCACGCTTCAGGGCATCAATGATGACCAGAAGTTCCATCAAGTTATCGTTTACCGGACGGCAGGTCGATTGGACGATGTAGCAATCTCGCCCCCGAACGTTCTCCCCGATTTCGACGAACACTTCGGCGTCTGCAAAGCGGCGAATATCGATTTTACCGATAGGCTTACCCAGGCGCTCGCAGATCTTCTCGGTAAGAGGGCGATTCGCATTTCCCGATAGGATGACCCAGTCTCTTACTCGCATCCTTCGCAAACTAGCGAATTTTAGCTGTTTTTAAAAGGACGGAGACAGATTAAATGAGGCATTGCCAATAAATAATGCAATGCGGTAAAGAAGGCGAATGATTGGAACGAGGAGCCCCGGGCTCGCTCTCATGCGGTCTAGAGTGAAATGGATACTGCCAAGCGTCGTTTTCGCCCTCATTCCATCGGGAGCGAATGCGGGGAGCTGCGATTCCTTTACGCCAGGAATGTCGTTTAAGTCTTACTACTCGTCGTTAGGCTTCTTAGCCGACCATTACGATGAAGTCCTCGCTCGAATCTTGGCTCAGGCAATTCGGGACAACGAACCCCTCGACTCGGAGATCGACGACGATTTACGAGTTGCGATCGCGAGTTACACAAACTTCGCTCACAAAGGAATGAATCAGGCGCTTTGGAACGGGACGCTTCGAAAGACTCGGCTCGTCCCTTTTTACCGTTGTTTGAACAAGGCATTGGATCTTCTGCCGAGGTACATAGGCCCGACTTCACGCATCGTTGAGAGCGGATTCGGAACCGAGGAATCAAAAAAGCATGTCGTTGGAAACACCGTGATCTATCCCGGATTCACCAGCGCAAGTTCATTGGAGAATTGGATAGAACTCGTAGAGAAAAGTGGGGAGTACACGAAAGTTTTTCACGCGATCCTTTACCTTTCCAGCTACGCAGGCCGCGATATCTCGAAATATTCTCAAGCCAAGAGTGAAAAGGAAATTCTTTTCCCGGCCGGCACTTGTTTCCAAATTCGCAGTCGAAGCGAGACCGCTTACCGGGTTGAAATTCATGCTGATGAAGTCCCTTGCCCGAAGGTCAATCAATCCCACCCGTCTGGAGAAACGCCATGAGGGCCAAGAACTTCCGTAGAGAGAACGTCGGTTTCTCAGCCAAACTTACTCTGGTTTGGATTTTTTTAGCACTTACGATTTTGCAGGCTCGAGCAACTCCGAAAGACGCCATTCTCACCCTTTCCCCAGACCAGATCACGATCCACTCAGAAATTTACATCTACGGTGCGGAGGCGACGAACGATGTGGCTAAGACCTACCAAGAAAGCATTCTCGCCTATTGGTCCAAGGACTACAAAGGTCGAGACTGGAAAGTCACGGATCCGAAAACTCGGCGGAACTATACGGTTGCCTTCGATGTCCACGTTTCTGTTTTTAATGAAAAGGAACGAGCAACGTCGTTCTTCATCTTTGATAATTTGAATCCATCAAGTCGGAAGAATTACATCCGCGTTTCGGAGGTCTGCCGGGGCAGATTTAGGTCCCATGTTTCGATGTACGGAGACACTGGGGTTTGGTGCGCAGGAGGACCGCCGAGCGTGATCGCGCACGAGTACGGCCACCTACTGGGACTCATCGACCGTTACCATTCCGTGAGAGATCATAACGAACTCGACCACGGATGGGAGTCGAACCTGATGGCTGACGGCATGGGTGGCGAGGTTGAACAACGAAACATCGACGCCGCACTTCAGGAAACCATTCGTCGACTCAACCCCCAAGAACAATGAACTTTTCGATCTGAAATTAACGGTTCGAATGAAGTTTTCCTTTGGGGAAAGCTTCGCTGACTGATGGTCGCCCGGCTTTCGTCGCTGGTCGCCTGGTTTTCGTCGAAAAATTCACGCTAGTCTCTCGCTCGGTAAAAGCCATTCATCTTTTTTATCCCGTCTGCCACGGCGGCGCTGAGCTGATTATGCGCGGGACAATACGCCAGGAGGTTTTCTGCCGTGTTCGCGCCGCCCTTCGCAAACGGAATGACGTGCCCCATTTGCAGGCCGAAGCGGGAACCGCAGCGTTTTCCCGCTTGCGGATGAACGTATTCGCACGCTCCGTTCGCGCGTGCATGCGTCGCCGCGCGGTCTCTTGCGGAAATATACCGGCTGCGTTTTAGTGGCTCGAGTTCGGCTACGGAACTACTTGAGTGGTTTAGTCCTACTTCGAATCGCCTAAGTTCATCGTCCACGCACTTATCTTTTGCTTCGTTTTCAGGCTGAGCATCAGCATGAGAGTCAGATTTATAAAATGAGAATTTATCTTCTGAGCTTACCGGCTTCTCTGAATTTCCTGGCGAAGATTTCGCACCTCTCGGGGCTTTCGGCTCGCGCTTCCGAATGTCTTCCTTCATCGAGTGACGAAAGACTTCCGAAAGTGGGAGAGCCGGATTTCCGCGCAGCTCTCGGATGCGTCGAACGAGGGTCATAAATTCTTCTTCGACATCGATCGTTAAACGAGTCAGCTCCGCCGAAATAATTTTCGCTCTCTCCACTTTTGGTGGCTACTCCTGAGCTATTCCGAGTGAATATTTTTCTAGCGCCTCGGTCGTCTTATTTGCAGTTTCCAGTACGAGCGAAGTCGCAGCTTTGCGGTCTAGATTTTCACGTCGCATATGAGACGCGAGCTTTGCTACCGACGTTAAAGTCTGCGACCCATCTTTTAAACCATCCACAACTTCAGGCACTTTCCGCAGATGGCGCATCGCCGCGACTCTCTCTGAGGCTTGAGCACCGGAATATCCAAGCCCATCTCTGACATAGGTAAACATCGAATCGTAGCCAAACACAGCAAAGGTGCGACGATCCTCGACTTGCAAAAGAAAATTCAACAGCTCCAGTGTTGCTGTTTTCTCACGCTTTGCGGCCTTGAATGTTTCTTCGTGAAGTTTCTCGTGCGGGATCATGTTCTACCTCTTAAAAGCCACTCCACCCAAAATGAAATGGAGCGAGAAAGGTATACACCCGGTTTTTGAAGATGAATTTCTCGCACAAGAAAGACCACCACGAAGCAACCGGCTTTTTTTCATTCTAAACGCCAGAAATTTCGAGATGTCGAACGCATGCGCAACCGCAGCAGTTTCGGAAGAAATCAGCCAAGCTCCTGACCGTTTGAACCTTTCAGATCGAAAACACCCGAAAGCAAAATCGTACGAAGAAATAAAAAATCTGAGACTCGCGGGCTTCGAATAATTTCTGCTCCGAGACTTAGAGACTTAGAGACTTAGCGCCCCTACCCACTCAGGAAGGCCATTTCAATCCCCTCCATCCCTTCAATCTGATTTCTACCTCCGCATACGATCACGCGAGAGGACGAGCACTCTCACCGTTAAAACTCTGTCTCACTTCGGTCGGATGCCAAGTTGATCCATCCACAAATAGCTAACCCCTCAGAGAAAGATAACGACCCTTCCAAAAAAATACCTCTAGCCAATCCCCCCCGAAATTTGCTCTCCTAAGAGCAGGGATAGCCACTCAAGGTCGAGGGGCTCAAGGGGAATGAATGAGATACCGCGCTGACTCTGGGGTCGTGTTCTTTTCGTTAATACTCACGTTTCTGTTCACGCTGAACTTTTCTGCTCACGCCGGCTACCCCGTGGGGGACCGACTTCGGACCCCTCCTCCGCCGAATCCGAGCTCGAACTCTGAGTACCGCGACTACCGCATTCTCCACGATTGGCAGAAAAGGCGCACTCACGCAGAGTGCGATTCAGCGGACCTCCAAGCCCTATTCAGCCCGGAGAGCACCTTCGGACCCGACACTCACCTCATGAATCCCCGTGAGTTCGACATTGTGAAGCCGTTCTTCGCGCAGCTTCTCGACACCGCATCGGACGCCGTCACCCCGTTCAAGCTGAAATACCAGCGCATGAGACCCTACGACGCTGACCGCACGATCACCCCGTGCATTCACATTCCAGGAGGCTCGACCTCCTACCCGAGCGGCCACGCGGCGGGTGGACGCCTGATCGCACACGTCTTTGCCGATCTTTTCCCCGCGAGAGGACGCGCATTCTACAACCAAGGTCAGAAAATCGGCGCAAACCGCGTGCTTGGAGGCGTCCACTACCCGAGCGACGTGAAATCGGGGAACGACATCGGTGACCAAGTCTACGACGTCTTACAAGCGAACCCTCAGTTTCGCTCCGATTTCATGCAAGTCAAAAAACAGTTGGGCTGGACTAGGCGGGGTTCGGAGTAGTCGGCGCAAGGTCTTGGCGAGATCGATGCAATTCCAGAAACCTGACCAGGTCGGGATAGCGCGTCTTCCAGTCGAGGTTCTGGATTCGAATCTCTAGGTATTCGATGGCGATCAAGAGATCGTATCCAGCTTGCGTGAGTTGAAAATCGGAAACCTTCCAGGGCATTCCGCGTAGATTCGAATGGTGAATAAAATCCATCGTTCGGTCAACGTTTGCGAGGAACTCCTGCAGCCAATCTTTCGACGGAACCGGACGCTGAGTTTCTAGAAAATACCAAACGGTGTCTTCCATCAATCCGGTCGCAAGCACCGAGGCCGCTCGGACTTTCAAACGCGCTGCCGATTCGCTCGGCCAAATTTTTCCGCCATACCGATCATCCAGGTAGTCGAGGATCGCGGACGAGTCCGCAAGCGCGGTCACCTCTTTTCCATCGCGAATGAGGAGAACCGGCACCTGTCCGAGTGGCGCATTCGCTGTGAAGTCGGCAGGAGGATCGAAGACATTGATTTCTCGCGCTTCATAGTTGATCGTCAACTTCTGAAGGGCGACGCGGATTCTGCGCGCGAAGGGGGAACGTTGGGAAAAATAAAGCAGGTAGCGGCTTTGCGGACTCATTCCCCTTTATTAGCCCGCAGATGACGAAGAGCAAGGCGATTTTCCATTTACGCAAACATGAAAATGGAACGTCGACTTTAGTCGATGCGGAAAATGGCCAAGCCATGCACTCAAAAATCGGTCCCGAGGCAGAAGCCCAAATCGTCTATGCGAATCTCGCCCGCTTGAGTGAACGCCTCACCTCAGAAAAATGTGAGCTCGTTCTTTACGACGTCGGAATGGGCACGGCATCGAATGTTCTAGTCACCCTCGATGAAATCCGCGAACAGGAGAAGTGTGCAGGTCGATTAGAGATTTTTTCATTTGAGGAAAAGCCCGAGGGACTTGAGGCGGCTCTCCAGAATCTGGACGCTTTCCCATTGCTCGGAAATTGGGAAAACACCCTGCGGTTGCTTCTAAGGGATCGAATGGTCCACTTCACTGTCGGCGAAGTTTCGATCAACTGGTACCTCAAGGTGGGCGATTTCTATTCTCTCCTTTCGGGAATTGTTCCTGCAGACCTGATTTACTTCGATTTCTATTCACCGAAAATTATGCCGGAGCTTTGGTCGCTCGAAAAATTTTCGGTCCTGAGATCCCACCTTGGGGAATCATCTACTGCGCTCTACACTTACTCCGTAGCAAGCCCGGTTCGATTAAACCTGCTACTAGCGGGGTTCTTCGTGGGCAGCGGAGTATCGACTGGAATGAAGAACGACACCACGATCGCCCACACGAATTTTTCCGAACTCTCCAGTCCGCTCACCCGGGATTGGTTAAAGAAACTCGAAACTTCGGCGTCTCTCCGGGAAATTTCCGGTAAAGAAGCCGTACTCTCCCATGCTCAATGGCAGAAGTTAGATGACGAAAACGCCTATTAGGGAGTAGCTGCGGCCTTGGAGCGGCGGGCGGTATTTAGACCCTCGATTTCTTTCGTGAGCATGTCGAGCGCTGCTTGAACCGAACGCGAATGGGACCGTTCTTTTAACTGCGCAACCGAAATGGTATTCTTCAGAGGTCCGCCCTTGCCCCTGAAAACTTGCAGTTTGGTTCCTTCTTTTTCTAAGCGTCGAACTTGGTGGGCGGGTAGAATGCCCGCACCCATGCCGGAGAGGACGAGACGCAAGACCCCTTGGGAATCCTCGATGGTCGAGCGAACGGGCAGACGCCAACCATCTTCCCCGAAGTGATGCTGAAACCACCGTCGAAGGATTTGCTCGTCTTTCGAAAAATCGACGTAGGGAATGGATTCGAAATATTTTCGGTCTTGGACTTGCCCGGGCTTCATCCCCTTGGTGAGCTCCGGATTTGCGCAGAGCTCGAGGACTTCGTCGTAGACGGGCGCCGTTTTGACTTTTCGGTCCATGGAAAACTCATCGACGAAAGCAAAGTCGATATCTCCATTTAAAAGCAGCGCATTCATTTCGGAGCCGTAACCCAAACGAAAATGGAATCGAACGCCCGGATGTTTCTCCGAAAACTTTGCGACGAGCGGAATGATCACGTTGTAGCCGAACTCCGTCGGCATCCCCAGGTGAACTCGCCCGGTGAGTTGGTTCTTCTCCGCCTGAAGTTCCGAGAACGCATCTTCTAACCCCGAAAGACTTTTTTTACAGTGATCGTAAAGGGCGGAAGCCGAAGAGGTCGGGACCACTCGCTGATTAATTCGGTCAAAAAGACTCACTCCGAGGATTTCTTCAAACGCTCGAATGTGCTGCGAGACTCCACTCTGAGTGAGGTGCAATTCCCGCGCAGCCGCTGTCATGCTCTTTGTCCGGTAAACACATTCAAAAATACGAACTTGGTTCAAATTCAGTTGATCAATAAACATAATGAACAAGCATCATAACGAATAATTATTCATTATCCCAGTGCTTCAGTAGATCTAATAGGTATCTTACTTACAGAACTCGGGTTTCCCCCCAAATCCCCCGAGTTCATGGAAAAAAGCCCAGGGCACCCGATTTTTTAATCCCGGTACCCTGGGCTTTTTATTTGTTTCCTTTTTCTTCTCGACTTACGCATATCTTACGCTTAGCCTTTATGAATGCTGACGCCGAAACAGAAAGCCGTCCTAGAGTTTATCGAACTCGCTTCTAAAGAAAACGGCTACGCGCCTTCTCAGCAGGAGATCGCAAAGCATTTCGGCTTTAAAAGTTTGGGGACCGTCCAAAACTACCTCGTGAGACTCGAACGCCACGGATTTCTGCGTAAGGCGTGGAACGCTAAACGCGGAATGTCTGTTCTCAGGCAACCGCTGAAAACGGCACTTCGAGGCACGGAGAGCACTTTGGGTTCTTCCACAACCACACCTATTTCCGCTTCGTTTGAAAAAGATTCAGCTGCATCGCTCATCCCGTTGAATCCTGCCGACCGAACGAAAAGAAAATTGGAAGCGGTCCCCTCCCCTTCACCCCCCGCCTCTCGCTCTCCTGAACAGACTGAGTCTTCCTCTCATTCCGTAGTCGCACACTTGCCTTTGCTGGGGAAAGTTGCCGCCGGACTTCCGATCGAGTACGCCGAGTACGATCAGACGGTAGAAGTTCCCCTATCCCTTTTCAGTCGGCCATCGAATGGCGGTCACCGACCGAGTTTTGCCGAAAGCCATTACGTTCTCCGGGTGAAGGGCGACTCGATGATCGGCGACGGAATTCTCGATGGCGACTACGTGATTATCGAAAAGAAAGACCGCGCGGAACAAGGCCAGACCGTGGTCGCCATGATCGGAAATGAAGCGACCATCAAGCGCTTTTACCGGAAGAAATCCGTGATCGAATTACGCGCAGCAAACCCAGCCTATGATCCGATTTTGATTGATTCACTCACAGAGACTCGGGATTTTCGGATCGAAGGCGTCCTAGTGGGACTCATTCGGAAGCTCTGAGCCGAGCGCCCTGATCTTTTCAAAGTTCAGCACCACGCTGACGGGAGTGTGATCGCTTGCCCTTTGGCTTCTTTCACGGTGAGACTGAGGTCGCGCGAGGGGCTGCTGCATCCGGTTTAAATCTTCGGTTGCCCGAGCATTCACGACTAATTTTTCTCGCGCCGCCGTTTCATTCGCAAAAATTCCGTCGAGGTGTTCATGAACGATCCGTCCGCCCGGGGCAAAGGAAGTGTGTGTGATGCGCTCGTTCCCTTTTTTTACCTCCGCTAAATTAAAAACGTCTTCCATCCCCGCACTCTTCAGAACATTCAATTCGTCGCTCATCTCCAAATCGAAATTGAAATCTCCGGCGATGAACGCCGGAATCGGTCGGGAGTAACGCCGATCGTATTGAGAATTTAAAATCGCCACTATGGCCTCCATCTCTTTTTTTCGCCGAAGCGCACTTCGGTCTTCCTGAGAGGGGTCATGAAATTTCGATTTCAAATGGACGCCTGCGAGGAGAAAAAGCGGAGGAGAATCGTCTGGAGAATTTTTAGCGCGGAAAGCGAGCACGGGAAAGTCTCGAGTGAAGGTCTTTAAGCTCGCTCGATCGCCCGGAGAAACCCAGTCTCTGAAGCTCTGGATTTCGATTTTCAGTCCGCCCATCCGCCGATGAATGAGAAATGCTAGGTGGTGGTCTCCAGGGTCATTGCTGGGGATGAAGACTTGGAAGTACTCGCCGTTTAAATCTTTATTCAAACGCCGGAGAGCTTCCATCGATGCGATTTCCACACCGACGACGATGTCTGGATTTTCGGAGAGAATATTTCGCTTGAGGCCAGCGATTTTTTCCGCTGGAAAGCCATCGATCCCAAAATCCTGCATATTATAGGAAACGATTTTTACCCGTTTAATGTCGGTAAATGCGGTGGCGGCCTTGTTGTCAGAACGTGGCCTGATCATGAAACGAGGACCGTAACGATCTGCGGGGGTCGTCCGTGCGAGGAGTTCGGTGCAGATTCGGTCAAATCCCGCACCCTCCGCAATGACACGATCCGCGGCAAACAGAGCTCCAGGAACGAAGGCTAAAGCTCCAAGGATCCAAACCAACCGAAGCGAGATTAATTTCTGAAACCGAACCATTCCGTTCAGTTTAGTCGTAAGTCCGTCTCCCCACCCCCGGCAAGATTTACCGAGCGTGGGCCCGTATTCATTCACTTCCTCTGATGAAAAAGTTAGCTCGCTGCCGTTTGCTTTAAAATGCGCACCCTTTCAACCTGGCGGCCCTCTGGGTGGACTAACGCCGCTGTCAGAATCTAATGCACTTGATAGGCGCACAAAGTGCCGGTCAAGCCCATTGATAGAGATTCTGACGACCGCTGTCCAATTCGGTAGGGTCTCCAACGATCCATGCTTACAATCTTGCTATGAAGATTTTTTATCGACTTGCAGTTTGCATATATGTACTCGCGATTTCCGGGTGTGAAATCAGTGGAAGTTCGAATATCGTCGAAAACACAGCGGTGGCGCTCCGAAAGCCTGAAATTTGCGAGTCGATATCCTCATATAGTCTGACTTATTTGCGATCATTAGATCGGCCAGGTATCCGAAGTCTACGGGAATATTGCATTCAACAAGCGCCATCGTATGCCGCATTTCTTTCCAGTCGCTATATCGAAAAGTTTCAACTTGAAGGTCTCGTTCACAGTAAGCTGGCAGACCCTTTCTGGGCCGAACAATTTTCTCGATATGTCGATGAGCTGACGCCTCAATTTCACAAAGACGGGGCAAACCTGCTTGCTACTGATGAGATCAACTTAGAGATCTTAGTTTCGATGGCCGCGAGCGGAGAGCTAGATTTATTTTGGATTAAGAAGGGTCACGCATTTGATCCCAGCTTATCTAGCTATTTCAAAAAGCCAGGGCAGAACGAAAATCTGAAGCAGTTTCGCAAGTGGGCTTCTACTTACAATTGGAATCCCTAATGTCCCGCGGAAAACACGGTCTCTAGAACGAAAGCTTCGGGCGTAAATCCGGAGCCTTCTTCGTTTCAAGATCCGTTTTTCGGAGTGCCGTTCCACCGGCGATCATTGTTCGCTTATACCGGAACAGAGTCTCACAAATAAAGAAGGGCCCAGGAGAAGTTCCCCCAGGCCCCGCAAAAACATCTTGTCACTCAGTGGGTTCGGCTTTGCGCCTTCCCTTAAACGTCGCCGAGCGAACGCTTCAGGGGCTTGTTCGCCGCAAAGAAAATCAATGCCGCTCCCACTCCCAGCGCAGTCAGCAAGGTAAAGAACGCGTCCTTAGACATGAGTTCGTAGTAACCGCCGATGAAGCCCGAGAGGTAATTCCCGAAGAAACTCGAAAGAAACCACATTCCCATCATCATCGAAACGAGACGGGCCGGAGCGACTTTCGTCACGAGCGAGAGGCCGATCGGAGACAAGTAGAGTTCTCCCATCGTGAAGAGCCAGGTCGTAGTGACCAGCCACATGAGGCTTCCCTTTTCGTTTGCCCCGACCACTTTCGATGCACCAATCATCACGACGAATGCCACTCCCAGGAGCAGGCAACCGATTCCCATTTTCGTAACCGAGGTGGTGGTTTTGCCACGCTTGGCTTGCCATCCCCAATAACGATCCATCAGCGGAGCAAACATGAAAATGAAGAGCGGGTTAAAAGATTGGTACCAGCTGGACGGAATTTCCCATCCAAAGAAGTTCCAGTTCGTATTCGCGTCCGCCCAGAGCTGGAGCGTATTTCCTTGTTGCTCGTAAGCGGCCCAAAAAACGATATTTACTGCACACAGAAAAATGAGCGCGAAAATTCGGTTCCACTCGTCTTTCGTCAGCTTTTCAGTTTTCGAGTCTAAGTGCTTAGCTTCTCGAACCATCATCCGGTCCGGAGGAAGCAGGTGTTTACCGAAGTGATAAACAATAAGGCCGACGATCATGCCGACGCCCGCTGCGCCGAAACCGTAGTGCCATCCGTATTTTTGTCCGAGCGTTCCGCAAATCAACGGCGAAAAGAATGCGCCGAGGTTAATGCCCATGTAAAAAATCGTGAATGCAGAGTCCCGTCGAACATCGCCCTCTTTATAGAGGAGTCCGACTTGGGTGGAGATGTTTGGTTTGAAACATCCGTTCCCCAAAATGATGAGCAGCAATGCTGGGAAAAACATCGACTCGGCGGCCATTAAAAAGTGGCCCATCGCCATCAATACGGCACCGATGTAAACCGACTTGCGTTGGCCGAATACGCGGTCCGCAAGGATTCCACCGAAGAACGGGGTAAAGTAGACAAATCCAGTGTAGAGGCCGTAGATCTGGGAAGAAAGCGCTTGGGTCGAAATTTCTCCGGTCGCACCGAAAAGACTCATGAACCACACGACGAAATGCTTGATGCCGTCGTATCCGAAAATCACCATTCCCTTATCGGCTTCGATGATCAGGTACTTCGTCATGTAAAGAACGAGGAGAGCCCTCATTCCGTAATAGGAAAATCGCTCCCACATTTCCGTGAAAAACAGGACGTAGAGTCCCTTCGGATGACCGAAAATTTCACCCTCGTTTGGAACCTGGGTTCCCAATTGAGAATCCATCGTATTAGCGCCTGCCGTCATCTCTACCCCCGAAAAACTGAAGAATGGTTATGGACCGGGGAAAGAACTACGTCAGAGGTTTCGAGATTGCACGAAATTAGGCTAGCCGCACAGAGTCAGAA
>JACMQW010000068.1 GCA_014376785.1 Oligoflexia bacterium
AAAAGCTGAAATCGATTTTTTTAGAGTCATGCCTTCACCTCGGCCTTAAAGGGAAGAATGCGAAGTCTCGCCTTTGTTAAACGATAAAGGGCATTTGCGACCGCGGGCGCGATCGGCGGAACGCCTGGTTCTCCGAGCCCGGTTGGGGGGGCGTCTGTTTCCACGAAATCCACCGTGATCACCGGAGCATCTTGAATTCTGAGCACAGGGTAAGTGTCAAAGTTCGTTTGCGGAATGACCCCGTCTTTTAGGGCGACCTCCTGGAAGAGGGACGAAATTCCAAAAATCACTGCGCCTTCGACTTGTGATTTTGCGATCTCCGGATGGACGACTTGACCGCAGTGAACAGCGCTAAAAACTCGGTGCACGCGTGGCGAACCGTTCACGAGTGAAATCTCCGCGACATGCCCGACGACGCTGGCAAACGATTCGTGAATGGCGAGACCCCATGCACGGCCGGGCTCGAGGGTGCTCAGATTTTCCTTCACTCTTTTCTCTAAGAGATCCAGAACGGCAAGGTGCCGTGGAGAATCTTTGAGTAAGCGCCTGCGGTATTTAAACGGATCCGATCCGGCCGCTTCAGCCAATTCGTCGATCATCGTTTCCATCACGTAAGCGGTGTGGGTATTTCCAACCGATCTCCACCAGAGCGTGGTGAAAGGGGCTTCGGTCAATATCTGCCGACACTCGAAATTCGCAAGTTTATAGGCCGATTCGGTCACGCCCTCTACGACTGTCTTGTCGATTCCCCCTTTCATGAAGCTCGCCATTGGAGAATTTGCCATGATCGATTGCCCGACCACGCGGTGATCCCAGGCGCTGATTTCGTTCTTCTCGTTTAGACCTACTTTTACAGCATGAAAATACATCGGTCGGTAGTATCCGCCGCGCATGTCGTCTTCCCTAGACCACGTGATTTTCAGCGGTTTTTTTACTTTTTTCGCAAGCTCGCACGCTTCGACGACATAGTCCGACGTTTTGCTCGCGCGTCTTCCGAAGCTTCCGCCCGCAAACACGGTGTGGATTTTTACTTTTTCCGGTGCAAGGCCGAGTGTCTTTGCCGCGGCTCCGAGATCGATCGTCGGCATCTGGTGGCCTGACCAGAGTTCCGCTTTCTTTCCATCGTAGTCGATCGTGCAATTCATGGGCTCCATGGGCGCATGGGCTAGGTAAGGAAACTCATATTCAAACGTCAGCACGCGTTTCGCTTTCGCCATTTCGGCACCGACCGCGCCCCGTGTTTCCGCAACGATTCCAGGTTGGCTCGCATCTTTCTTAAATCCGGACATGACGGTTTCAGTCGTGGAGTGTGCATTCGCACCGTAATCCCAGGTGGGTTTCAGAGCTTCGCAGCCTAGGCGGGCGGCGTAAGTATTTTTTCCAAGCACTGCGATTTTATTTCCGAAAGAAACCACATCGACCACGCCCGCGATTTTTCTTGCGGCCTTCCGGTCGAAAGTCAGGAGCTTCGCTTTTTCCATGCTCGGTCGCGTAACCGAAGCGTAGAGCATTCCGGGAATTCGAACATCGATTCCGTAGATGGCTTTCCCGTTTACTTTTTCTGCCGCATCGATTCGGTTGGGTGATTTCCCGATAATCTTGAAGTCTTTCGCTTTCTTCAAAGGTGGATTTTCAGGAAAAGGAAGATGGCTCGCAGCTTCCGCGAGTTCGCCGTAAGAGAGGTGCGCACCGTCTTTTAGGCGAATGACGGAACCGTTTTCCGCTTTCACGCCGGAGACTGGTATTCCCCATTTCGCCGCAGCCGCAGATTTCAACATCTCACGCATGCCCGCGCCGATTTTTCGGTGCTGATCCCATGACGTTTTCATCGAAGCTGAACCACCGGTCATTTGCATTGGCATCCCGACGGCATTGTAAACCGCATCGACGGGTGCAAATTCGGTCCGAATGGATTTCCAATCACATTCCAGTTCTTCCGCAATCAGCTGGGAGAGCGAAGTGTTCACACCTTGGCCCATTTCGAGTTTATTCATCACCAAAGTGATCGAATTATCGGGGGCGACTCGCACAAAGGCATTCGGGAGACTTCGCGCTTCGGAAATTTCAGCTGCAAAAAATTTTCGGAATGGTGAAGGAATCGTGAAGGCAACGGTCAATGTCCCCACGGCCGTGAGCGAGCCGATTAAAAATTCTCGACGCTCGAGGGGGCGCTCTAAGAGAGGGGTGGTCGCATTCGATGGAGTGGAGTTTGTTTCAATTTTATTCATGATCGCCTCAAGCCAAGTCTTTCGCTGCTTGATGGACCGCGGATCGAATTCGCGAATAAGTACCGCAGCGGCAAATGTGCCCTCCCAACGCGGCATCGATATCGGAATCCGTGGGTTTCGGGATTTCGCGCAGCAAAACGACTGTGGTCATAATCTGTCCCGCTTGGCAGTAGCCGCACTGTGGGACAGAATGATCAATCCAGGCTTTCTGTACCGCATGAGAAATTTTATCGTCTATGCCTTCGATGGTCGTGATTTTTTTTCCAGCCGCTGCTTTCACCGGAAAAGAACACGAGCGAGTCGGAACGCCATCAACGTGAACGGTGCATGCGCCGCAGAGGGCTTTTCCACATCCAAATTTAGTACCCGTCAGGTTGAGCTCGTCTCGGATGACCCAGAGCAGTGGGGTATCCGACTCGGCTTGGATAGCGATTTTCTTACCATTGACGTCGATTTGCATAGGGGATCTCCGAAAGGGGTGAACCTCCAGCTTCTGGACAACCGCTCTCGATGTCAATGCCGAGAAACTGGTGAAAATATTTTAGCTCGCTCGTGGATTGATCGATTGAATTCACCTCGTGAAAGAGGGACATTTCTTCCGAATCGAGACCGCATGATCACTGTTGGAATTACTGTCGAAGCCGCTCTGAAAATGCTCGCTGAAAAGATGCCGGATTGGGGAACTGCCCCGGCGAGTTTGCACTCGCTAGAAAATGCGGTGACTGCGGAAGCGCTCATTGCCGACCGCGATTATCCTCCTTTTGACCGAGTGATGATGGATGGAATTGCGATCTCCTATGAGGCTTACGAGTCAGGGCTTCGCCGTTTTCCCATCACGGGCGTTTGCGCCGCGGGAAGTCCGAAGACGCGATTAACGGATTTCTCACAGGCGTTGGAAGTGATGACGGGCGCACCCCTTCCCGAAGGCGCATCCCTGGTGGTTCCTTATGAAGCACTGAAAATCGAAGCGGGAGTCGCGACGATTACCGAAGAGGAAGAACGCGACTTCATGGAGTTCGTTCACCGCTCAGGAAGTGATTCTAAAAAGGGGGAAGTTTTACTCGCCTCGGGAAAAGAACTCACCCCTCCGAACTGGGGGATCGCCGCATCTCTCGGTTATTCGGAGGTCAAAGCGAGAAGAGAGCCCAAGGTCGCGATCATTTCGACGGGAGATGAATTAGTGGCGATCGATGCCGTTCCCGCTCAGCACCAAATCCGTCGCTCGAATGCTTATGCTTTGAAAGCGTCGCTTCTCTCGCACGGATTCTCTGACGTCTCTCTTTTTCACCTTGCCGACAGAGAGGCAGAAATCGAAAATCATTACCGAGAAGCTTCGAAGTGCTTCGACCTGCTCATTTATTCAGGGGGCGTATCGAAGGGAAAGTTTGATTACCTTCCTTCGGTTTGGAAAAAATGCGGAGTGACTGAATATTTTCACGGCGTTCGCCAGAAGCCCGGGAAGCCTTTGTGGTTCGGAGTTGACCCATCGAGTTCCACTGCCGTGATCGGGCTTCCGGGAAATCCAGTTTCGAGCCTGGTCTGCCTCCATCGCTACTTTCTGTCGAAAAAAGTCGTCTATGCTCGGTTGAGTGAAGAGATTTCCTTCGAACCCGAGATGACTTACTTCGTACCGGTAAAAACGCATTCGACTGCAGACGGCGTTTTTCACGCCACACCCCTTGCGATCCAAAATTCAGGAGATTTTTCCGCACTCGCAGAGAGTGATGGTTTTATTGAGCTCCCTCCTGAGCCGAGCCGTTTCAAACCAGGCGAAGCTTTTCGCTACCATGCGTGGAGGCTTTCTTAAATGGCCACGCAACTCGTCGATGCTCACGGGAGAAGGGTCCGAAAACTCAGGCTTTCCCTCACCGATAAATGTAATCTGCGTTGTCACTACTGCATGCCGCTCGATGCGACGTTCATGAGCGAAGCGAAATACCTCCAGCCTGCCGAATATTTCGAAGTGGTCTCAGAACTTTGTGAGGTGGGTCTAGAAGAGCTCCGCTTAACCGGGGGTGAGCCCCTGATGCGAAAATCATTCGACGAAATCGCGCTCCTGCTCTCCCGTTTGCCGCTCAAGAAAATCGGACTGACGACGAACGCGGTTTTGCTCGATCGCCATCTGGATGTCTTGAAGCAAGCGCGGGTGGAACACCTGAACATTAGCTTGGATAGCCTCGATGCAACTACTTTTCATAAGGTCACGCACGGAAACCACTTAGCCCGGGTTTTGAAAAATATCGAGCTCGCTAAAAAGGCAGGATTTTCAGTAAAAATTAATGTCGTGGCGATGAGGGGCGTGAATGACCATGAGGTCTTCGATTTCGCGGAATACGCTCGTAATCTCGATGTCGAAGTTCGCTTTTTGGAGCTCATGCGTATCGGGCATGCGCTCGAAAAACAATCCTCCCAATTTATTTCTGCCGCTGAGCTAATGAAGAATCTCGGAACCCGTTACCAGCTCACTCGCGAAGTGACCTCACTCGATTCGACTTCATTTAATTTTCGCCTGAGTAACGGCGCACGGATTGGATTTATCGCTTCGGAATCGAAAGCCTTTTGCGGCCAATGCTCCCGTTGGAGACTTTCCGCAGATGGAATCATGCGGGCATGTCTTTTCAAGGACGATGGATTATCGATTCGTTCGACCACGTCGGGTGAACGGGGGGCGCTCTACCGCACCCTTCTCGGCATGAAGCCGTTTCTGCGGCCGGCGGAAGTGATCCACCCCATGAATGCGATTGGAGGATGAATGACTGATCAGAAAAAGCCTTTGCATGTGAACTCACCACGATTCACCCATGTCGACAAAAACCAATTGCCTACGATGGTCGACGTCTCGGAAAAGAAAGTCACCACCCGCCGTGCGCGCGCTCGAAGCCGGGTCCAGCTTCCTGTGGAAGTCGCGCCGTACTTTCGCGGAGAAGAGCTTCACTTAAAGAAAGGTCCTGTTTTCCAAACCGCGATCATCGCGGGCACGATGGCCGTGAAAAAGACTTGGGACTTGATTCCGTTCTGTCACGCGATTCCGATCGAGGCTTGCAGGTTTCACATTACGATGAACGAGTCATTACTCGTGACGATCGAATGTGAAGTGAAGACGACGGGTAAGACCGGCGTAGAAATGGAAGCGCTTCATGGCGCGATGTCGGCCGCGCTCACGATCTACGACATGTGCAAAGCCCTTTCGCACGACATCGTGATTCGGGAGACGAAACTCATCGGGAAAACGGGAGGGAAGCGCACGGTCCTAGATCGCCCGCTTTACGGCCTCATTTTGACGGGAGGTAAAAGCGAGCGAATGGGGACGGATAAGGCGCTCCTCGATTACCGAGGAAAGCCGCACGCGATTTACCTGCGAGAAATGTTAGCTCCCTACTGTGAAGAAGTTTTTCTTTCCGCCCGAGCAGGACAGTGGAAAAATACTCCTCTCGAACAGATTCCAACGATCGAAGATTCGATTCAGAGTTCAGGGCCGAATTCGAGTTCGGGACCGATTGCCGGAATTCTTTCGGCCTTTGCGCTCCATCCCGATGCTTATTGGTTCGTCGTGGCTTGTGACTTGCCAAACGTGACGAGCTCGATGGTCGAGGAAATCATCGATCGGCAGGAGCTCGCGGACGTCGCCACCGTTTTTCGGAATGCGGAAGATGACTTTCCGGAAGCGCTTTTTGGATTGTACTCTCCGCTTGCGCGGGCGGAGTTCCTAAAAGCGAGTCAGGCGGATGTCCGCTGTCCGGTAAAGGTTTTAAGATTAGCGGGAGTGAAAGGCGTTGCCCAATCGGGAACGGACGACCTTGCAAATATCAATACCCCGGAAGAGCGAGCGCACCTATGATCGGCGGTTCTAAAAAAAATATCGAAGTCCGTTATTACGCCTCTCTTCGCGAGCAGGCTGGAAAAGAAAGTGAAACCATTCTGACGGACTGCCGAACTTACGGCGACCTCTATGAAGATTTAAGGCGGAAGTATCCGTTCACTTTAAATTTAGACATGATGCAGGTTGCAGTCGACGATGCCTTCGTTTCGATGGGGGCAGAGATTTACTCGGGTCAGCGCATCGTCTTCATTCCTCCGATGGCGGGAGGCTAGACGGTGTTTCTCCTTTCTGAAGACCGCATCGACCGCGAAAAAGTGACCGCCGATTTGAAAGAGGATCAGGCGGGAGCGCTCGTGGTGTTTGAGGGGTGGGTTCGAAATCATAACCAGGGTAAATCGGTGAACTCTCTCGAGTACCAGGTTTATGCGGAGCTTGCGGAAAAAGAGGGCAAGAAGATCCTAGATGAGTCGCGTGAGAAGTTTAACCTTCACCGTGCGATCGCGGTGCACCGTTTCGGTCACCTCGTGCTCGGAGACACCGCGGTTTTCGTCGGGACGATCGCGTCTCACCGGGATGATGCTTTTCGAGCCACACGTTTCATCATTGATGAAATTAAACTTCGCCTCCCGATCTGGAAAAAAGAACATTACACCAACCAAGCTCCAGAGTGGGTTTACTGCCGCGATCACACGACCCATGTTCACTTCGAGGAGAAGGATTATTACGAAAAGCAGGCTCGACTGATCGACTCTGCTTGCTTGAGTCGAGCGAAGGTATTGGTCGTCGGTGCGGGAGGGCTTGGTTGCCCGGCGTTGATGGCGCTTGCGACTGCAGGTGTGGGGGAAATCACCGTGGCTGATTTCGACCACGTGAGTTTATCGAACCTCCACCGTCAGACGCTTTTCACCACCGAGGATGTCGGAGAGAAGAAGGCGACGGTTGCTCGCACCCGTTTGAGTTTGATGAATCCGTTTATTCGCGTTCATTCCAAGTTAAAGCGGGTGGAAGCTGACAACGTTGCTTCGCTCGTTTCGGGGCAGGATCTGGTTCTCGACTGCACCGATAATTTCGAAAGTAAGATGATCTTGCATGATGCTTGTTTCTTAGCAGGAGTTCCTCTCATCTCCGCGAGCGTCTACCGGTTTCAGGGAAACATTCGAACGTTTCTACCATCGGAGGAGCACGGGTGTTTACGCTGCGTTTTCTCTGCCACTCCGGATGATTCGCTGATCGGAAATTGCAACGACTTCGGCGTGCTCGGGGCTACCGTCTCGACCATCGGATCGATCCAGGCCAGCGAGGCGCTCGAGTTTCTTGCAAATCAAACGAACTCGACGATCCGGGATACGTTTTACCTCGATTTGAAAACACTCTCGCCGATGAAGTTAAGGAATTTAAAGCGGGCGGACTGCGAGGGATGTGGAAGCCGCCCTGACTTAGGGAAGAAGAATGGCACCGATTCGATTACCGATGCACATCGCCCGAGTGAGTACGAAATTTCGATCGATGAGGTGAAAAGTTCTGATTTTCGGTTAGTCGATATCCGCCGAGAGGACGACGCTGTGCTGGATCGCCTTCGGGAGTCGCTGGCCGCGGATGAGTCCGAATCGGAAGGCGCCTTGCCTTCACCGAAGTGGGTGGTGTATTGTCACCGCGGCATTCGGAGTAAGAAACTCGTCCAAGCGCAGAGAGCGAAAGGTTTCTTTCACTTTTATTCTCTGAAAGGCGGCGCTTGTTCACTCTGACGCTCGCTTTTTTCGGGATTGCCCTTCTGTATTCCACGGTCGGTTTCGGCGGGGGCTCGTCTTACATTGCGCTTCTTGCGCTCTCGAGCGTCCCTTATGCGTTCATGCCGAAGATTTCGCTTCTGTGTAATTTACTCGTGGTGACGGGAGGCTGTTATCTTGCCTTTCGAAAGAAACTTTACTCTGCGCGGTTACTCGTTCCGTTCGTGCTCACGTCAATTCCCATGGCCTACGTGGGAGGTCTTTTTCCTTTAAAGGAAAGGCTCTTTATCGGACTGCTCACCGTGAGCTTAGTGCTCTCCGGGCTTCGCATATTATTTCTGAAAGAGCGCGAGCTCGCCACGGTTCGAGTCCCGAGTGTCGCGACCTCGCTCGCCGTTGGGGGCGCTTTAGGACTTTTTTCCGGAATGGTTGGAATCGGAGGCGGGATTTTTCTCTCTCCCGTTTTGATCAACATGGGATGGGCTCGGTCCAAAAATGCGGCTGCGGTGGCCAGCGCATTTATTTTTCTGAATTCGCTCGCGGGACTCGCTGGCCAATTCACAAAAGATCCAGTCCTTCCTGATTTTCAGCTCTGTCTGCCTTTATTTTTCGCGGTTTTGCTCGGCGGCCAAATCGGTTCACGGATCGGAACGCATTCGCGGGTGTCTTACCTCTGGATTCAGCGAGGTACGGGAGCGCTCACCTTGCTCGTCGGCGGAAAACTTTTACTGCAGGTATTATCCTCATGAACGAAAGCAGTGCCATTCTTGAATTCTACCGATCGGCGTCTCGTGAGGGAACTCCGGTCGCTTTGGCTACGGTCGTGAGGGTGGACGGTTCGTCCTACCGGAGGCCCGGGGCGAAGATGTTGATCGCGCGGGATGGACGGATCAATGGCTCGGTCAGTGGAGGATGTTTAGAGCGGGATTTGATTCGCCGGGCGGTCCTCGCTCTCGATCAGAATCAGTCTAGCCTCATTCGTTACGATACGCGCGCGGACGCCGATGATGATGAGGCGGAGGCTCTCGTGAAGAGTGCGGGGCTCGGCTGTGAGGGTGTGATTGAGATTTTTCTCGATCCGAATCCTGCGTTGCATTTGAGCGCGATCGAGCGCGTGATTCGCTCGGATGTGGGCGAGGACTTTTACGTCGACGTTCCGAATCAGGCGCCGTTTATCGACCGAATCGAACCTCCCCATCGGCTCATTCTCTTTGGGGCCGGACACGATGCGGTGTCGATGTGGAGGCTCGCTCGAGAGCTCGGGTGGCTGACGACAGTGGTTGATTTAAGGTCTTCATTTCCGGTCCCGAAATCTCTCTTTTCAGGGGTGGATCGTTACCTCGTGCCAGATTTGGTGGAAGCGGTCGAAAAAGCGCAGGTGGGGCCTCATTCCCTCGTCATCCTCATGACTCACCAGTTCGAACATGACCGCGCACTTCTTTCGGCGTTGAGTGAAAATCCGCCGCTGTACGTTGGCATGCTCGGTCCGCGGGTGCGAAGCGAGAAGATTCTGAATTCGTTGCGGGGGCAGGGGAATGGAGTGGCTTTTCCAAATCTCCACTCCCCGCTGGGCTTAGATATCGGAGGCGACACCCCAGCTGCCGTCGCTTTATCGGCATTAGCAGAAATTCAGGCTGTTCTGAGCCACCGGAGCGCAGGGTTTCTGTCCGCGCGTAAAGTCCCGATTCATAGTCCGGAAGGTGGCCCCGGCGAAAAAGACGAGGTTAGTACATCTCGCTTGACCCTCGGCGGGGTCGAACGTTAGGAATTACCTTCTCACTGATGGAGCGTAGCTCAGTGGCAGAGCACCGCCTTCACACGGCGGGTGTCGTAGGTTCAATCCCTATCGCTCCAACCATTTTCCAAATGATTCGAACCTGATTCGAGTGAAAGAAAGGCCCCCGGCGTTTAGTCGGGGGCCTTTCTGATTTTATCTGTTTCCGCGTTTGTTTCCGCTTTTTATAGTCAACAATACTTCGATCCGGTGAATGAGAGCCCGAACGATTCTTTGCTTCAGCTCAAGGTTTGAAAGTTTCAGTCGTGTTGAACGAATGGAACACCTCCCAAATTACTTTTCGATTTTTTTCTGGCTCGCTTTCCAGGCGAGGTAAAAAAATCCCGCACTAAAGACGGACAGAGCTTTCCCTCCAAAAGGAATGGGAACCCCGCTAGATTTGCTAATGAATAGCAAAAATAAAAATGCACTCGCAGCAATGAGGCCGCCTACGATCCACATAAAAACGGAAAAGTTTTTCATGCTTTGATGATTCACGCTTTCCCCTGGAGGAGTCTTCTCTCAATCCGCTCCCCGAGCTTGATTCGTGCTCAGAAGAAGAGGAAATTTTTATCTAGCTCCGAAATACGCGACTTATTCAGCAGACCCCTTCCAAACGGCCCCGCACACTTTTCGTCGCGTTCGATATTTAAAGCAACTACTGGGCGCACAGAGCTTCTTTCGCAAAATTGGATGAGAGATCAGCTTGTCAGAGAAATTCTATTTCTCTAGTGTGAACCTATGCGAAAATTTGGATTTGCGCTCGTGGATGCTTTCACTTTAGTGCCTCTGTGCGGAAATCCGTGCGCGGTAGTCTTTGGCGCCGATTCTCTCACCTCATCTGAAATGTTGGCGATCGCCAAAGAAATGAATCAATCCGAAACCGCGTTCATCTTGAAGTCCTCTGCTTATGCTCTGAAGGCAAGATACTTTACGCCAGAGCGAGAAATTCCATTGGCGGGACATCCTACGATCGCCACCGTACACATCGCGGTTGAGAGTGCCCTCATTCACCCACCGGACCAGCCAGCGCCCTTTAAAATCCAACTCGAGTTAAACGACGGCCCGATCGGGGTGGAAATCGACTCGACTAAAACTCCAACACTCATTCGCATGATTCAGCGAAAGCCCATTTTTTCGGAGACACACGATCCAAAGATCGTCCTGCCACTCTTTGGTCTTGAGGAATCCGATTTATTACCAGGAGCGCCGATCCAGACGGTGAGCACTGGCACCCGCCAGCTCATGATTCCCCTGAAGGCTCACGAAGCGCTTCGAAAGATTTTAGTGAATGGAGAGAAGTACAAATTATACCGGGAGAGAGCGGATTTTTTCAGTCCGCATCTTTTCTGTTTAGGGGGAATCAGCGCAGATGCCGCAACCTTTGCTCGACATCCGGGAGTATCTCCCGACACAGGAGAGGATTCATTCACCGGATCCGCTACCGGTGGAATGGCCGCCTTCTTATGGAAATATGGTTTCCTGAAGAACTCATCTTTCATCGCTGAACAAGGACACTGGATGGGGCGCCCTGGCCGCGCCTGGGTCGATGTGATCGGTAGTCGCGATGACATCGAAAGCGTGATGGTCGCAGGCACTGCGGTAACGGTCGTGAAAGGTGAGCTGAATCTCTCGTGAAACGGAAATGAGAGTGAATTTCTCAAGCCCTGATGTCGAACAGAACTGAACCGAGAATGACTGCAGAACTTCGCGATGCGCTCTTCGCACGCCTTTTAGGTGAAACGGGGGAAGGCGTCTGCGTCTACTGTGGTAAACGCGTCAGCCGATTTCTTAAACTTTCTGACCCCAGGCGCGCGACGCTGGATCACCTCGTTCCCCTTTCGAAGGGCGGTGGAAACGAAAGTGATAATTTTGTGATTGCCTGCCGTTCCTGCAATTCTCGAAAAGGTTCTCTGTCGGCTGATCGGTTTCGCCAACTTCGGAAGCGAATTTACGGCTAAACACGATCATGGTTCTGAAATTCCGCCAATTTCTTGTGGTCTGGAAGAATTTCTGAATGAAAGAAAAGAGGGATCGGCACAATCTGTACCGATCCCTCTTTTTAATGATTCGCGACCTTCAGGCGGCTGCTTACTGCTGCGGTCCGACTTTCACGCCGGCGTTATTCCGTTTCGTCAGGTACATCTGATATTCATCGCTTTGAGTTTGTTCAGTGATCGGAGCGTTCGGAAGGTAGATATTCTCTGTGATGCCTCCCAATAAATTCGATGTGACATCGTTCCGATTATTGTAAGGCATGCCATAGCCGTTGCTTGCCCATCCGATGACGTTTTTAAAGATCTTGATGTTCGACATCGTTCCGACTCCGGCAGAGTACCACTTAAAGGTCCACACTCCGCCGTAGTTGCCCGGCCACCAATTTCCGTTGGCATCTTTACCGGAAGAAATCACCCGGTTGTCATGCATGGAGATGTCCTTACCGGCGGCGGCGCCCATTCCCCCGTTCATGATTTGCATGATCGTGTTGCCATAGATTTCGATGTTGGATGCTTTGTTATTATCTTCACCGTCGATTTGAATTCCACCGCCGGTTCCGTTCGCTTCATACGGATCCTTGTGATAACTGCCGCGTAGGAAGTTATCATGTACGATGAAGAGTTTGCCTGGTTGTCCGCCGGCTTGGTTGAAGTTAATGAGATCTTCGGTAGCGCTTTTTCCAGGCTCGTTAATCACTTCATTCCATCCGATTTCACCATTCGCTGGGTTCACCGATTGGCTGGCGCCGACCGATACGAAATTTTGGAATTCTTGATCATTCTTATTTCGGAAACCGCCGTTGATGTTTCGCACGACGTTGCGATTCACTTTCAGGGTTTCCGTCGTTCCATTTCCGGCGTATTCAATTGCCGCCACCGGAGTTCCGGTATTTTCGAAAAAGTTATTTTCGATGACAGCATGTTTGTAGACGGAAAGGTCGATCGCACGGCCCCGCGGTTGGTTATCAGCCGTCGGTGCATAGCCATGGAAGGAACAATTGCGCACGGTCAGGTTCGAATTCGCATACCGTGCGTTGATGAGAATTCCCGGACCGGCGATGTGGCAGTTTTGAATAATGACCGGTTCGGTCGTGCTGATTTTCACAGCATAACTGTCCCAACCCATCGAGTTCATTTTCCAATTACCCGAGTAGGTGCCGCCTTTCGTGATGACGATCGGTCCGCTGTAGTTCGAAGGTTCTGCAGTACTGATCGGAGAGCCGGGGTTAGGAGCGGGAGCAGAAGGTGGCACTGGGGCCGGCGCAGACGAAGGAACGGGGACTGGAGCGCTCACCCCAGAATCGATCACCGTAAAATTAATCGAGAGTGTTCTGCCTGCGGTCCCGGTCCCGTCCGGTCCCGAATAGGCGGTCGCAGTGACCACGTGGGAGCCGATGCTCGGGGTCCAAGCGTTATACACACCGTTCGAATCGCTTCCCAAGGCGAAAGGCGCAACGTTTTCCACGCGATAATCAGAATTCCCGTCTAAACCGAAACGGACACTCGTTGCTCCAGCGACATCTGCTCGCATATTGAGTAAGGAACCTGAATTTTTTAAGTCGATGCTCAAATTATTAGTGACGAAAGAGATCGGTTGGTTCGAACTGGCGTTGATCAGAGTGAGCGAAGCGACATCGAGTGCACTCATTTGCGGCGCCGGAACGGGTGTGGGCGGCGACTGACTTGCAGTCAACGAAAGGCGACTTCCGGCGATGGGCGTTTCTGTAGATCCATTCGGAAGGACTAACGCGACCGCCAGATGGTCTCCCCCGAGGCCTTCTTTGTGGAGCGCTTCAATATAATATTTTTTACCGGCGATGAGAGAAATAGCCGCTGATTTTTGTTGGGCGTATTTCCTAAATTCGCGCGGGAGGGTCCAAGCGGGGACGGAAGCAATTTTTCTTTTGTTGGCGGAGTTATCGTCCGAGCTCAGGTAGAGTGCGGCTTGGTCATCTCCAGCGATGAGGAAGCGGTAAGCGCCGGATGTTTCGACGCAGATGAATCCGCTGACTCGGGATCCGTAGTTATCGGCATAGTCTGAAGGAATTTCAAAAGAGCCCAGTTTGGAAGTGTTCGAGGGACTTTTTGATATCGGAACTTGTGAGACTTGTTCTCCCGAAACGTTTAACCATCGCTGCAGAGAAATCGAACCGACACCTTCACATGCTGCTTGGCTGGTTGGAATAATCAGGAAACTCGCAGCGAAAATTCCACCCAGAAAATACCGATTCGGAACGCGATTGAAACGCTTACTTTTTCTAACTTTTTTCACTTGATTAACCCCTTGGTCAGTCGACGAAACGAACGGGTGTTCGACTGATTTTTTATTGCTTCACCTTAGAATAAGCGGGAAGGCGAAATGCGGCTAGATGTGTCGTATTTGACAAACCCCAGCCAATGAGAAAAATCGCATAACGATAAATCGGATTTTTTTAGTAATTTAATTCTAAAAAGTGGCCCTAAGCGTGCTTGCCCGTTCTCAGAAGCTCGAATTATGAGATGCAAGCCTTGATAGTTTTATTCGTAATGGGTTCCTTGGGGTGCTGGGCTTCACTCAACGAATGATTTCGCCTCGCATAACCTCCTCTAATTCGATGGCCGTGGTCATTTTCCGTGGAGCACTTGGATCCCAAGCCGCGCGTGTCAGCAGTTTTTTCTTCACGTTGAGAACTCGGAAGGCGGCGTTCGGCAAAATCAGAACTTCGCGCTCAACCGTGTCTTGAAGCTCAATCAAATGTCCGGCGTGGCTACGTAAGTGGAACTCGAAAATGATCGCGCCTTTTTGTAACCGTTAATGACATTAGAGGTAAGGTCCGCGTGACGGTAGGCAACGCCAGAAAAATGAGGAAGTTTATTTAGGGCGGACGCGAGAACCCTAACGTACGTGCCCCACTTATCGATTTCATTCGCATTTCCGCTTCTCAGAGCCGCGTTCATCTCATAGTTTCCCAGTTGGCCTATTTTGTACCAAAATAGAGCGTGTGTTTCCTCCGCGGTAATGCCCGCAGTATTCGGAATATTTTTTCCAGTCATCAGCATTCACTGTTTTGCGGTAGTTCGAGAGGTCGACTCTCGCGGCTCGGTAAGTGCTTAAGTCGATTTGTTCTTCCGGAAAAGGCGTTGAATATTCGAGATTGGAGTCATCATTCGAACGAGCCGAAAGGAGCTTCCAACATTCGGCCTGGCTAGCTCGCGTCTTGATTGGGAATGATAGGATCATCGAGATCACGATTGGGCAAATGACAGGAACGATCCTCATGTGGAAAGGATCGGCATTTTTACTTTTGACTTGAATGAGGACCGCCTTAGCCGCTTCTTCCGACTGGGGAAAATAGCGATGTTTTGTTACCCATCAGTCGGGGAACGGACCGGGACCGTTAAGAAATTGACGATGTTGCTGATTCGATTCCAGACATCGAAATCTTTTTAGATGTGTCTAGAAGTCAGGTTAACCTTGTCAGAAAAATCAAACTGATCAACCATCTAGGAACACTGAATTTTCAATCATTATTAGGGGAACTCATCCAATGCTCCGTTCTTTTTCTTTGCTAGGACTTTTACTCACGTCCCTTTCAACATTCGCCGCGGAAACAGCACCCATCGTACTCGGACAATCCGCAGCATTCACCGGAGCGAGTGGACAATTCGGTCGTCAAATGTGGCTTGGGGCTCAGACTTACTTCGATGAAGTAAACCGTTCGGGCGGGATAAACGGTCGGAAGGTTGAAGTTCAGGTCCTCGACGATCAATACAACGGAGAGCTTGCTGAAAAGAACACGCAGCAATTTCTGAAGAACAAGGAACTGTTTGCTCTCTTTGGATTTGTGGGAACGCCGACGCTTGCTAAAGCTTTACCGGTGCTTCAAAAAGCGCGGACCTCCGGCTCCTCCGTTTTCCTCTTTTCGAACCGTTCCGGAGCGGCCCTTCAGAGGTCCGCTCCCTACGATTCTTTTGTTTTGAACATGCGGGCGTCTTACGCTGAAGAGACCGAAGAACTCGTAAAGTACTTAACGAAACAAGGCGCAAAAAAAATCGCCATTTTCATTCAGGATGATTCCTACGGACAGTCGGGCAAGGATGGGGTCGCTGCCGCGCTTAAGCGCAGAGGCCTCACGATTACCGCGGAAGCGCAGTACAAACACGGCGCAAAGTTCGCTGAAAGCATGATGGATCAAGCAAAGGCGATCGTGGCAGCTAAACCGGATGCCGTGATTTCGATCGCTTCATACGAGCCAGCCGCAGCTTTTATTCGCGACTTCAGGAGCCTAAAGTCTGAAGTGTCCGTAGCAAACATTTCTTTTGTCGGATCCTCGGATATGCTGCTTTTCTTGAAATCAGAGAGCAAAACCACGAAGCAGGATTTGACCCGGAACTTGGTGAATAGCCAAGTGGTTCCGGCACTCAGCGATACTAAGATTCCCGCTATTGCGGAATACATCCGATTGACGGAAAAAAATCCGGTTACGATTCCTGCTTCGGTTTCAAACGGGAATGAAATTCGGAAACTATCGTTCACCGGACTGGAAGGTTTTTTGAATGCAAAAGTGTTTGTTGCGATCGCGAAAAAAGTCGAAGTGCCACTCACCCAAGCTTCTTTCCTGAAATCAGCGGAATCGAATGCGTTCGATATTGGAATGGGCCAACCCGTGAAGTTTCAGCCAAAAAATAATCAGGCGTTTCACTCTGTTTATCTCACCAAAGTGGTTGACGGCGCTTTCGTGAAAACTGAATAGCGCCACGCTGATCGGGCAAACGAAAACGCGCTTCAGCCGTCCGAACTTGAATTTGAGAAAGCCGCCTGACGAATCAGGCGGCTTTTTTAATTTTCCGATCGATGGGATTTAAGGGGATGCCCCGACGGGTCATCTTTATGACATTTTCTCCTCGGTCCGAGAAATAGTGATGAAGCTCATGGTTCGTGAATTCACTACCCGAATTGCTCGTAAAGTTTGTGATCCCAAACGGCATCGCCTCCCGTCCGGTAGGGACGAAGAAGCCTATCTAAGTGAGGGCGGCTTACTCCGAGAGCGAGACCCCGGAGACTGCCGTTTTCCCGAAGAATCGAATCCGCATCAAATCTGCTAAACCTGCCAAATCTTTGATTCGTTCCCTCTAGTACCTTTTTGCATGAGCCGAATCGGGGTAAATTTATTCGGTAATAGGTCAAATTTGACACATTTTTAAATTCTTTAAACTCTTTAGGATTAATAAGAGTGATGCGCTTTTATAAATTTTTCAAAACCCTTTCAGTTCGAACGCACTTGATTTTAAGCTTGGTGAGCTTCACGTCATGCGATCTTACTTCTCGCGCGAACTTTATCCAGCCCGAATTTTTGCCAGGATTTAATCAAGGGGTGAACCCGAATGTTCCCTCGGTAGCAGCGCTTACTATCCTAGATGCCTCGCCGACTAAAAATGTGAGTTTAAATCTTTCGTGGGGCGGTGCCGTACTAAAAACTGGAGAGCAGTACTGCCTTTTAGAAAATTCAGTCGATACCTCGATTTGTATTTGGCGTACCGGCTCCTTACCAACCGTCTATCCTGTGTCTGCTGGAGACGGCCCGTTTGTTTTGAGAGCCTATTTTCGAAACACGATCGGGTTGTCAACTGTGATGGCTGCAAACGCGATCGAAATCGATCGAACGGCGCCGACGCTTGCTTCAGCCACCGTTACCAACACGAATCCGACTACCACGACCCTTTTTCAACTAAGTTATGGCGCTGTATCGGGGATTTACGAACGATACTGCATCCTTGAAAATGATTCGGTTTTTTCTCATTGTAATTTTATCACCGGTAGTCTGCCAAGTTCCTACTCAGTAACTTCGATCGATGGTGCGAAGGCACTTTATCTTTGGATAAAGGATGCGGCCGGAAATGTGTCTCTTCGAGTCGACACGCCCTCGGTCACTTACAGCTCCGCACCGATCACACCTTTTACAGAGATTTGGAATTTCGCTTTTGCTACCGCATCCGATTTTATTTTCGATGCTTCAAAAATTGAATTCAATGCAAGCATCGCAAAACTGATTTCTCACTCGTATGTCGACAACGACGCTAATATTTTCGGTTCATCTGCTTTCGTCGGAGTCGTTCGAGACTCCACTGCAGGAGTTTTGAAGCTCGGATCTAATGGAGGCTGCGATGGTCGGGTCTCCCTTTGTGATTCGACTGCGGAGCTCGATGGTCCGAATGTGCCACGTCCCGGAAATCTGGTTGGTTATTGGAAGTTTAACGGCACGGGTGCAATCTCAGATGGATCTGCGATCACTGCGACGATCGGAAGTAACGGTGTCGCGGCTAATACGAGCGGAACACTGACTTATGCGAGTGGGAGAGTGGGGTCTGGGATTTCCTTCGCGGCGGATAGCGGCCGAGTGGTTTTATCAGCTCCGGGAATCGACACTTCTCCTAATGCCGTCGATACCTTTTCCGCATGGATGAATTGGGATGGAACTTATGGGGGCTCGACTTTTCGAATGCTGTTCGGATTTGAACGCTACGATTTAGGTATGGCCCAGGCGAATACATGCTTCGGTTTTAATACCGCGGGAGGGGACTGCCGAGGAATCGATGCTACCGGGCTTGCGAATCGCTGGATCCACGTCGTTGCGATTTTTAATCATAATGATAGCACTTTAAACCGGATTTTCCTCAACGGGACCGAACAAGTCCTCACCCAGAGACTAGGATCGCCCAGCTATCCAAGCGGAATCACGTCGTCGTTTATCATTGGTGGATGGTCGCATGATTACAATTACCCATTTTCCGGAAAAATAGACGATGTCGCCGTCTGGAATGTCGCCCTGACTCCGGCAGAAATTAAAGCCCTCTATGAAAGGCAATCTTCATTCGGTGGAAGATTCACTTCCCGTGTGATGAGTGGACTTTCTCCCTCGGACCCTTGGACCGCGCTATCCTGGAACACGCCGATTCCGTTTGGGAAAAATCTGCCCGATGCGAATTGTTCGACTGCCACTTGCCTCCACGCCCACTCAGAAAGGTCTGTCGATTACGCAGATCTCGTCGGAAGAACGGGGACGGTCGGAGACGATGACCTGATGAGCGGAATCGTAGGATTATGGCATTTGGATGAGGCGAATGGGACATTGTCAGTAAAGGATGATTCTGGAAATGCGAACGGAGGCACATCATACGGAGCGCTGCTCGGCGTGGCGGGGAAATTAGGAAACTCTGCTGTTTTTAATGGCAACACGGCTTACATCGATGCAGGAACTGATTCTTCCCTGACCGGGATTGCGGGACGGATTACAGTCCAAGCCTGGGTAAATGTCCGGTCGCTCCCCGCACCGAACACCGTGGCGACGCTCTTTGAGCGCGGCTACGATGGGTATAATGAAGGGACTTTTCTCCGAATTTATTCTAGCGGCGGAACTCCTCAGATTCATTTCGGAAGTTATCTTGGAGGCAGTGGAGACCACGCTGTTTATTATAATTCAGACGCGGATACACTCGTCGGAAAGTGGCTCCATGTCGTAGGAACTTACGATGGCACTCGGTGGAATCTTTACTTGAATGGAGTTTTAACTTATTCGAATGTGGATCCTGTGGGCGCTCTCGCAACCAGTGCAAAGACCACATTCGGTGCGGCTTATATTCAAGGTCGCGCTATGTCCCAGTTTCTAGATGGATCATTAGATGAAGTCGCAGTCTGGAATCGCTCATTAAACGCTGCGGAAGTTCAGCAACTTTATCGCCGGGGTGTGAACCGAGTGAAATTTCAGGTTCGTTCGTGCACGCTCAGTGATTGCTCGGATGGAGTTTGGAAGGGAAAGAATGGGAATTCGGGCAGTTACTTCACGGAGCGTGAAAACACAAACACTCCGGGTGCAGCGGGAGGCAGCACTTTACCCGGCGCTGCGTATGAAGTTTTCTCTGATTTTAGTGGCTTAAGTTTTACTGCTCCTTATTTCCAATACCGGATGGTGCTTGAGACGGATGACTCCAGTAATTCTCCGGCGTTAAGTAACGTCACCCTGGCGCCTCATTTTGATTCTTCGGCGCCGTCCGTGGTTTCGAAAAATGGCATTCCTTTCTACAGCCTCTCAAATTTTGCCGAAACGCTCGGTACTTCTTGTGCTGGTGGAATCGGGTATCAACTCAGTTTGGATAAAACGACCTGGTATTGGTGGGACTTGACCGCGAATTCCGGATCCGGAAAATGGGTGATTTCCGACGGCAGCGTGGGGAAATCAAATTCTATCGCGGTGTCGAATGCTCATTTCGCTGCCTTCAAGTCAGACGTCGGATCTGCCGGCTCGCTCTTCGTAAAGGCATTTTTGAAATCAAATGGCATTCAAGCATGCGAACTCGATTCGCTCTCAGTGACGGGAATTCGTTAAATTTCGATGAGGGATTCGAATATCTAGTAGCAGACCACGTGATCTCCGTCGGTCCACGGGCCAGCGTTGGGCCCGGTTGGATCCATGGGTAAAAACCCCGTCGGAGACAGGTGGGTGGCGGGATGGAAGCGGTGGAGCCGATATCTAATACGCAATTAAGGGTGCTGACTCCGAATTTTTGGGTGTAAGGGGCTAGACACCCGTGGGAGCAGACTAGACGCAACAGGGAGTGGCGCCGTCTCCTTCCGGGGGCGGTAAAACTTGTGCGAACGACGGTGCAGGGCAGGTGGCGTTAAATCGGCAATGCCGAATGAGAGCTGCGCTATCGTAACTCGTTTGTACCCAAAGGGTTTGGGGCGTGCCTGGAGAGACTTTCGTTGCATCCCAATCGGGATCGAGTGGGCAAGGTCCGGCGTTAGTGAATGGCACGGCTGTTCCTTCCGTTTTGCAGTGAAGGCTCCCCCTGGCCGACTTGCCCCGGAGCCGGAGCGGGGTCACGAGTAGAACCGGACGGACACTCCGGAATTTTCGCTGCACAAAAGCCTGAAGTTGAAGTGTTCACTGTACATCCGATCGCCTCGTTTGCGTCGCCCGTAAAACCCGCTGGACAAGGCAGAGTGCCACCCGAAATCGGAGTTAGCCTTCGGAAGCGACATAGATTTCCCACGTTCGAAGGGATCGGAATTCCTCCGGACTGAAGGCAGTGTTCATAGGAGTTCGAGTTGCTTCCGGCTAAAGTTTGCTGGTTAGGGCGGACCACGCAAGACGTGAGTTCTCCACTCGCATCGATCTCGAATTCAAGCGGTACGAGTGCGGTCATCGGAGGACCTTTGATGACCGCACTCGTCCTCGTTCCGGTGATGCTCACCCCACCAGAATAAATCGCGCCGTTGGTCTCGCGAGATTTCGCTCTGAAATCGCCGACCAAAACCACTTTATAAAACCGTTGGTTTCGCGCGACCGCGTTTGGGTTCGTGCTGGGGTCAGTGGTTGAAATGATATCGCCTCCGGCCGATCCCATCGTCACTCTCAACTCGATATTATCCGCGGCAAGGATGGGAGGTGGCGTCCCAGAGTTAAATGCCGGCACGCGAACGCTGCTCCCCGAAAGAAGTCGCAGATCATCTGCACAGCAGTTTTTACCATTTCCCGATTGCCGTTCTGTGCAGCCCACTTCCTGTTTTAAACTCAGCACAGAAGTGACCGCGCTCCGTAGTTTAATGTGATCTCCGCGAGTCTCCGCGACTAAATTTGCTTTCGCAAAATAGTCGCTCGTGGACATCGGGGCCAATGCCCCGAATCCAATGATTCCCATCGCAATCATGAGTTCGAGAAGGGTAAATCCGGATGATTTCAGGCAACGATTAGTAAGCAAGCGAAGACCTTCCCGCTGTATCGTCCTATTCGCAGTTCCATCCTTGCTAATGCTCAGGACCCCGAACCGTATTGTTCAAGCTCGTGCAGTTCATCATCGATTTTTCGGCTAAGCGGCAGACGTAGTAGTCTGCTCCAGGTTTTAAGATGTCAGTGCCTCCGCGGTCGATACATTCGAGTCCGGATTTTCTCCGCACACCGTTCAAATTACTGGCCCCAAAGCGACTTGCAGCCGACTTCGGACCGAACAGTGAAAGGCCACGCGTGAGGGGGTCGGAGTGGTTAGAAGCAGGAGTTCAATTCTTCCGGTCATTTCTTTGCCGCCGAGAAAATTCGTTCTCCTTTCAGCGATGACCCGGAGCTCCCCCAAATATTGCTCCCAAGCTTGGTTTCCATTGTTTGCTGAAACATCGGATGGCTGTCGACCGATCGAGTGGAAATTCGTCAGGGTCACGCTCATGATTTTAAAATCGGAAACTTGTTCGGGATCATTTACGGCGACGGCGCTAGGCGGACGTTCAGGTTGGAGAAGCGGCAATCCACTTGCTCCCGGCCACCTGACCCGAACGTCTAATTTTTGGTTGGGATTAGTCATGAGCGAAATTAACACGGTAGGCGTAGCAGATCCTCCCAACATCGGCAGACAATCTTCGGAGTTCGAAAGCGCTTGTTGGATCTCTAGGATTCGATTTTGAAAAGAGGCGGAACTGCCCGCGCTATTCGCCGCCAGAATCGTCGTCTGCACTGATTTAAAACCGGTATAGATTAAAGTGAGCAGCAGTGCTGAAACTAAAATGACTTGGACCAACATCATTCCGCTTTCGGTCGATAGGCGATGATGATGCCCGCGGGAGTCCAACCAGCGAGTGCGATGATCGTAAAAGTTGCTCCCCCGGCCGCCCACCACCGTCCATCTTGGCTGCCCTTTTTTAATGTCAAATTCTTCGAACTCCACCGGGTGCGCAGACATCGAATGCCATTTCGTAATTTCTTAATTTCACCGCCACAAGAATCGTAAGTATCATCTGTCGGAACCGTGGTGTTATAGCGACCGGTGGTAGTCACATTCGTCCATCCGGCGGGGCAATTCGGAATGGAGCCGTTCGTCCATCGATTATTAAACGTGCTGTAGGGGACCCGGCAAATCATTCCTTGGTCAGTCGGCATGGGCGCACCGTCGATTTGCAAGCACTCCCGAACGGTGTGTACGCTTCCCGCGCCCATACTCTCGTCCAAGTCTTCAGGGTGTAAGGTGCAACTCACCAACTCGCCCGTGGTTTGGTTGAATTCAGCAGAGATTGGAATGTTTGCAAATACCGGAGCGTCGGTACCATTTGTTTTATTGAGCAATTCTCGTTCCGCGCGAATTTCGCGTCGAGTTTGAAAGCGAACCGTATCCGCTTGTCGACCTAAGCCCGCTTTGAATGCGGTCGAGGATAAATTCGGAAAACCTAACGGCAACTTGGTTTGCCGCCAGGACTTGAGAAATTTGTTTGATTCCGATGGGTTGAGGATTGGTGAAATCGGACTGCACGGAGCAAACTGGAGTGCCTGCGCTCGGTAAGCTGCAGAGATTTTTTGCGCAATTTCCCGTGTCAGAAAGGACCTCGATGACTTTTGCCCTCATTTCAGTATGCGAAGTTCGAGTGGCGGCGAACTGATTCAGCACCGTGATTTGGCGAAACCCGATCGCTCCGGCCGTGATGAGCGAGACGATCAGTCCAGACGCGATCAAAACTTCAAGTAGAGTGAAACCGTTTCTATTTGAGGCGTTTCCGACTTCAGATGATTTTTTAGATCAATAAGCATCAACTGACCCAGGAGAATCCGAAAGCTGAAAAGTGACCGATTCACGGGCGTGCTTTCGCGGTGGCGATTCAGGAATCACCGGACTGCTGAGTCGCTCTTGGTGAATGACCTCTGCTCTCGGAAAGAGCGAAAAAAATTGCTTCCCGTCCGAAGCTTGGCGTGAAAAGTATAAAGAATGTCACACGAAGGTTATCACGAGCCGATCGAAAAATTACGTCCGGAAACATTAGATATGCATCGCGCAATCGAGTCCTTGATGGAGGAGCTCGAAGCGGTAGACTGGTATAACCAGCGCGTCGATGTGTGCATCGATCCGGAGTTGAAGGCCATCCTGATTCATAACCGCGATGAAGAAAAAGAACACGCAGTCATGATGATCGAGTGGCTTCGCCGGAAGGATCCTTTCTTCGCGAAGCAGTTAAAAGAACGACTGTACCGTGAAGGGCCTATCGCGAAATCCGAGGATTAAGGCACTTTCTTGAGCAGAATCTGATGACCGACATTATCTGCGGCAGCACCGAGCGTCCCGATGAGGGTTCCGGTTGCGCCTGCGGTGGTGAGAGGTTTGTAAAATCCGAAAGTTCCGGTAGTCCACGGGGAACTCGGGAAACTCGCGTATCCCGACGGCTTTGTCGGAGTATAATTATTTGCCGAACCGGAGAAAAAGACGGAAGCAAAGTTAGTTTCCGAAGTGGTGAGGCTTGGGGCAGTGACCGTGACCGAGCTCGCAGTTGCCTGGCCACCGATCGCTAAGATCGGAGCCGCGGGGTCAACATTCACGAAATTTGCTAAAGTGGCCGTACATTGTACTGCGCTTGAAAACGTCCAATAGTAACTTGATCCGACGGTGTCTGCGCTGGTGGCCACTCGGTAATAGATGCTCTGTTTCAGAGTTCCGACCGACTGTGTATCAGCAAGGGTCCATCCTGAAGGCGGAGTGATCGTGATCGATGCGCTTTTAATCGTTATCGCCGCGAGCAAGAAGCGATTGACTAAAATTCCACTGGGTGGCGAAACCATGCAGGAGGTTGTACCCGAGCCACCGTTGTTCATGCTCGTGACGTCTTTCGCGTAGACTCCGGTTGGCAGACCCACAGGTAGGAAAGGAGCATCTGCTGAAAGTGTTGAGTCGAAACCCAGCCCTGCACCGCCGCCATATCCCCAACATTTAATGGAAGCATCAGAAAGAACCGCGCAATTTGTATATCCATTCGACGCGATTTGGACGACACCGGATAGGTTAATGACAGTTGCGGGGGATGGTAAGCCCGGAGACACGGTATAACCTTGGCCGACTTGCCCGTAGAAACCGTCGCCCCAGCATTTAACGCTTCCGGTAGCCAGAAGTGCACAGCCGGCTCCTGCCACCGTGATGGCGTTCGAAATGCCAGTGACGGAGACGGGGCTATAGCTGTTTCCAAACGATGAATTTCCGTTATTTCCGGCGGTGCCGATTCCCCAACATTTTACGGAGCCGTCGGAGATGAGCGCGCAGGTGTTGTTTCCGGTGACGGTGATCGCGACCGCTTGGCCAACAGTTGAGCTGACGGGTGTGAGAACGTTTGACCCCTGTGAGCCATTTCCCATTTGTCCGTAATTGTTTGCGCCCCAACACTGAGTGGATCCATCACCCAACAGCGCGCAAGTATGAAAACTTCCTGCGCGAATCGAAACGACTCCGGTGAGCGAACCCGCAGTCACAGGAATGTTTGAACTCGTGGTGCTGTTGTTTCCAAGGTTGCCGCTAAAATTCTGACCCCAGCATTTTACTGTCGAATCAGAAAGCAATGCACAGGAGTGTCTGTTTCCGACCGAAAGCGAGACCGCATTTGTGATTCCAGATACGGTTACGAGAGTGTTACTCGCGGAATTCGAACCATTACCAAGATTTCCGTAAATGCCGCTTCCGATGCACCTGACAATTCCTGTCGACATCAGAAAGCAGCTGTAATTCTCACCGGTGCCCACGGACAAAACGTTCGTGAGTCCCGGGAACACAAACGGGGTCGTGAGGGTTGTTGTCAATCCATCTCCGAGTTGGCCGTAGCTATCGTTCCCCCAGCAACTGACAGTGGTATCTGGCAAGAGGCGACAATAGTGGCTTGAGTTTCCGACTGCGAAAGTCGTGTGATCCGTCCCTACGGCGAGCGAGCGAGTCGCATCCGTAAAGCCAGAGCCGCTTCCTGCGCTGGCGGTTAAGGTAATCGCCTCCGCAGTATCGTGTCTCATGTAAAATTGGACTTGGGTTCCGCTGGTCGGAATCGTTACTTGGGTTATTGCGGATCCATTGCATCCGGCCGTCGAATAATACTGACTGATTCCCGCGCCGTTTTGCGAGAGGTTCACATTAATGGCAGACCCAATCGCGGCGATATTTCCGCCCGCGTCCTGACTTTGCAAAGTAAGGACGCTGCTACAAACGGATTTTCCGATCGTATTTAAAGTCGGGTAGACGAAAGTGAGTTTCGACGGCGCACCCAGTAGGATATTGAACGTCGTGCTCACGGCTGAAGTTAAACCTGAGCTCGCCGCAGTGAGGCGGTAACTGGTTCCGATTTTATTCAGGGAGATATCGGAAAAAGTCGCGACACCCCCAACAGCGCTTCGAGTGAGTGTGCCGGATAAGGTGCTTCCTCCCACGTTTGTGCTGATGTTTAACGTCACGGACGAGCTCGACGTGTTCGCTAAATTACTATTTGAATCCCTGATCTGGACGACGATTCCCGGTGAAATGGCTTGAGTGGAGACTGCGGTAGAAGGCTGGGTGGTGATCGCAAGCAGAGCAGGGGTGCCTGCGATGACATTCATGAGACCGCTCGCAGAAGACGCGGTCGCGGTATTGCCTGCCGAATCCGTGGCCGTTCCAGAGGCGATGGTGAAACCAACCGTGCCTCCGGGCACCGTGCAACCCGAAAAGCTGACTGTTCGAGTAACGCTGCCGCTGCCCGTGACGGCAACGCTACAGGTGCTTCCACCTGTCGTATTCAATCCGATGTTCCCGGATGACAACGTAATATTCGATGCCCCTAAGTAGGTCACAGTGTAAGTGACCGTCCCACTCGTTGCTTGAATGTTCGACGATGAAGGTGCAGAGATCGCAATGGTAGGTGCGGTGTTATCCAAGGTGATCGCGAGACTCGGTCCCGCTGCCGGAGCCGCGTTTGCCGATAGGTTCGCCGCGGTACCGCTCGCAATCGAAACGGTGATCGTGCCATCACCGACGCAGGAATAGAGAATCACGGTGCGGGTGGTGAGGCCGGAGCCTCCGATTCCTACTTGGCAAGACGCCGTACCGGTCGAGTTCAAGCAGACATCGGCAGTGGTGAGTGAGACCGAAGTGGCTCCGCCGTAAGTGAGCGTGTAACTCACTCCAGCACCCGCATTCACCACGGACTGGCTAGGTGATGAAATCGCGATGGTCGGTGCGGTATTATTCACCAGCACCGTCCCCGATGAGCTCACCGAGCCTGCGATATTTCCGGCCGCATCTCGAGCGGTGCCGGACGCGATACTGAAAGCGACCGACCCATTTCCCGAGCATCCGGAAAGGTTTACGGTTCGCGTGCTCAGGCCCGTTCCCGTAACGAGTTTTCCGATACAAACCACTCCACCCGTGGTGATGATGTTCAGATCCGAATCGGCCAATGAAATTTGTGAAGCTCCGACGAAGTTGACAGGAAAATTCACATCGCCGGTCACGTTGATTCCGGTAATGGACGGGCCGCCGATCGTGATGGCAGGAGGAATGGAGTCGTGGGTAAACTGGGTCGCCAGAAGCTGGCAATTGCTAACGAGAAGGCCAGTTGCATCCGATGCCACTCCGTAAAGTGGAAAGCTCGCATTCGCGGTGGGTACGGAAATTGTGATTCCTGTGGAGGAAAAGGTTGAAGCGGTTCCACTGCCGATAAAAGATGTACAGGTAGAATTCGAATAAAAATCGATTTTTGAAACGCCGGTGCCCGCGGTTCCTACGATCAGCGGACTGAGTGAAGAACTCAGTGGAGTGCTTTGGAGGCCGAGTGCCAGCACGGTCAATGGGGGAGACGGGCTGAGTGATGAAAGTGCGCGGGCGGATATCCGCACGACCTGAGGCGAGCAAGCCTGAATGAGAGGGATGCTAGAGAGGATGATAAATAAAAGTCGGTTGAACTTCAGGAAGGAAATTGATCTCACAAACGTACCTCAATTGATCAAAAGCCAACTCAGTATGGAGTTAGTCAAATTATATACGGTTAGTTTAAATTATCAATACGATCTCAACTATTCATCCAGAGTGGATAGAGATGATTTAGACCGGTTAAATAAACCAGAATGATTTATTAAAGATGATGAAGAAAAAGCTCTATGCAAACGCGGCCCGGATTTTCGCAAACCTCATGCCTTGTATTCGCGGTGGAGGAGGACGAGTCATGCGCATTTCCGAGGACTTCCGTGAACTCACCGTTCGCCTCCCATTAACCTGGAGAACTCGAAACATCGTCGGCACGATATTCGGGGGCAGCCTCTATGCGTCGACAGACCCTTTCTTCATGCTCATGCTCAGGGAAATCTTAGGCAAGGATTTCGTGGTTTGGGACAAAGGTTGCACGATTCGCTTTAAACGACCGGCTAAAGAAACGGTATTTGCCGAGTTTCGCATCACCGACGAAATGCTTGCAACGCTTCGAGCGGACCTATCTGAGAAAGGGGAGACCACTTTTACGTGGCCACTCGAATACCGGGGTCAAACGGGCATTGTTTACGTTGAGTTCGAAAAGGTCCTCTACGTCGCTACGAAAGAGGTCTACGACGAAAAATCGCGGCGTCGGATAAATCGAGATCGTGTCTGAAATGACTCATTACGAAGTGTTAATGCGATTTGTTAAGGTGAGATCTAGGGTTAAGGGGGAATAGATCATGAAAGCTTCTCACATCGCGTTTTCGTCCTTGGTACTGGCAGTAAGTTTATCCGGCTGCGTGGGTAAATATGGGTTCGCTGAGCAAAAGTCAGCGGCCCAACTGGATACGAGTGGTTCTCCGGCTACGAACCCCGCACCATCGAGCGGTTCGAGTCCGCTCCCTTCCGGAGGAGCGAATCCTTCCCCAGCCGCAAGTGCTAGCCCCGTTCCGTCACCGAGTGGGACCGTTCCCTTTGTGGATCTCCCTCCGGCAAGCGAGCGGATGTATGCTCAGTCTTCGGGATCTCTTTACTCGATCGACTCCGTCACGCTCATGCCCACTTTAATCGGAAATTTCCATTCTTCCTCTGGCAGACCCGTAGACTTGGTCTTGGATATTGCGATTTCCCTCGATGGAGTGATGACAGGAATTTCTTGTAGAGGAGCGATCTATCAAATTGATCCGGCCACTGCCGAAGTGTTTCCAGTTCTAGGACTTTCGGGAGGAAACGGACTCACTTTCACCTCCACGGGCAAGTTGATTGCTTCGAGTGCGAATATCTCGGTCATCGACCTTGCGACTAGGGACGTAGCTGTTTTGCCCCAGGATCGAAATTTCACATCGTCTGGCGATATCGTCGGCCTCCCCGATGGATTCCTGTATGAAAGCGTGTTCGGAACCGGGGGCGACGACCTGGTTCGGATTAACCCAACCACCGGCAAAACGGATCGAATCGGCAGCATCGGTTTTTCAGCGGTCTACGGGCTAGGCTATGCGAACGGCAAACTCTATGGATTCACCGAAGCGGGACAAGTCATTCAAATCGACATTGCTTCCGGCCGCGGAACTCTGGCGGCTCAAACCGGTGTGAGCTTCTACGGCGCGACGACTAACCCAGTGCGCTGGTAAGAGCTGTTCGAATGCAAAACTCAACGAAGTCTTGAACGCATCGGATGAGCACGGGCCGACCAACGGATCATCTCGACCGCCATATCGAGGTCTGCTTTGGTTCCGTCTGAGTCTTCGAGGGTCGGGTGGAAGCGCCAATCGTACGGAGCTTCTGGGTGATAGCCAGAAACCCAAACCCGACCCTGTCCGACTTCCCCGCGAATCGATGCGGGCTTGCGGTTCAAGGCATAGCGACTGACGACTTCGAAATTCGAGGACCGAGGAAGGATAAAGAACGGCCCACCTTCCCAATAAACATGGTGACGAAGGCCATCCGTCCAAGAAACGCTCACGATCGAAGGAGAGTCTTCTTCAAGCCCATCGGCGTCGCCGCGGATGAGTCCTAAGCGAGGGTAGCCCGGAAAAGGGGACATCGCGAAAAAACCGCCCGCACAAAACCCAACGTAACCTCCGCCTTCGGCGACGAAATCACGGAGGAGTCGTTTCATTCCTTCGGTCATTGCTTCGCCGACTTCAGTGGAATTGCCACCGGGCTGAATGTAGACCGCGGCTTCGCGAAAGAGCGTCATGTCGTGGGACTTCGGTCCGACGAACTCGACGTCGAAGCCCGCTCGGTCAGCAACCGCCGCCGCCGCTTCTGAGCAGTGGCCATCGGAAACGCAGGATCCAGGTCCTTTGTACACGAGCGCGAGAGGGCGGCTGCCCGCTTGCGCCGCAAGGGAGAGGCCTAAGAAAGCGACAAAACTAAAAGCACTCAAGCGCACGGTCGAAAGTCTCATGGGCATCTCCCTGGGTTATCCTAGGGGTGTTATGAGATTTCGCACCTTCCCGCAAGGAAAGTTTCTAGAAGATCGGGCCGGGCGGAGAGTTCGACTAAGGGTGTGCTTCGGGAGCGAGGAGCTTCGGACAGCGTCGACGGATCAGCGACGCCATCGACTCCTGCTTAGGCGAGCCGGAGCGGTCATTCCGAGCAACCTCTGAATCAAACTCGGTCAGAAGTTTTGCTTCTCTTTCGCCCAGGAAAACTTCGTTTTCATGAATGAAATGACGTAACCGTGTGATGAGTTCGAATCGCCGAGAAGTGGATCTTTTGCCCGAATCGCTTATCACGGTCTCGACGAGATCTCCCCAGGCAGTTTCAAATCGATTACCCAGGCGACCATACAGGGCGCGACGCAGGGGAAGAGAAGTCACAAAAGGAATTTGGAAGCTAACGAATGGTTTCAACCGAAGCTCCGCAGAAAACACGGCGAGCTGTTCGTTCGAACCCCGCGCGAGAAAGTGACTAGCGGCTTCTGCGGCGACCTCTCCCGATTCCATGGTCATAAGGTAAAACCGAGCCCTCTCGAAGGTCGTCTCCGCACCCCGGTGCCGGAGGAGTTCCTCGACCATTCGATCGTAAGCGTTCACCGAACTTCGAAGAGTTTTCAAATAAGGCGCTGTGGATGCTTGCTTTCCGGTTTCCACATATTTTTCATAGAGATAATCGAGCGCGATCTCTGGATAGTGAACCAGATTTTTCCAAGACAGTTTCTTTGCGCGAGCAACCGTCGTTTGATCGTACTCCCGCCAGTCCTGAGAAAGGGTGCCATCTTTCTCGGGAATTTTGCCGTCTTTTCGCGATTTAAGGGTTTGTCGATTCGCTTCGTCGTAGGTCGCTTTCAACTTCACGGCGTCGCCTTCGGCGAGGCTCGGGTCCCAGACTCGGCCCTTAGAGTTGATGCCTTCTTCCAGAGACCTTGCCTTCACTGCAGGAAGCCATCCTGAAAGGTGAGGGAAGGATTTCATTTTCTTTTCGTAAGGCTCGTAAAAAGGATGGGAAATGTAATTCGAGACAGACTGGAGACCATCTCCGTAAAGCCCAGCAAACTGGGTTCGGTCTAAGCCGAGCTCCGCCATTGTTTCTTCGAATCGACGGAAGGAGTCGGGAGCATTTGCCACCATTTTTTCCAAATCTATTTCCGCTAATCGTCCGCGAATCGGAGTCGTATCATTGAGTGCCTTATCCAGGAGCGCATTCACAAACTGCTTTTGAGCGTGGGATTCTTCGACTGAGCGAGGGGCACCGAAAAGTCGAAACTCTGCCTTCACGATGTTCGGACTTAAGCGAAAAGAGCGCCGGTAAACTGCTTTTTTCACATCGAAATCTTCAGTGAGGTGTTCTGCAGGAATCACGTTTTGAAAGATCGGGGAGACGTCTAGCTGGGAGTATTTCGTTTTTCTGCCAAGGCGATCGTTGAAAACCCGAGATTCGTAAAGAAGCGTCTGAAGTTCCGCCATTGAACCGCGGAAATCTTTTAGCTGATCGAAGAGGGAAGCATTCACTAACGTCGGTTCGGCAGTGGGAAAGCGTCCGGGATACTGGAACATCGCGGTCATTACGTCGCGGTTTTCGAGGAACAGGGCGATAAACCGCGCGATTTCACGAGGCTTCCCATTGAATGGGCTCTCGGCGGAGAAATCCACGCTAATGTGTCCCCCTCCGGCGTAATAGGAAGCATGTCCTCCGACTTCTTCCAAGGTTTCAAAAAATGCGACGGCTTCTTTTTCGGTCTCGATTCCTCGTGGAGTGACGATTTCTACCACCCCACCGCGTTCAGATCCGGGGATGACTTTTCCATCTTCGTCATAGGCCCGCCCGATTCCATCCCATTCCACCCTCCAAGTGTCACCACTCGGAGTGGCGACGTTGTAGGTGATGGCGATGCTATGACCGTGGCCAGCAGCATCGACCCGAAGGGGTTCGACCTTATGACCATTTAATTTTTTCCCAAGAATCGCCGCGACCTGGCGAATGACTTCTCTCTTTTCATCCGGAGTCATGTCGTAATTCAGTTCGAGAAACCCTTTTTTTCCGTGCGCGAGTTCGGCTTCCGTGAATTCGCTCGATGGGCGAAGTAAAAAACGGGTCGTGTATTCCGTGCCTTTTCTAATCTGGTTCACGTCGAATTTCGGATGGGAGATCGGCGATTTGAAATAGCCAAGGTTCTGCTTCGCGATGTGGGGCATGTTCGGCTTTAATGTGAATTCGATGTCGGTATCGAGATCCGTGATCGTCACCCAACGGGCAAATTCTTCCGAAAGTTCGGTGAGGGTCTGCGGATCGTTCGAAGTGGAAAGGGCGGCGACTTGTTGGATGAAGTTACGAGTGACTTTTCGGACTTGCGCCTTTTTTAGATCGGAAAGAAAGGGGGCGTTTTCCCAATACCAAAAAGGAGCAAGGCTCGCGGGCCGGAGCCCCTGAACCATTTCTTCGTCCCCTTCAAAGCGAACGGATTTAATTCTTTCGAGACATCGCTTCACTTCGAATTCTGTCACCCCAAAACGAGTGCCCAAATTTTCAATCATCTTGAGCGGATCATGATCGATCAGAGTGTACTTCTGTGACTTTACCAGGCCTTCCCAGTCGTGAGCCACGTACCGAGACGCGATGCTTTGTTGGATGAGGCGACGTGTGGGATTCAGCGCCGTGCCCGAACGTTGTTCGATATTGAGAGCCGGTGCTCCGGTATTTGAGGGAAAGAGTTCGTTTTTTAGGCGGAGCACCGACCGCTCGAGGTTGTGCGTGCGAAGTTGTTCATCTGAGCGCACTTCGTTGTACATCGAAGTCAGAATTCCAGAATTGTATTTGATGCCACGAAGGGTGATGAGCGCCTGTCCGAGTTTGTAGAGTTCGCCTAGCCGCTCTTCCATGATTTTTTGCATCTGGGAATCGGAGACTTCGTATTTCGGAAGCACGAGCCACTGGTGGCCGAATGCCCCATAAGGTCCTTCACGGTCCTTCAGCGCATTCCTAAACCAGACTTGGGCTTTTTCGTAATCGCCGTAGGTGGTCTGCGGTTTGATATTTACTTCCCAAATTCCAATGATTTCGGTCACCATCTTTGAGATGACTTTTTCAGGCATTCCGTAGATGGGCTTCCAGTTGTTAAAGTGAACGGGGACTGGATCGCTTGAGCGACTTTTATCGAAAACACGAGGGTACTCCTTCATCGCGCGGTCGATCCAGCCGATCTCGCTCATTCCCGCGAAATCTCCGTCATAAATCTGCACTCTGATTTTTTTTTGAAGAAAAGCAAAAGGGCGGTCATGCGTTTCCGCATTCCATCGATCAAACTCTCTCTCTAAACTTTCCAGGTCGAGAGCAGCGTAGTCTTTTAATGCCGGAGAGATCGGGGAGGAAATTTTTTCGCCCGCCGCACTCACGATGGGTGAGCGGATATCGTATTTTTTCTGGGCTAATCCATTCAGAAAGTCCGTCAGGAAAAGCTTACGCTTGTCGGCGCGAAGAGTGCCGACGATGATTTTCAAGTCAGTAGAGGTTGGGCTCATGACTCCCGTGATGCTGGCATCTCCGCCTTCTTTTTCGGCTCCGAATGAGACGGCGCCCGCTTTCGGAGAAATTTGAAGTTCGATCGGTTCGAAGGTGAGCGAGGAGCGAGTCATCTCCGCCCAAATATCATACGCCGAAGTCGCAGTTGAAATCCGTCGCGGTGGAGTGATTTCGGAAGCGAAGCTCGAATTGAGAATTCCAAGCGCCACCCCCAAAGGGAGGAGGGAAGATCGAATAGAATGCCGACGACTGACTGAGGACTTGAGTGGGAGGTTCACCTCTTTTCTTCGGACGGCGGATTAAAAGAGTTAAGGTTTGCGATCGCCTCAGCGGATTTTTTTTAAATTTCCAGACGGTGGAAGTGAGCGTCAAATTCCAGTCGAAGAAAATTCAGATTTTTGGCCGCCCTTTCAGTTAATGCATCTAGGCAAGGGCGACCCCGAGCGATACTCCTTTCCAAGATGAAATCGTTGCTGAAACTCGCGCTGCCCACATCCGGAATGTTTCTCGGCCTTATGCTGATGGGCTTTGTCGACCTCTTGTTCGTCGGAAAACTAGGAGCCGCTCCGCTCGGTGGGCTGGGCCTCGGGAATTCCATTTTTTCCTGGGTGATGACGATCGGACTGGGACTTATTTTCGGGCTCGATTACCCGACTTCCCACGCCATCGGAGCCGGGGATCACCGAAAGGCTTTCCGCATTTTCGCTCAGGGCCTCCATCTTGCTTATTTGATGACGATTCCCGCAGTGATTCTCGTCTTAATGATGGGTGGAATGCTCGGTCGGTTCGGACTGAATCCGGAAGCCGTGCCTTTTGCGCGAACCTATCTGATGATGACGGCGGTGAGTTTTCTTCCGATTTTCCTCTTCAATGCGGGCAAATCGTATCTGCAAGCCCAGGGCATCGCGCTTCCGACTTTTCTCGTGCTGGTAGTCGCAAATCTTTTGAATATTTTTCTCTGCGCCGCCCTGATCGAAGGACGTTTCGGATTTCCGAATTACGGATTCGAAGGTTTGCCTTACGCAACCGTGATCAGCCGTTTTTTCATGGGTTTCACATTGGTAGCCTATGTTTTTTGGCGTGAGCTAAAAATCGGCGAGAAGCTCCGCTTGAAATTTGATCCCGTCATTCTCCGGGAGATAATGAAACTTGGGGTTCCGGCCTCTTTGCACATGCTGCTTGAGGTCGGAGTTTTCTCTCTCGCGACCGCTCTGGCTGCGAAATTCACCGCGGTCGATCTTGCCGCTCACCAGATCGTCTTGAACACCGCCTCGATTCTATTCATGGTCCCTCTGGGAATCGGGTCCGCAGCGGGATCTCTCGTGGGGCGTGCGCGCGGAGCAGGGGACGCGGAACTCATGCGGAAAACCGGAAACTCCGCTCTCTGGCTTGGGCTTGGATTTGCGGGAGTCGCATCGACCTTGCTCATTCTTTTTTCAGACGTCGCTCTCGGTATTTACACGCACGATCAGGGTGTGATCGAAGCCGCAAAAAAAATTCTATTCATCGCGGCGTTGTTTCAAGTTTCCGATGGGGTGCAGGTGATCGCTGCGGGTGCACTCCGAGGCATGGGTAATACGGTCTGGGCAGCCATTGCAAACGGAGTGGGGCACTGGCTCGTGGGACTTCCGCTGGGTCTTCTTTTGGCTTTTAGCTACGCTTTCGGAATCGCCGGGATTTGGACGGGACTTGCGACGGGCCTGACATTCGTTGCGGTCGTACTCGCTATGATCTGGAGGCGAGAGTCTAGGCGGCTACTCTCAAACTCACTCTTTCGGGGCAGCCGCGCGTAAGAGACGGTCTGCGATCGCGTAAGCGATGCCCGAAGATTCTTGGACCGCTTGGGGGATCGGTTCTGCCAGCAGAAAGTTTGCATCCGATGCGTCGAGCGCTCGCAGTTTTTTGAAAAAGTTTTGGGCTGCCTCCAGCCAGTCTCCCTTTTCGGAAAGCGTTTCGGTGATCACTTCTGCATCGAGAATCGCGCTCAGCGTTTCTCCTGCGGCTTTTGCGTTTCCAGACGAGATGAGCAGACCTACTTTTTTCCCCGCCGGAATTTCGCCCGCCCGCCCGGTAATGCCAGGAAGGATGGGAGGAGTCATCATCTGCGCGAGCGTGGTTGCGAGCAGGCGCAGTGGTTTTTTAGGAGCGTAATGCGACTCGAGCCTTCCGGGTGCAATCACCCGGGGCGAGCCAGAATTCGCGGGCTCATCACACGGGTTTTCGATCGAGACGCCCAAAGTTTTCGCGAGCGCTTCCCGCGAAATCACGCCGGGCCGGAGCAGAATCGGCTCGCCGTCCTCTGTGATTTGGAGAATGGTCGATTCAATCCCGATCTCACAATCTCCCCCATCGAGGATGAGTTCGATCCGGTCGCCGAGTTCTTCTTTCACGTCTTTTGCGGAGGTCGGGCTGATTCGACCGAACCGATTTGCGCTGGGTGCGCAGACAGGAAGTCCGAGTTCTCGAATGAGTCTGCGTGCGACCGGGTGTTTCGGTGCGCGAATCGCCACCGTCTCCATCCCGCTCGTGGCGAGATCCGGGACGAGTTTCCCACGCGGGAGCACGAGAGTGAGGGGACCCGGCCAGTATTCTCGGATGAGTCGATCGATGCGTTTGACGGCGAGGTCGGATAACTCCTGCGGCGAGACGAGCTGCTCGCGCATGAGATCAGCAAAGGTGCTTTTTTCCAAAGCAACGTGCGCAATCAATGGATCGAAAGTCGGCCGATCTTTCGCGAGAAAAATTTTCGATAGCGCTTGAGCGTCGAATGCATTTCCCGCAAGGCCATAGACGGTTTCGGTCGGCATCGCGACGATTCCGCCTTGTTTCAGCAAGAGGACCGCGTTTTGGATATTCTCATCGGTCGGATCTAGGATGCGAGCATTCAGAGGAGGAGAAGATTTCATGGAATCGTTCCCGTCACGGTTGCTTCTGCAAGCAGCGTGGGTTCGACCATTTTGAAAGCCGCTTCCCATGCCGTTTCCATTTTCATGCTGCGTGAGCCTTTGATCAGGACGGCGTCACCCGCACGAATCTCCCGAGCTAAGGCCGCGCCAAGCGCAGCTTGGTCTGAGAAGTGTGCGACTTTCGGAAGGCCTGGGATTTTTTTTAGCTCGTCGGCTAACCACACCATCCGCTTTCCGAAAAGAAGAAGCACATCAATTTTCGCAGCAAGGATTTTAGCCGCCAGCTCTCGGTGGAAGGTCTCTTCCTCGGGCCCGAGTTCGAGCATATCGCCCAAGGCCGCGATGCGTTTTCGCGAATGGTATTTTACAGAGAGGTTTTTTAAAACGTCGAGGGCGGCAGCCACCGATGTGGGATTCGCATTATAATAGTCGCAGAGCACTGGGGTGGGGCCCGGAAGCATTTTCAACTCTGAACGCCCAAAAACCCCCTGAAAGGTGGAAAGTCCGCGCTGAATTTCGATCGGGGATAAACTGAGCGAAAGAGCCGCAGTCACCGCGGTCAGCAAATTGCCAGCGTTATGGATTCCGGGCAGCGGGAGAGAAAGCTCAAATCCCGATCCATCGGGAAGGGTGACTTTGATTGCTTCTTTGCCGGGGAGGTAATCGCCACGGACAAATTTATCGAGGAGGGATTTTCCGAGAGATTTTTCTGCTGAGTCTACATCCGCTGGAACCGGATCTTTTAAGATGCAGGTCCAAACATTCGCGTGTGAAGGAAGGTCGTCGGCGATCTTTCGAATCCAAGGGTCATCGAGTCGAACGATGAGGGTCGCGTTTGACTCGGCAGGAATCGAGAGTGCGAGGCCCTCTTCGCGTGCGACCGTTTCCAGGTCGATGAGTTTTTCGAGGTGTTCGGGTCCGATGGCAGTCAAAAGAGAATGCGTCGGGACGACGATTTTTAAATGCTCAGCCATCGCGCCGGGTTCATCGATGCCGACTTCGATCACTGCGGCTTCTGTCGTCGGTGGAATGGAAAGCAAAGTCATCGGAATGCCGACGTATCCGTTTTGCGATCCCACGGTCGAAGCCACACTTCGGAATCGGCCGCGAAGAATCGCACTCAGCAATTCTTTCGTCGTTGTCTTACCGACGCTTCCCGCAACGGCGATGACCGGGATTGAAAAAGTGGATCGCCAAGACGCCGCAAGTTTTCGGTAGGCGTCGAGGGTATTTTTTACGGCGAAGATTTCGACGTTCGCCGGCAGGCCGGCTGGGATTCGATCGAAGTCAGCGAGAACCGCTTCGGCCCCGGATGCCACCGCAGCTAAGATGAAATCGTGGCCGTCGAACTTCTCACCGGGAAGCGCGACGAATAGGCTACCGGCGGCTGACTTGCGGGAATCGGAAGTGAGAGAAGTGTAGACACGGTTGAAGCGGGGGCTTATGCCCAATGCGTCACCCAACCAATCGGAAGAATAGCCCGAGGAATTCATACTCGGATTCTAACCTCATTGGTAGACGGGAGCAAAGCCACCTTTTTTCGCTTCGACGTTCGCCTCATAATTTGCCAGGCGGACGAGGTCGATTTGGTAAATCTGGTTCATGAAAATTTTAGCGGCGTACCGACCAAAAAACCGCGCGCGCCGATTCAGAGTGAATGCTTTCGCCTCGCCCATGGCAACTCCCGGATAACCCGCTGCGCGGAGGTCGGAGTGTCCGGCCGATTTGTCGTATGCGTTTTCACCGACCGATACGGACCATTCCAGACCGTCAATCATCCGCGTGGTTTTTCCGGTCGAATCTTCGAGGAGTTTAAATCCGAGTTTCACGCCCGGAACGACTTCGGTAATCTCCGATCGAACTCGGTAACGTTTCCATTCGCGTCCAGTGGGTTCTATCTCGAAAACCGCGATCATCCCTTTTTCGATTTCTTGGGGATTCTTCACCGGCGTCTCCCCACGGTAGAGTTTCACGGATTTCAGCGCATGGTGAAAAGCCGTCCAATTTCGAGTATCGAGGAGTGCGCCCGAGAGTTCGCTTGCGCTCAGTTTCGAGGGAACCTGTCTGGACCACTGGATCTGGTAATCCGGCCCTCGCCCTCCCCAGGCGATAAACCCCCCGATGATCGCAAGGAAGATAAAGACCTTCAGGCCGAGACGAGTTTTGGGAGAGTTCAGCATGGGTATAGATCTATCAGATTCCGCTTGCGCCGAATAGCGGGAGATTTCACGTCCGGCCGGTGGCGTAGGGTGGAAGGCCCGCGGTCGCAATCGAGGTGAAATGGGATAGGGGGGGGTGAAATGAGATGGAGACGGGTTAGAATTAGTCGCTACCCGAACCCTGGCAGGGACGTTAGACTAGGGCCGTGACTGTGCCTACCCTCTTTGAAGACCATCGATTCATCGTCGTGAATAAACCTGCGGGTCTGCTTTCGATTCCTGGGAGGGTGAGTCCGAATCCGGTCAGTCGGGCCGGGGGGAGTTCAGGTCCGGTGAGCTCTGGACTACTGACCGACTCTGAGCCGAGCCTTTTAGAGGTTTTGCAGGCGCGCACTCCCGAGGCGAAGGTCTTCGTCGTTCATCGAATCGACCGTGAAACGAGCGGGGTGATACTTTTCGCTAAAAATGAAGAATCGCACCGTCTCGCGAGTGGGTGGTTCCAGTCGCACGCCGTGAAAAAAGAATACTTAACCTTGGCTTCAGGCGCACCTCGCCTTCCGGCGATCCGTGTGAATCGTCCGATCGAAGGAAAGCCTTCGCTTTCACAGGTCCAGGTTTTGGAAAAATTTCGGGGAGCGTTTCTTGCTCGGGTCAGAATTGCGACCGGACGGCGTCACCAAATTCGAATCCACCTATCGGAAGAAGGTTTCCCGATCTTGGGTGATCCTCGCTATGGCGGAGCAAAAGAGTTTTCGGGCTTGGTTTTCAACCGGGTCGCATTGCATGCCGAAAAATTAGTGTTGCCGGCCGATGGAAAGCTTTCGTCGCTGGAAATTCTCGCACCCATGGCGCCCGATATGGAGAGTTGGGTGAGTTCGCTTCGAGCTTTAGCGAGTGGGGGTTCATCGGATGCGCGGTGATTTGCTTTTGAGCTCGTGGAAGATGCGGCAGCCGCAGATGGCCGGCAGTGGCGCGCTTCGCATTTTTCACGGACCGTCCGAAAGCGAGGGAGATTCCGAACTTTCTCGAATCGCGGTCGAACTCTTCATGGATGGCAGCCAGTCGTTCGCCTGGGTCTACACCTGGGAGCAGCGGGGAAGGTTTTCATTGGGACCGGATTTTAAGGATGAGCTCATTCATTTTTTCAAATCCATTTCTGTTTCGGGAGCCGTCTTACTCGAGCGCCCAGAGTCGGGTGCGCCGCGGGATGCGGAGCTTCTCTTTGGAAACGTTCCTGAATTTTTAGACATTCGTGAAAACGGAGCGAATTTTCGTATTCGGTTTTTGGGAACGAAACATCCCGGCCTTTTCCTCGATCACGCTCCGCTTCGCACGTGGCTGATGAATGCGAAACTTTCGGGTAAAACGGTTTTAAACACGTTCGCTTACACGGGTTCGCTTTCGGTCGCCTGCGGACTCGGGGGGGCTTCGAAAGTCACGACCTTGGATCTCTCGAAACCGACGACTCAGTGGGGAAAAGAGAATTGGGAGTTAAATTTTCCTCCTTTGGGGGAAAGCGCATCTGGGGAAACGTCGGAGCCTACCGGCGATTTTATCTACGGCGATGTTTTCGAGTGGTTGCCAAAGCTCATCAAACGAAGCGAAAAATTTGATGTTGTTCTGCTGGACCCTCCCTCGTTTTCGCGCTCACCTAAGAAAATTTTTTCGACCGCAAAAGATTTGCCCGGTCTCCACGCACTGGCATTTAAGCTTCTCCAGCCAGGCGGAATTCTCATCTCTTCAATTAATTCAGCCCAAATCAGCGCTTCTCAATTTCGGAGTCAGATCGATCTCGCGGCAAAGGAAGAAAAGCGGACATTAAAAGTCATCGCTCCGCTGGCCGCGCCGCCTCTCAGTTTTCCCGGTGCTGATTATCTGAAGGGTTGGATTTTTCGGGTCGATTAGTCGGGCGATGGGATTTCCAGTGGATCGCGCGGTGGTGTCCAGAGCAGAGTGTTTGTAAATTTTCGGTAGTATCGCCGCCGCCGAACTGCAAGGGCGTTCGGTGATGAATCTGTATCCACCGCGTTTCCCCGCAAACTTTTCCGTTTGAACATTGAAAGGTGCATCTTCCTTGGTCCCGCTAATTCAATCGATGTAAAATTGCAGATGGAATGGGCTTGCGCGAAGTCCGTTCTGTCAAGGAGGATGAATCGATCTGTACCGTTACAGATTCTAACTCGGACGGAGCAAAATTCTCGCCTTCATTCTCCCTCCCGCTCTCGGTTTCGCTTTTGCTTTCGGTTCTGATATTGGTTTGATTCCTGTCAGCTTTTAAAACCGGATTGATTTTCTTCAGGAACTCGAACGTTAAAATCTCGATTGTCTCTTCCAAGGTGACTGTTTTTCCACACTTTTGGCAGAGCAAGTCTTGCGCGCGCCGAAGTCGATCCATTGCCGCTTCGGACAATCCCACTTTCAGTTCCATTCTATCCGGAGTGACATAGATGGATTGTTCCTTCGTTTTTAACCTCGGAAGTTCGCGAACGATTTCCTTTTCAAGCAGCCGATGAGAGAGTGAGCGTGCCACCTCTGAGTGCAGCTTTGAGTTCAAGGATTTCGCGAGCCTTTCGGGCGACTAAAATGAGATTCCAAGCGACGCTTTCCGAAAAGCCGAGCGCCCCGGTGACGTATTGAAATAAGCTCGAATAACCAAGCTCGTAAAACGTGCGCTCTTGATCGATACATTGCAAAACTTCGATCAGTTCAGATTGCAGCCATTTGAAGCGTTTCGCGAGTTCGCATGCTCTTTCGTGGAGAGGGTGAATCGTTGAGAGTGGGATGGATTGGTTAGTCATAAATTTCCGACCGGTTTCCCGGGTTGATTGCGAGCGGCTGCAGTGAGTAAAGGCAGAGAATAAAGTAGTAAAAAAGTGCAGCTAAACTGCATCGCTAAGGGTGAATTTAAACGGAAGATTCGAATGGGCAAATCGTAAGGAATCTAAAAAGCGACGAACCGGAGGTGTGAAAATAAAAACAAAATTTCGAATAAGCTCGTCGCTACAAAGTCTGG
>JACMQW010000069.1 GCA_014376785.1 Oligoflexia bacterium
ACGAGCCGATAAAGTCGCGCAGACGGGCCGATTTGTCTCATGACTTGATCGGGAGCTCGCACGGAGTTAAGCCAGTCACTCCACCCCCCTATGCTCAGGATAAATCGATGCCCTATTTCCTTGCCCCTCCCATTCGAAAAAAAGACCCCGCGCTCTGGGGCGAAGGCTCTCCCTATTCGACCGAAGTGATCTACGACATCTGCTCGGGCAATCCAGTGGATCCACCGATCCACTACGAGAGCCATCGAGTAAAGCCGCATAGTGTTTGCCACTTCGACGCTCCCGGACACATCCATGCAGACGGATTGAAAATCGACGGACTCTACGAAAAAGATCCGACTCTCTTTTACGGTGCCGTCGCGCTGCTTGTTTTCGAAGCACCAAAATTCGCCCCGCATTCAAACGCACCTCATATCCAGCACTGGGAAATCAGCCAGAGCGAACTAAAAGTTGCTTTGGGTAAAGTCGAGATGCGAAGCCCTTTGAAAAAACTGATCATCAGCTTTCAACAAATTCCATCCGACTTTTACCAATCAAAAACTCACGCGCTGACTTTATCCGAAGACGCCGCGAAGTACCTGAGGAAGGTGCCGGGATTCAACCTTTTCGGAACTCCCTGGAAATCGGCGGATTTTCAACCCGGCAGCCGGAAGCGCCCTGTGCATCATGCGCTTCTTCCCCAAGCGGGCATTCTGGAGTGCTTAAATCTAAGCGGCATTCCGGCCGGCGAATACTTCCTCGCCGCCCCACCGCTTCCGTTAGAAGGCGCGACCGAGTCTCCGGCCGCGCCTCTGCTTTTTACTCGTGAAGAGCTTCAGTTTTAAAACGCGCATGAACGATTCAGAAATTACGGCATATCAAACAACAAAAATTCGCTGCCTTTTACCCAAGTTAACTTGAGCTGCGAAACTTTCTCGATTCCCGCTCCATCACCGCTCGAAAGTTTCTCTCCCTCGACTTCGACCTCGCCAGAAATCACCTGAACCCAGAGATGGCGATGATCGAACGTCTTCAAATGTTTTTCGCCTGCGTCCTGCGCCTTTGCCACATAGAGATCGACGTCTTGGTTCAGAGTGATGGATCCATTTTTGCCTGACTTCGAGGCAACCAAAACGAGATCGCTACAACCGAAATCTCCCTCAAACGATTTCTGACCATAGCCGGGTGTTAATTCCTCCTGATCCGGCATGATCCAAATCTGGAGAAAATGAGTGGGCTCTTTTTCTTGATGGTTCTTTTCAGAATGCCGGATGCCGGTACCCGCAGTGAGTCGCTGAACTTCGCCCGGCCGAATGACCGTCTCATTACCCATCGAGTCTTTATGTTCGAGGGCCCCCTTCACCACATAGGAAAGAATTTCCATGTCCCGGTGCGAATGGGTTCCAAACCCAGTACCGCCATCAATCCGGTCCTCGTTGATGACCCGAAGTGGACCGAAGCCCATTTGACGAGGGTCGTAGTAGTCTGCAAATGAAAAAGTGTGGTTCGACTTCAGCCATCCGTGATCGGCAAAGCCCCGTTCCTTCGATCTTCTCAGTGTGATCATAGAATTCTCCCAGGTCAGCGGGGAAGCGGAATGCCCCTCTTGATGCCTACACTAAAGAAAAGAGTCATTTAGTAATAATGTCCATTTCTAATGAAGATGATCCATTTATCTGATCATGTTCGGCAGAGATCAACCTGGGGCTTCACAGCATCAAAACGTTATTTCGCCTCAAATCCCGCCGTAATTTTAGGTAACACGGTTAGAACGAAACGATCATTCTTCGGAGCTTCGTAAGATTTAAAGGACCAGAAGCCGGCATTCATTCCGGTAGAAACCCAAGAACGAGTACTTCCTAAGTAAAATTGATAACCGCCATAAAATTCGTTTGAGAGCGACCAGCCTGCGTAAACTTTTCCGTCCTCACTCGTCAGCCGATCATGCGCAAGCCAAGCGTCGTATTCGACGACCGTAGACGTGTGAAAGAGAAACTGTTTCGCTCCGATGATCAGCGCATTCGAATCCATCGATCCGCCGTTTATTTTTCCATTGTCCTTCATCGTCCAGGCTTGCCGACCAAAGCCGATCACAAGATCCGCGCCGTTTGAGATGGGTAGGAGAACTTTCACTTCATAAGTGCTGAAAGGTTTTAAGGGCCAAAGGATATTCAGTTCGATTCCCACTTCGCGATCGACGTGCCGAGCATAATTAGAGCTATCTGCGGATGCTCTGAGAATGAACCCATTTACTGTAACAACGAACACTCCTATCAACCAAAGGCCTTGGATCCAGCAGCGGAAAATCGTGTCTTTCTTCTTCATTTTTTCCTCGTCCTTGCCGACGCAACCACTTCTACAGATGCAGGCATTTCGAATCATCTAGATCTCCGTTGGAGCTAGAAATTAAACCTAGAACTTACTCCGAAAATTCTTCATATCAGGTGTCATTTCACCCCCGTCCGGAGAAAAACTAAAACCCGCTTTTGAGACTTCTTCGCCCGCCGCTAGGCACTTCATTAATTCGGACTCGCCCATGGGAGAGGCAATATACAGCCCATCGGAAGTCTGGATCCCATCTCCCCCGGCTCCTCGGATTTTAGCCAGCAGTGTTTGTTGGTCGACCTCACCGCTGACTCCCAGCTTGATTCGGAAGAATTTCATTTCGGCTACGGATTGCCGTAGGGGGTCGTTTGCAATCCACCGGGACTAGACGAGGTCCCTCCGGTAGCGGCCGAACCTGCAGGCGGCATCTGTCCCCCACTCCGTGCACGTCCCATCGGTTTATCCCGACCGTTCGTCGACATCGAAGACGACCTTCCATCTTTCGTTCGACGAATGATGGTCTTATTTTTCAAAAGTGTGCCGGTGCTCGGAGTGTCCAACCCAGGGCTTGAAGTGCTAGCCGCCGCGCTCTGCTCTTCGCTAGGAACCGGGTCCGATGCAGAAGCCGGGGATGCTAAACCTAAGGTCGATAGGAGAAGGCTAGCGGAGAGAAACAGTGAGTCGAATTTTTTCATAAGCGTTCCTTTGAAAGACATTGGATGCGAACTTCATTCCACGTCAGAACGACCCGCGCCACAACCTCTTTTTTCTGAGATTTCCGAATCTCGGCTTAGAATTTCCCCCAATTCACGAAGGAAAGCCTTTAATCCAAAAGGCTTTCCTTCGTGAATCCATAAATGCCCAAATCGTCTCGTTCAACGCCTACTTTAATTCGACGGGCACGCAGCCCTGCGAATTAAAGTCAGCCGAAATCATCCGAAAAAAGTGACTGAAACTAAAGCAAACCGCGGAGAATGGGAACGACGAGGTAGCGAAGCAATTGCATTTTTGCGACCTTGGTCCAAGGCACTCCCGGAAAACGACTCGATTTGCCCATCGGTTTTCCATCATGGCCGATTTGATTCGCCCATTTTAAATTATCATCCATCGCGATTCTGAGTTCTTGAGCGATTTCTGGATCCTCAACGTAAGAAATCGTTTCCGCATTTAAGTCGCGTGAGATCGGATCCAGGTTGAAACTGCCGATGACTGAGACATGGTTATCGATGATGGAAGATTTGATGTGAAAGGTGCGATCGCCCGAGTATTCCCAGAGCTCGATTCCCATTCTGATGAGTGTGCGCCGTCTCGCTAAATAACCGGCTTGGGAAGTCAGCACGTCGTTGGATGCGAGAGAGTTCGTCAGGATTCGGATGTGAACGCCGCGATCCACCGCGCGCTTGAGCACTCTGAGAAAACTACCATTCACGGTCAGGTAAGCCGTTTCGATCGTGATACTCTCTCTTGCACGGTCCATGAGCGCGTAAATTTCATCGCCGACGCGTTTGTGAAATTTCCTTTGTCCGATTTGGTCGTGGATAAAGTGAACCTTGGAATCCGTGTGGGCGGCGCGAGTCCAATCAAAATTGCTGTTCAAACACCAAGCGGCATCGATGGAGAGTTGCTCAGCGGCGCGCGCAATTTTATCGCCCGCATCTTCAACCGATTCTCCGCGCAAGGCACGGATGCGGAAATAGACGATGTCAGAGTTCCAAAGATCTCGGAAATACTTCGATGCTTCCTCGACTGCTTCGCCTTGAATGATCACATCGCGGTCTTGAAAAAGATTCTTAGCCGGCAATTCGAAATAACCGGCCTCCATATTCCTGCCGCCCATCAGGAGGGTCTCCTGATCCACCACCATGAATTTCACATGCATGGAATGAAACCAGGTGTTCGGAAACAGAATCCGAAAAGGGAGGTACTCCCGCACTTGCACCCCAAAGGAAGCGAGGTAGAGGCGGGTTGCGGGAGAAATGTGGCTCGCGCCGGCGTCGACGATCAGCTGAACTTTCACATGGCGGACTTCAGCCGCTTCTTTCAGAAGGCCTAAGATCTGACGAGCCTGCAAATCATCAGACCAGGCATAATAGGAGAGATCGATACTGACTTTCGCATGCTGAATGAGATCGATACGCGCTTGAAAAGCCTCATTAGGATTGTTCAAAATACGGTAAACATCCGCACGAGCAAATTTGTTGAAACCAAGGACTAAAATCGCTGCAGAAGCGAGGGTAAGGAACTTTCGACGAAGACGCATTGGACGCTTTTAACACTCATAACGCATAACGTCAACACCGCTCACTGAGGACGCGGCAGTTAACTGAAACAGTTGACCGTGGGTTTTCAGGCCTCTGAAGGAAATCTTGTTTCGAAACGCCTCCAGCATCCCTAATCTTAAGAGAATAACCTGGCTGATGGATGAACTATGACAGAAAGCAACCGACTTGCCGCCTTGGAGAGTTTCCGTATCCTGGGAACTCCTCCGGAAGAAATGTTTGATGAAGTCGCCAAACTTGCCGCGCAAATTTGCTCATGCGCGGAAGGCTTTCTTACTTTTGTTGATGCGGAAATCGCCTGGTGCAAATCCAGCTCTTCGATGCCCAAAGCGATCCCGCGGTCAGCAAGCTTTTCGGAAATTGTGGTTTCGAATCGCGACATTGTGATCATCGAAGACACGCTGAAAGACGGGCGATTCAAAACGAAAGTTTTCGCTTCCGGGACGAAACCGTTTCGTTTCTTTGCCGGGGCACCCCTCATCACTTTGGAGGGCGACTGCCTCGGTGCGCTCGCCGTCATGGACTACTCCCCCCGAAAATTCAGTGAACTCGAGACTGAGAACCTGCGGCTTTTATCAAAAACGACGATGAGCCTACTCGAAATGCGCACAAAATTCCTACTGCGCGAGACGATGGGCGAAGCGATGAACCGCGGAGGTAACGCTTTCCTTCACGGTCTCTTAGAAAATCTCGCCGACGGCGTCGTCGCCTGCGACGAAAAAGGAGAACTCATCCTATTTAATCGCGCAAGTCGGGAGCTTCACGGACTCCACGAAGCGCCCGTCGATTCGACCAAATGGGGCGAGTACTACCGGCTCTTTCAACCGGATGGTACCACGCCACTTCAGTCCGAAGAAATCCCTCTCTTCAGAGCGTTCCGCTCCGAGACCGTTAAAGACCAAGAAATGTTTGTCCGCAGACGAGACGGTTCCGGAGTGAGGCTTCTCGCTTCGGGTAACCGACTGCAAAATATAGATGGGACACTCGGAGGCGCGGTCATCGTCATGAGGGACGTCACCAAACGTTTCGAAGATGAAAAGGAACTCAGAGCCGCAAAAGAAGCGGTTGAAAAACTCAATCTAGACCTCGAGGACAAAATCCAAGTCCGCACCCATGAACTTCGCAACTCCGAGCGTAGGTACCGATCGATCCTCGAACAGTCCCCTTTCCCGGTTCAAATATTTACGGTTGACGGATTGGCTCGTCAGGTAAATCGCGCGTGGGAAAACCTCTGGGAAGTTCCGGAGGGCTATGGCAGCGCAAATTGGGTTGGGCGCTACAACATTCTGAATGATCCAGAGCTGACTCATCTCGGAGTCCTCGATACGATCAAAATCGCATTCGCAGGCAACGCTGTATCGGTCGGCCCGGTTCAATACAAACCATCCGAAATCGGAACTTACGGAAAAATTCGTTGGATTCAAATGATTATAAACCCCGTGCGGGGAGCTGATGGATCGGTGCTTGAAATCCTGGTCGTGAGCATGGACGTTACTGATTCTCGAGTAGCTGAAGAAAAAATTCGTTCGAACGAACGCCTCCTTCAAGCCATCATCGACAACTCGTCCGCCGTTATTTATGTGAAGGACCTCGAAGGCCGTAATGTTCTGACGAACCGAGCCTACGAAACGATTTTTAATTTACCGCCTGGAGGAGCGATCGGGAGATTCGACTTCGAGATTTTTCCTGCGGAAATTTCGGGAAAACTTCGGGAAATGACCTACGCGTGATTCACACTCGGGATGGAACCCGTGAAGAAGAAGAAGTTCCGCATGCAGATGGACTCCATACCTACGTTTCTCTGAAATTTCCTTTGCTGGATGAAAAAGGTGAAGTCATGGGGATCGCCGGCGTTTCGACGGACGTTACTTCCTTAAAACGGAGCGAAGCAGAAAAAGCCGATCTTCGCATCCAAAACGAAACCGCTCGGGAAACTTCACGACTAAAATCAGAATTCATCGCGAACATGAGCCATGAGATTCGCACGCCAATTAACGGGGTCATCGGGACGTCCGATCTTCTATTAGAATCGCGGCTCGATCCCGAGCAACTGAAATATGCAAAAGCCGTTCGAACATCGGCCGAGGGACTGCTCACAATTATTAACGATATTCTCGATTTCAGTAAGATCGAGGCTGGAAAACTCGATGTGGAATCGGTGGTCTTCAGCCCATCTCAAATTCTTTCGGATGTGGAACAGACTTTAGGTTTTTCCATCCGGCAGAAAAAATTGGCGATCAAGGAAAAAAATTCTTCGAGTGTGCCGCACAGTATTTTCGGGGACCCTGGCCGCATTCGGCAGGTCCTCATTAATCTCGTGGGGAACGCGCTTAAGTTTACTGCGGAAGGAGAAATTGAAATCAGCGTGACCACTGAGAAAGATCACCTCTGTTACTCCGTTCGTGACACCGGGATCGGAATGACAAGAGATGAAATCTCCCGTCTTTTCGAACCCTTCGCGCAAGCCGACCAAAGTGTCACGAAGCGCTTCGGAGGAACGGGGCTTGGCCTCTCGATTTCCAGACGGTTAGTGGAACTCATGGGTGGCAAAATCGGGGTTTCCAGCGAATTTGGAAAAGGGGCAACGTTTTGGTTTACTCTACCTTGTGTCGAGGCCTCTCCCACTCCGGAAAAAAGACACCTGCTTTCGGTTGAAAACCTTGAACCTCCCTCATCCGTCGCCAAGCGGATTTTGCTCGTGGAAGATAACGTCGTAAACCAAGTCATCACCGTAAAAATGCTCCAAAAGCTTGGCCATATTGTAGAAGTAGCTACAAATGGGCTTGAAGCATTAACCGCCCTAGCACGCGCGGAATTTGACCTCGTCATCATGGATTGCCAGATGCCCGAAATGGACGGCTACACCGCTACCCGCGAAATCAGAAAGCGCGAAGCCAGGGGCATTTACCGGTGGTCGCACGTCCCGATCGTAGCCTTGACTGCGAATGCGATGAAAGAAGACGAAGCGAAATGCCTTTTAAGCGGGATGGATGCCTACTTGACTAAACCCATTCAGCGAGACGCCCTTCAATGGACGGTTGAGAAATGGACAAAACGGACGCCTGAGTCAACAAGCAAGGGATGAGACAGTCCGACGTAAAGGCTCCAACTGAGAGAAAAGCAAAAGCTCAGGGAGAGAAAAACGACCATTGATTGGTAAGCTAGAGCGAACGAAAAGGTTTTCATACGACTGACTAAAGCAAACGCCTCGCCAGCCCTTATTCGAATAAAAGCCGAAGACGGCGATTAAAGGAAGTGAATGACACAGGGCTACTCCGTGAAGTGACGCTCAGGTGACCCTCCCTAAAAATCAGGCCGGCCGTCGAAACAGTGGCAAAATCTTACTCTTTCCCGTTAACTTCCAGAAATGGAAAATTCTCAGGCAAAGGTTCTCCCCGCATTTCCCGAAGTTCCGAAAATGAAGGGAGCCATTCTCATCAATGGCGAAATTCTAACGGAAGGCTTTGCGAGTCGTGAAGTGCACAGTACCTGCGCCAGTGGAGAACCTGTGCTCCTGGGAACAACTCCGAACGTCGATGCTGCGATGCTATTACGTGCAGTCGATGCCGCACATCACGCGTGGGCAAAAGGTCAGGGCGATTGGCCGACCGCTCGCATGGAAGACCGAATCAACGCCGTTTCTGCATTTCGAGACGCCATGGTTGCACGGCGAGAGCTCGTCTGCCGATTGCTCATGTGGGAGATCGGAAAATCCTGGCTCGACTCCCAAGCCGAGTTTGATCGAACCATTCTTTATGTGAATGATACCATCGAAGAATTGAAGCGTTTGGACCGAGATTCGACTCGACTTCAGTTCGCCGGCGGGTTGGTCGCCCAAATCAGGCGGGCACCGCTAGGCGTGACTCTTTGCATGGGGCCGTTTAATTATCCGTTGAATGAAACTTTCACGACACTCATTCCCGCACTCATCATGGGAAACACGGTCGTCGTAAAACTTGCGCGGTTCGGGCAACTTCTTTGGGAGCCGCTGCTCGAAGCCTTTCGAGACTGCTTCCCAAAAGGAGTTGTGAATATCATCAATGGTCTCGGTCGTGAAATCGTGGCTCCTTCGATTCAGTCGGGAAAAATCGATGTGCTCGCGTTCATTGGCTCGAGCCGAGTCGCAAGCCAAATCAAAGCGGAACATCCAAATCCACACCGCTTCCGAAGTATCCTCAGCTTAGACGCAAAAAATCCGGCAGTGGTCCTAGCCGACGCGGATATCGATAACGCCGTTTCCGAATGCATCAAAGGAAGCCTGTCCTTTAACGGTCAGCGCTGCACGGCTTTGAAAATGCTTTTCGTCCACCGGTCCGTCGCTGCCGAATTTACGAAAAAAATGGCAGCTAAAATCGATGCGCTCCCTACCGGACTTCCTTGGACGCCCGGAGTTCAGATCACTCCCCTTCCCGACTTAGGAAAACCGGCCTACCTCCAGTCGCTCATCGACGATGCGGTTAAAAAGGGAGCAACGCTTGTGAATCCCGCACTCGGCGGGAAAGTGGAAGGAACTCTTTTTCATCCCGCGCTTTTGCGAGGGGTCTCGCTAGATTCCCGAGTCGCAAACGAAGAACAGTTCGGACCCGTCATTCCCATTCGCGAATTTGATTCGATCGAAGAAGTGGAAGATTACATCGTCCACTCGCACTCCGGCGCGCAAGTGAGTCTGTTTGGACGTGATCCAAATATCCTGGGAGGGATGATCGACCGGTTAGCGAACCAAGTCTGCCGAATCAATTTAAACTCTCAGTGTCAGCGAGGGCCTGATGTTTTTCCCTTCACCGGAAGAAAAGATTCAGCCGAAGGAACATTGAGCGTTTACGATGCTCTTCGGTGTTTCAGCATCCGAAGCATGGTCGCCGCCAAACAAGATTCGGCGGGTAAAGCAGTCGTGCGAGGAATTCTTGAAAAAGACACGTCTCGTTTTTTTTCAAGCCACGTCGTGATTTAAGTCAGGGCATTCTTTCGACTTGTTAGACTCATGTAAAAAACCCAAACCACGGTGACGAGCGAGAAAAATGCGAGTGCGAAGAAGACCTCACGCCATCCAAACGCGTCGGAAAGTGCACCGGTTCCCCACGCCGCAACCGCTCCCCCGATGTAACCCACTCCATCGAGCAACCCCGTGCACGTCCCTGCACCTTCGGGACCGGCAATATCTAGACTCAGACACCCAGCCGACATAGAGTAAGGTCCGTAGATAAAAAATCCAGACAACCCGAGGAGTGCGATGATCGCCGCCTGGTAGCGAAGGCCGAACGGAACGAGAAAGCCGATGGCTAATAGCGTGATGACTGAACCTAAGAGCATTTTCCACATCGCGGCGGAACGATTTCCCTCTTTTGCGTAACGATCCGTATACCAACCCAGCGCAACGGTTCCTAATACTCCCGCGAGCGGAAAAACGGCTGAAGAAAATGCTGCATTAACGTTTCCCATTCCTAAATCCACCATGAACTTCGGAATCCAAAAGAGAAAAAACGATCTCAAAATATGGATAAAAAAGCTGAAGACCAGCACTTGGCGAAAGAGTGGCACCCGAAAAAGTTTTCCCATGATGGCAAAAACACCGCTCTTAGACGCACCCGACGTGAGAGCCAGCGCGGATTTTTTTTCCCCCGCATTCCTTCCAAATCGGACACCGGGTAAAACTGCCGCCGGAGAACTTTTTGAAAGAAAATAGGAAAGCACGGTAATGACGGTCGTGATGATTGCTGGCCAATAGAACAACCCTTTCCAACCCACTCCCCAGCCGATCAAGAGCCCTCCGAGTAAAGAAGCGAGCACTCCTCCGAACTGGAAGTTCACGCTGATCAGGCCCATGATCATTCCGTTTCGTTCGGGCTCGTACCACTCTCCGATCGTTTTGATGATTCCACCCCAGCCCATCGACAGAAAAAAACGTGCTAGGCACCAGATGGCCGTGAAATAGGCAATGCTCGGATGGAGAGGGAAAAGAAAATTAGCGATGATTCCGCCCACCATCCCGATGAGAAATATTTTCCTTCCACCGATCCGGTCTGCATAAGGGCCCATCGTGAATTTACCGAATGCATAAGCCAATTCGGAGAACGTGAGAATTTTTCCGAGCTCGAGGTTTGAGTAACCAAACTCTCGGCTAAGGAGTGGAAGAGCGACCGGAAGATTTCCACGAATCAGGTAATACCCGATGTACCCGATGAGCATGACCCAGAAAGTCGAAACTCTCCAACGACTGAGCTTCTGCAGTTCGATCGGAGTTGGATTTCGAGGGGTGGCAAATTCCGCAGCTTCGTTCATTAAAAAATTATGAGCGACTTCGAATCGGTTGCAAGCTGCAAAATGGAGAGAGGGACCCATGAATCTGGGTCCCTCCCGGAAAGCATTCAAACCAATGAGCTCAACGCCGAAAACTTCCGCAATCCGCCATCAAAACCAGTATTTTACCGCACCCAGTGCAGAAACCTGGTCCGGAGAATTTTCGCCTAAGACGCCGAGGTAAGTTCCTTCAGCACCGAGAGTCATCGTTTTTTTCTGATCGATTGGAATATCAAATCCAATGACGGGTCCGAGTGAATAGTGCGTCGAAGTGTCGATGTCCCCCGTGTAGATCGTCAGACCTGACTTTAAGCCGACGTAAGCATTCCGAAGAACGGGAACGTACCCGCCAAAATTGTAAGTGCCTTTGGCGAGAACATTGGTCGTATTCAAATCACGTTGCGCAGCCCCGCTTCCGACGTTCCCAGGGCTGTATTGAAACTGAGCAGAAAGGCCGAATGGCACGTAGGGTTGAAATCCCACATCGAGGATTGCCGCTCCGTTATTCGAAAAACTGCCGCCATTTAAAGTCGAATACCCAGCCAAGATCCCGACCGAAGGTTTTAACTCGGCTCGGTTATCAACCGCATGTGGGCGAGGCAAGATTTGGGTTCGAGAGGTCGCAGTGACATCATTCCCATCCTGAGCTGCAGAAGCGCAAACCACGACTGAAAAAGAGAGGACACAGGCTACAGATAAAATCGATTTTTGAGAGTTCATCCCTCCGTTCATTCAACCCTCGTGCCACGAAAGCCAGGGGCGCGCTGCCGCATCTCATCGCGTTGGAGCAGCGCAAGAGAATTCGACGCAAACTTTAATCTGGATTCCCATTCATTCCTCGTGCCTGATAAAAGAATGAAGAATAATCCATCCCATCTCGGACGCGTGCTCATGACCTCTCTATTTTGCCTGCTGAGCTTTTGCGGAATCTCGATCGCCGCGAGAGCTTCGACACTTGAAATTGACGTATCAGGGCTCCGGAACCAAAAGGGACAGATCCTGGGCCTCCTCTTTTCAGAAGGTCAGGGCTTTCCAGACGAAGCCAGTCACGCCGCCCAATCGTCTGTTGTCACCATCGGTGGAGATGCACCCCGGCTCCTATTCAAAGATTTACCAGCTGGCTTTTATGCCGTCGCTCTCATCCATGATGAAAATTCGAATGGGAAACTGGATAAGAAAATATTCGGCATTCCAAAAGAAGGAATCGGTTTCACCCAAAATCCGAAAGTTCGCATGAGGGCACCCAACTTCGATGAAACAAAACTCGAAGTTCGCGGAAATTTAAAGTCTGAGATCATTTTTCATTACTATTGAAATGATGGCGACTCGGCTTCGGATAAACGTTGAAATATCCGCACAACCTTTGGATTCACCCCTCGCGTCGTCCCGCACGTTCGCTTGAAGGCGATGAACGTTGCGCTCGCTGCTCCGATGACCGCGCCGGTTCCGAGTGCTGCGATGATCTGCTTTTCCGGCCGAATTGATGCATCGGAGGCCACTAGGGCGACACCACCGAAAAGTGCAGCCCCTCCTCCCGCACCCAGAGTGACGGAAGAAAGGATGACCATCGCTTTTTTCATAAACTGACAACGAGCCGTCGGAGGACCTTCCAGAGTTTCAAAGCCGAAACGGTTCATTGCGTTCTCCGCCACGAGATCCGCTTGCTTGGAACCTAGAACAAATTTCCATGCGACGGTCACCCGACTAAGCGACTGCGTGTCTACTTCTTTAAAGAGCCGGAGTAAGATCGCCATTTGAATGGCTTGCCAATCCAAAAGTGCCGAACCGATCGGCACCTCGATGCTAGATACCGTGAAAAAAATTTCGGTGTGCCCTTCCCCCGTCGGGACAACTTTCGCTGCGAGCGAATATTTTCCATCCCGAATCAAGGGCACAAGCTTCGTCCCACTCTCGGATTCAGCGGCAAGAGAAAGCTTTGCTGCGATTTGCGAAGCGGACAGTCCCGCGTATGGATTTTTTACCGCATCGACGATTTCGTCGGCAAATATTTTGAAGGCTTTATCCTTCCGGTAAGCGAGCACTTCTGATTGAAACGATTTTGCCTTCAGCAATTGGTAAAGTTCTGGAGGCAAATCTTCCACCTGAACGGGGGAAAAGAATGCAGGACAAGCGTCCGGCTTTTTAGCAGCCTCGCTTGGGTTCATCCAAATGAACAAACAGAGGATTGGAACGAAGCGACTGACTGTTTTGAAAAACCGGATTTGCATGCGAGACCCCTCGCTCAAGTTTAACCGGACAGCTAGATTAGCCTAAGCAAGATTTTCGCGTGACAACGAAGAGAATGCCGTCATTTATCTGCCGAACGGAGGTGCCGAGTCGATGGGCTTGGCCGGAGTGACCGGAGGAAGCGCCGGAGGTGGGGTCCCCGGTGCGGTGGCTCTTCCGGTCCGTCTCGGAGAAGAACCCACTTGAATGGGCGCTGTTTTCTCCACATTCGGAGCAATCAAAAGTCCAGTTTTAGCGGCAGCTTCGACCCTTTCCTTCTCCAGCCTGAGAGTCTCGGCCGCGGCCGGAGCTTTCGCTTCGCGCTCTTGCCGTTCGTAATCATACTCTCCTTCGGTTTGTGCGGAATCTTCACGCGAATCGCGGTCTTGGAGCATGCGCACCCAATTTCTGATGCTGAAGTTATTGTAAGCGCAAATGCGTTTCGAGGTCTTGCGAGAATCCCTTTTTACTTTCAAGGCATAGGACGCGATCTGATTTGGCGTCGAATGGGTTTGCCAGTAATCCGCATACCTTAAATCGAGGTTACCCAGCTCGTCTGCAGACTCGTGTGAGTAAGCACTCGTCACGACAGAATCCATACAGAGCGGTGCAAATCGTGCACGGTCCTGGAAGGAAAGCGTCTGTGCACAAAGCATGGAACGGAACCGGTCGTAATCGCCAAACCGAGTGTCCCCACCTGTCACGCGTCGTGAATTTAACGGGCGGATGTAAAGATCCGGGTGCTCCCTCTTCAAACTAAATCCCGGAATCAAGAAATCCACGAACTTCCGCCAGCTTTGAAAAATCGGAATCGAAGGGGTCATCGGCAAGAAGATCGGAACGGCGCCTGCACGGAGCGTTTTTCGGTCACGTGCATAGCGCTTTTCCGCAAGTTCAGCTAAGGCAGCCGGTGATGCATCCTTCGTATGAACAACTTGATTCAGTTCTTCGAGCATCAGAAAAATTTGGTCGCTAAATACTTCTTCGAAAGAATAAAGACTCGAGCGATTCAACACTTGGGCAGAGGCAAGATCGCTTTTCGCCATGGTCATGTTTTGGCCGAAATTTTGGAGCAGTCGCTGGATGAGGTGATCCTGAGTGATGAACATGATCTCTCGCTGATGCTGACTTAAGTCGAGTCCGCTCCGAAGCCGCATCGAAAAGTCTCGCTGAATGAAGCTCGTCAGGCGGTTTGTGAGAAAAACGTCGCTTTGGTAGAGGACGTTAAACTGATCGTAAACCGTGTCGATGATGATTTTCGAGGCTTCCTCTACAGCGGAAGAACTGGCGTCGATTCTGATTTTTCCATTTCGGTAATCGCGGCCGATGGCCATGATCTTCCCGTAAGAATCGAGGATGGCTTTTACCCTCATTTCCGTTTCTTTCACAATCGGGAGCATCGCCAAATCGGCATCCGACCGACTGAGGCGTTTCTCAAGCCGTTCGAGGTAACGAACGACATGGACCATCGATTCGCGCACGGTGAGCGCCTGACCCGTGAGCGTCATCATCACTAAGTTTTGCTCATCCACGACCAAGTACTGTCGGTAGTAAGAGGCAGCGTTGTCATCTGCGACCTGAAGGAGCGATTTCACTTGGACCCGAATGATATCCGCGAGGACCGCCGGATCTTCGAAAAAATCCTGCATTCCTTGATTTGGACCACCGGTACTCATCCAATCGTAATACGTCACTATCCGAGTATTTCCGGCTTTCGCAATGACCGCGTCCGGTGGGCTCTTCATTCCCACTAGAAAGAATGGAATTTCGATGTCTTTTTTCGCTTGGTAGACGAAATAATTCGCCTGCTTGTTATTCGTTAGATCGTAGTAGAGCAGCTTAATGAGCTCCAGCATTCCGTTTCGGCGCGAAGCAATGTCAGGAAGCGCGAGCACCGTTTGGATTCCGATGTTCATATCCCCGTTGATCGTCTTCTTCATTTTCCAAAATTCATTAATTTTTTCGATCGCGCTATTTTGTTGAGTTGCATCTGCGCCACCGCGCGGATCGGTTCCGAGCTTTAACTGACTGAGCCAGTTTGCGATCGCGGGAAGTTCGCGAGATAAAAGATAATACCCCTCGAGCGGGTTATCCGAATCCGGATCGGCGAGCCCCGTCCGCACATTTTTCATGGTCCGCTGATATTGCTTCTCAGCGTACTGGAGCATTTCTTGCGCATTTTCTGCTTCGCAATAATTCTTCGTCGTCGTTTCCAACATGCAGGAGATCGACATCCAAAACTCACGCTCATCAAGCTGGCGCATCGCAAGCGTAAAGCGGCGATCACGCATCATCGAGACCAATGATCCCATTGCACTTCCGAGCGAATAGCCCGCGCTATCGCTACTTCCCGCAAACGCCGCTCCGACCTTCACGGCCGCTCCGATCACCGCGAGTCCGACGTCTGGCTGGCCCATAATGCATTCATCGAGCTGCGGGAGCGCTGAGAAAATTTGCTGAACCATGCGCATGCCGTATTGGGAAGCGCGGTCGGTGCGTTTGTAGAGTGCGCGGATTGCGCTGGTTGGATCTTCGGAAATGTCTTTGGGGTCTCGGTGAATGGCGGCCTGGTCGCTCCCCATGACAGCGGCTTGGAGAGTCTTTTTATAGAGCAAGCGGTTCATGGTTTCGCGAAGTCCGCCACCGGTGCCGGGCACCACTTGGCGGAGGGCATTGATCTCGCCCGGTAAAGTTTCGACTTGGGTGGCAAAGGCATCGTTCGCCGGAAGTTTCAGTTCAGTTTCTGCATTCTGGAAATTTTCCACAATTCCGTTGATCGTATTTTCTTTCCCCTTACAGGCGGGATTATCTTTCAACCGGGAAATCGTGCTGTAAAGCGTCCTCATGTTCTCTAACGCCGTTTGGGTCCAGGCACCCTGGGATGGGCAAGCTCCGAAAGAGTAGGCCTCGGTTCCGTCCGCAAGGGCCACTGCAGGTAAGCTTGCGCTCCCAATGAGCAGGAGAGTTCCAAGAAATTTAATCGAACGGCTCATACGCATACTCCTGACTCTCGCAAGAGTCCGAGCGTCGAATTGCAAGACGTCGGCCATTAACCCAAACCCAGACCAGATCCGGCAGAGAGTTCGAAATCAAGTCGAGGGTGACTAAAGTTTAGACAGGGCTTTAGAACCTAGACGCACCGCTGAGAAGAGAACGTCCTTCGAACCTCCTCCTTATTTTCCTTCCGCGACCGTTCGCAGAGAAGTGCGGAAATCGAGGAGCTGCTGCGGATAATCGGAAATCATTCCATCCACATGGAAATCGGCTAGCTTCTTCCAATCTTTTACGGTGTTCGGCGTCCAAGGAATCACTTTCACTGCGTGAGCATGAAGGTCTTCGACGTCTGCCTGAGTCAGCCACTCGTGATTCGGAGAAATGATTTGTGCACCGAGCGTTTCCGCAATTTTAGAGAGCGGTAGAGCAGGCCGATCTTCGACCAGTGCGGAAAGGGTCAATGAAGGCTCCAAACGATGAGCCACCGCTAAAGTGCGATAATCGAAAGACTGCAAAATCACCCGTGATTCAAAACCATATTGATGAATCACCGCTAAAACTGCTTTCGTGAACGGAAGCGGAGCGGGTGCATAGTTCGGATGCGCAAGTTCGCTTTTCGTTTCGACATTCAGGCGAACAATGGACGCCCTCGGATTTTTGCTTGTCTTTAGCCAAGTTAAGACCTCCGCAAAGGTTGGAATTTTTTCCTTTGGTGAGGGAACTTGTTCTGGAAAATGATGGTCCCCAAGCGTTCCACAGTCGTAGCCCTTCAGTTGCTTTAGGGTCAGCGAGCGAATGCGAATCAGACCGTTTATCCGCCGACCTTTTGCATCTAAACAAGTCTCTGGGTTTAAGTGCGGATTATGGTGAACGACTAAGACGTTGTCTTTCGTCATGAGAAGATCCATCTCGAGGGCGTCCACTCCTGATTCCAAAGCGTAGCGGAAAGCCGCAAGAGTATTTTCAGAACGCATTCCCCGCGCACCCCGGTGCCCCTGCACTTCAAAATTCACGAATGCAGGCTTCGCAGGTTCAGAAGGGGGAACGGGCGGAGTCGAGCAAGCCGCGAGGAGCAAGCCTGAGCTAACGAAACAGAGCGACTTCCGAACGGTCTGCGAGGAATAGAATTTTTTCATCCTTAGAACGTATCGGCGTTTTGCGAAAGCTTCAAGACTTCACTGATTAAGCGATTTCGGTCGAGCGGTTTTGGAACAAACGAATCGAACCTGGCGGTGAGGGCCTCTACTTCATAAGACCGGTCTGTGAAAGCCGAGAATGCAATAGCGGGAATCGACTTAAGCTTTGCATTTTATGATTGCCTCAGCTTTCGAATGAACGAATACCCGTCCTCCTCGGGCATACTGAGATCGCAAATCACCAGACCGGGATTAAAACCCGCGGCATGATGGATCCCATCTACAGCGCTGTCTGCAATGAGGACTTGGGCCCCTGATTTTTTCAGAAAATGAGAAAGCAGATCGCGAGAATCTTCATCATCATCGATCGCCAAAACGCGAATTCCATTCAACTCCGTGTTGAGCAAATCGTCGATGATCTTGCCTTGTTGCCTGGCGGACCTCGATATCGTCGCGAGTCCTTCAGCAACGACCTCCGAGTTCGGGCCGCCTTCGCTCATCTGCGCGCGCAACCGGTCGGACCAGCCTTAGATCGTGTTCAACGGGGTCCGAAGCTCATGAGACAAGGTCATGAGGAACTCATCTTTGGTCCGATTTGCCCGTTCGAGTTCGTTAATCTTCCTCTCCGGATTCATCACCAGTCCGACATTTTCCATCGCAACCCCAACGATCGCGGCCAGTACTTCGAACTCTTCGATCACTTCAGGGCTCGGAAAATGAGCGGTCGACCAATAATTTCCAATCGCTCCCACGGAAGATTTATTTTAATCGGGACGATCACCAAGCTATCGGAATTCATAAACCGATTCTTTTTTAATCCGATTAAAAGACCTAACGAGTAATTACTAACCTGATGTGACCCCGTTCAAAGGCTTCAAATAAAATTTACAGAATACTCGCAACCAAGATGGCTCCGACCGCAGTGTTTCGAGCACTGATTTTATCCCCCGTGTAGAGCATCAAGTAGGGGTTAAATAAAACCGTCTTAGAAATCCTCCACCGAACTCCGGGTTGCAGGTCCGTTTGGTAATTATCAAAGGAAAGAGTCGGCTGACCGATGTGGTGGTGAGCCTCCATTTCGTAGGTCAGAGAGGCGCCGAAATGATCGGAGAAATCGTATTGGAGGGTGGGAGCCGCGTAGAGCTTGAAGCTCTTCCCTTTTGTCTCACCGAAGTAAGCTTTCGCCTCCGTGAAAGCTCCGAGCGCTACCGAAGTTCCGCGAAAGCGGTAAAAAACGCTGGGAGTGGTCTTCACTCCGTATTTTACTCCGGCGTTCTTCAAATAGTCACTGTTGGCGACTTGAAAAACCATATTTCCCGAAATGTTTAGCTGGGGAGTGCGAATCAAATGGTGATCAACCACCGCAATACCGGTGTACTGCATGTCGAAACCTTGGCCGAGCACCGGGGTGTAAAAGAAGGCAAGGTCCGGACCGATCGAGACGTCTTTGGATAACTTGTATCCCAAGGAAAGCGTCGTATCGAAAAAGGTTCCTTGCGACGTTTTAGTCACTCCGGCTTTACCCGGTGTGTAGGACGAGCCCATGTCCCCGACCGGAGCGCCGTGGTAGTTCGTGAAAACGTTCACTGAGATCGACTTCAGGGCAGTTTCGAGAGAAAAAGAACTCTCTCCTTTGGGTGGCGTTTTTAATGTCGATACGGCCTCGATACTCGGCACGCTCGGCGGCGTGGCTCCCCAAGCAGTCGTAACACCCAAGAATAGTCCGATTCCCAATTTCCGAAACTTCAAAGTCATGAAAGATCCTTTGCAATGAGGAGGTGACGCGGGAGCTCACATCTAACTGATCCATGGGCATTTCGCCAATCCGAAGGGGCATCCGCTTCGTCAAGATTCCGTCAAGGAAGACTGATTGGGTCTTTTTCACCCGGGCCGAAAAGGCATATGCCTTGCTTTTCCTCTCGGAGAAATGAGGAACCGATGAACTTACTCCAACTGAATCCTGCGATCCCGGTAGAAACGCCTAAAGGTAAAGGGATGGCCACCGTCTTAATCGATTACGGCCCGGAATATGATCTCCTCTGGGTGACTTTCCTGGATGAGAGTCGGGAATGTTGGACCTATGGAAACCGGGACATTCGCATTCAAACCAACATCACCATGGGACGTCCGGGCTCAAAAGCCCCCATTCGCTCGATTTCGGATATTAACTAGCGATCTCGGAAGTGAATGAGCGACTCGAATTTCCGAGCTTCATTCTCTCCCCTTTTGGCTCATCCGGTAAGCCCCGATTCTTAGAAAATGAACCAGTCCCCGGGGATAGATTCCTTTTCCAGCTCGGAAGGGATCGAAACGCAACTTCGAATCGTCCCCAGTTAACCCTTTTTCCGGGGATATTTTAAGAACCGGAACCCATTGCGGTTTCGCCAAATGGTCTGAGGTTCGGACGAATAAAACCATTGCAGCTTTTCCTCGAGTCACCCGATCTTCGAGAATCCTTGCTCGCTTGGTCGAGGAATTTTCAGAATCGGAAACGGAACCGTTCTTAAACTCCGGGCTCAACTTGAAATAATAGCGCTCACCGGTTCCCACCGAAAAAGGCGAAACAGCGTAATATTCGTTGTTAAAAAAATCATGAGCATCAGTGGTGAACGGCGCGAGTGCGAGTAGTGCTGGATGCCTCACCGTCGCAAAGAGTAGATCTTGGTCCCCTATTTCGGCTTGGTGCGAGAACGGTTTTACGACTGGACGAAGGCCCCGGAATCGAATGGCGATACCGAGAACATCGGTCCACTCCGATTCATTTTTCCAAAGCGCAGTTGAGAAACGAAGAAGCGTCGGACCGACGAGTGCCTGCAAAAACGGAAACGCGATCGATTGAGCGCTAGGGAGGCCTTCGCAATCCCCGCTGTAAATTTTCCCCCTAGGATGAAACGTCCTCGCCCTCCGAACCTTACTCACTAGGAAAGTCACGATCCCTAGGCCGGCACCCATCCACTTTCCGATTTTTTCCCGCAGATTCACAGGAATCTCCGAAGAATTTTCCAGTGGATAAGCGGACTTTAATCGGGGCATTCGGCCGGCACGTTTCATGCTTTTTCAATAGCAAGAATAGGATTTTTCTTCCATCGGGCATCTGCCCAAACCAAAGGATCACTTATGGAATTCAAAAAAAATGACCGATTGAAAGCTTCCCAGCCCTTCCCTGGAACCTCGAACCGTGCCCCCGATTACAAACCATCCGAACTCAGCCCGGGGCTTTCCACTTCTTCTCGAGGCCACATTTCCGGAGTCGACTCGACTTATTTAGAGCGGGAATTCATTCGTTCGAACCGGCTAGCTCGCGACCAGAGGTTGGTTTTCGCCTCGCCCGCAAACACTGCCTGTACCATTCTCGGCGCGGTCATCATTCTGTTTGGTTTGATTGGATTTGGAATTCCATCGTTTTTTGGCCTGCACATGAGCCCTGCAAATAATTTTATCCATCTGTTCCTCGGAGGGGTCGCCCTTTACTTCGGCTTAAAAACTCCGTCGAAGACAGCGACGAAAGCGGCTCTTACTTTCGGCACCTTGTTTGGACTGGTTGCGCTCACGGGATTTCTGTTTGGAAGTCCGGGCACGTTTAGCATGCCGCTCTTTTCGGGAAATGATCCGCTGCTCTGGCCGATTTCAAGAGGCTCATTTGAACTCGGAGCAAGCGACCATGTGATCCATGCCCTCCTAGCCATTGCCTTTTTAATTCCTGCTTTCAGCAGCCGAATGAAAGACCGCAACTTACAAGCAGATGCGACCCGGTAGGCTCGAAGAATCGATAGTGGAGCACGATCCATCTTCAAAGCAATCCGGAGAACTGAACGTTTTCGAGAGGACCCGCCCCGTCAGGAGGGCGCGGTCCAGCTCGAAAGCGGAAGACAAAAGAACCACGGTCCCCGGTAGCTCCATGAACTCGACCTTAAATTTTCCACCCGGTAAACCTAAGGTCCAAATCGATTCCTGAGGGGCCTCAACTCTCACATTTCGGAAATGGACATCTTTTGATTGGAGGAGCACCACCGCCGTGGACTTCTCGGGGACCCTCACCTTTAGAAATTTGAGATTTATCAAATCCCTTTCTTCCACTTGGAATCGATTCAATATTCGATTGTTGCCCGCAAGGGTGAGAGTGCAATTTTTTCCATCTGTTTCGCAGACTCGATTGGTGCTCCCATTCACGGGGTAGTCCAAGAGTTTAAATTGGAGATCATTCAAATGATCTTCCGCGGTTTGGAAATCAAAAAGTTTCTCTTTGGTGATCGCACCGAACGTCGTGACATTTCCATGGAACCGAACCGATCGGGTATAGCGAACGGATCCCGTCTGAATGGCGACGTCCTTTAATTCCAAATCTTCAGCATAGACGTCCACTCGGCCCCCGTCCTGAGGTCGATCATAACCTTGATCCACGCCGGAGAGGATCAGTCGTCGGCTGGAAATCCCCTGCCGCACGTCCATACCCTGGAAGCGTCCTTCTCTGAGGCTGAACGACGACCAGTCCTGCCACTCCCGAAGCCCATTAGGATCACAGACAGTGGGGACTCGGGGGGGTTCAGGCCGAGGCGACGGGTCCGGGACCGGAGAAGGAGCGGGAGAAGGTCCAGGTGAGGGAACCGTGCTCGGAACTGGCAATGGGGAAGGAGCATTCGAGGGTCCTGGCGTGACTGCCGGAATCGGGGCTACTTCCCCGGGAGGGCGAGAAGTTTGAGCTTGAGAAAACCTCTGTGCAGGCTGAGAGCCTGAGCAAGAAAAGAGCGCTAAAGAGACGAAGCTGAAACCAGCAACTTTCATCAAATGACCCATTCTTGATTTCCTTTATAAAAGGATAAACGAACATTCGAGATTCGCACCCAAATTGTTAGGAAAAGTTTATGAATGTCAGATTCCGGTTGGGGATTTGTCTTGTGTCCCCTATCAGTGCTAACCCTGGATCCGAGTGGAGGGGATTTCATGAAATTCTCAACTGGGATCTCGCGTTTGACCGAAGCGTTTGGATTGAAGTGTTTCAGCTTTCTTCTCGTTTTTGCTCCCTTGATGGCCGCGCAGGCGGACACCCTCTTTCTCTACGACAACGGACGCGAAGGCTCACCGATCATTAATATGATTCAAGACGCCCGCGAATCCATCGATGTCGAAATCTACATGATGAATGATTTGCGAGTGCAGGATGCTTTCCTTCGTGCGGCACATGGAACACCGACTCGGAAACCGGTAAAGGTCAGAATCCTCATCGAACCCCATCCTTACGGCGACTCCTGCGACATTTTCGGAAAACGCATGAGTGCCGCTTCCAATGACCCGGCCGATGACAAAACCGGAACGGCCGATTGCCGGAATCTGAAGTCTTTCAAACGCGCGCTCGAAAAACTCGGCGGCGAAATGCATCCCTTCAATAAAGAGCTTTGCGGAAATGGAAGCGCATCTGGCGGTGGAGTCGATCAAACGATCACAAGCTGCCTCCAACACGGAAAAGTCATCGTCTTCGATAAAACCGTTGCCCTCATGAGCACCGGGAACTTCAACGCCTCCAGCTTTTGCGACACCAAACAAAATCCCGCAGCCTGCAACCGCGACTTCACACTCGTGATGACGAAGAAAGCTCCCGTGAATAATTTAATCACGGTTTTTGAGCGCGATTGGATCGGACAGCCTTACAACATTAAACGCTCTCTGCCGCGCGCTGCTTTCAATGCCCTCACGGTCAGCCCTTTCTCCATGGCCCCGATTATCGGTCTGATTCAGTCCGCGCGCACGTCGATTCAAATCACAGAGCAGTACCTGAAAGACCCGACGATGAATCGAGCTCTCCTTGCTGCCGCAAAATCCGGTGTGAAAGTTCAAGTCTTGGTAACGAGCTTCTGCGCATTCGGAGCGCCCGAAAAGTCTGTCAAAGAGGCGCTGCAGTTAAATTACGGCGCTTTCGAAGCGGCCGGAATTGAAACTCGTGCTTTCACTTCTGCCATGCGAATCGGCGGACAGCCTGGATACCAGCATGCAAAAGCGATCATCGTAGATGCGGACCGCCCTGGAGCCGCCAACGCATGGGTTGGATCAGTGAATGGCTCGACCCAGTCTCTGACTCGAAACCGAGAGTTCGGATTGCTCTTTAACGATCCGAAACCACTGACAAAACTTTACGCGAGTTTCCGCGCAGACTTTACCGATCCCAACTCGGAAACTTGGCAGGAAAGTCTGATGTGCCTAAAAGACCGCAAATCGCGCCCTTCTGACGACTTCTATTGAGCATGGGCGAATGCTCAGGGACGGCTATTTCCGAGGAGTTTTCGGGCTAAATCCGTCATTTTCAGCGACCCGCGCAGCTGCCGTCACCCCCGAACGATCGTAACGAATGGTGCTCGACTGAGAAAACATTTCAGTTTCCGCGCGACTGCTGTGTTTTGATCGAGCCGGTTCGCGCCGACGCTCATCGCCGAGCATTCTTCGATTCGCTTCATTTGCGACTCTCGGATCCGGCAGAAGAACCATCGGGTTGATCGCGGTGATTCCTTCACGAACTTCGAAATGAACGTGGGGTCCGGTGGAATGGCCTGTATTTCCGGATAAAGCAATGAGTTGGCCGCGGCGAACCGACTGCCCCGCTTTCACGAGTAATTTAGAATTGTGCGCGTAGATGGTCGAGAGTTTTCCGTCATGGCGAATAACGACCATGCGACCATACCCGCGGATTTTGCTCGCGGAATAAATGACCTTACCATCGCCTGCCGCACGGACCTGCGTCCCCATCGGAGCATGAAGATCGACTCCATCGTGGTGATCCCCGCTGCGAATTCCGAACTGAGAAGTGACTTTCACTTCATTCGTAGGCCAACGCCATGAATAGGTCCACGCCCGAAGTTTCGATTTCTGGGAAGGACTGAGCGTCCCGACTTCATCCGTACCGCGGATCCGGTAAGAGCTTTGTTTTGCGGGAATGCGGTCTTGGGTCATTCGCACATCACGGCGGTGGCGACCCGAGGCACAACTGCTTGAAAGCATCACCAGAAACAACATGGAAAAGAGAATTTTTTTCATCCGCGTTTCTTTCTCGGGAGCAAAGGAGTTCCCCAGTCTTCCATCATTTCGAGCATGAACTCGTGATAAGTGGTGTCGAGCCGGAGAGGAGTGAGCGACGCGTACCCCTTATCGACAATGTCGCAGTCGGTGCCTTCTTCTTTCAGAAACCCTTTATAGCCACCGCCCACCCAGAAATAATCCTTACCGCGGTGATCTCTCCGTTTCAGAATCTCGCCGCTGTAATAGCGAAAACCCTGACGAGCGAGAGAAATTCCTTTCACCCGCTTCAAGGGAAGGTCGGGAGAATTCAAATTTAAAAATGTTCCCGGTGGAAAACCAAATGCCGGCTTTCCTTTATGAGAAAAATGGCGAATCACTTCGACGGCGAGCGCACCGGCGGTCTCGTAATGAAGCTTTAATTCAGGGCGTGGCTCGTAAAAATCGATGGCCAAACTCACCGCTAAAGCCGGAAGTCCCATCACACAGGCTTCACGCGCAGCGGATACAGTTCCGGAGTAATAAACATCCTGCCCCAGGTTCGCGCCGCGATTCGTTCCCGAAACGACTAAATCAGGTTTCTTCTTTTTGAAAAGTTCATGAATCGCGACTTGGACGCAGTCGGCGGGACCGCCGCTGACTCCATAAAAATCTTTTTTGATCGGCACCACTCGAAGCGGCTTACTGATCGTGAGCGAATGCCCCGTGGTGCTCATTTCCTCGAGCGGAGCGACGACCGTCACGTGGCCGATCTTTGATAGGAAGTCATAGAGGACCTGAATTCCCCGAGCGTGCACACCGTCATCATTACAGAGCAGAATTCTCATCGTTCGATTGTAGCCAGCCGGAGGTCACCTCGAAATAGGCAGGAATTGCCGTCCGTTTCTTGACACTCAAGCCACATCCATAATTCACCGACATAATGACAGTGACCACTCGACCTCGCAAACACCTCCGCTTAACCGCTCTCCTACTCCCTCCCCTCTTTCTCGCGGTCACTCCTGCCCGCGCAGACCTCTCTCATTGCTGGGCGCTCCTGAAGACCTCACCTTGGTACCTCTTCGAATATTTCCAAACTCCGCTGGCACTCAAGAACGCGGAAAGCATCCGACTGAAAACCAGCGAACTGAATATCGCGCGAGGAAAACTCATTCGTCCGGCCGCCGATGGGAGCCCGATCGAGCGTTATGCTTACCGGATCCATAAAATCACGGGATATTCCGTCAGCCTGAGCGACGAAGCGAATGACTTACGAAAAACACGCGGCTTTGTGAGTGATAAAATCACGGTCCTCACGGCGAACGAGAATCCTGGGAAAATGAAAATCGTGAATCTTGGGCTGCGTGAGGCGAAGGTGAAAAAAAATCTCTCTTACGTCGCGGCTCATGAAAGTACCCACGCTTATTTGTACTACATGGAATCGATCGGTGAAGGCACTCCGCTTTCGGTCGGTTTCCAAGACCACGGCCAAAATTATTCAGGTCCGTATTCAGTCGGACTCGATGCTCAAGAATTGAAAACTTGGACCCAAGACGCTGTCCGAATCATTCGCGCTCGCCCCGAGGCTGAGATTCAGCACTTGTTTCACTTGAACTCGAAGGTCCGCACGAAAGAGGTCTTTCGTGATTGGTCACTTTCGCAGGAAAAGCTCGAGGTCGTACTCATCCTCGCGGCGCGTATTCGGAAGGACCTCAAACATGCACTAGAGGCACTCGCAAAGGTTCCTCGGGAACTGAAAAATCCAGAAGCGTTCTCGAAGGCGCTTTTTTCAACCGACGAGGCAGGCGTTTTGAACATTCGAAAAAAATTCACCGTGCAACTCACGAAAGAAAGAAAAGTCTTCATCCCCTTAAATACCAGAATCGAATGGGATCTTGCCCTTGAATTTGAGTCTCGCCGCGTAGCGGGTGATTCTACAGATGCGGTTTACCTAAAACTGATCGCGCTTTGGAGCGAAAAACTCCACGAGCTCGACCTCTATTCCAGCGTTCTTGAACAATGGATTCCTGGACAAATCGAGATTTTAGAGAAAATCGGCAAGACTCCTGAATTTTCGCTGGAGCAGTATAATGAAGTACGAGAAAAGTTAGGTTTCATCGGAAATCTGAGCTCGCGAATGACTCGCAGATAGTTTATCCGCGAAGGAGCGGATCCCGAATCATGGCGGTCGCTTCGATCGCTTTATTCCGAGCCTCCCCTTCGGGCGTATTCACGCTCGTGTAGGTGCAGCGAATGCCGGCGGCCTCGAGTTCGGCGCAAGCCGCAGTGAGGATCGAATGACCTAAGAAAATAGCGCCCAGTGAGGAGAGCGGTCCGGCGCGCACATCGGGAGCAATTTCCAAAGCCGCATCGCCACGAAATCCACCCAGATCGACCGTTTCATCGCAAACCTCACAGAGGCGTTTGCCACTCGAGTGCCGAGAGTCGACTGAAGAACTATGGACCACACTCGTGAACGCAACCGTGTGAAGACCTCGAGCTTTCGCGGCCAAAGCGAAATCAACGACGGCGGGGTTGATTCCGGATTGGCTGGCAATCCAAATCATCTCGCCTGATTTCGGCTCCGCACGCGCGAGCATCATGTTCGCAGCCGCCGCCGTTCTTTCTAAAACCCGCACGACGGGCGGACCCGCCGTCGGTAAAAGATAATCAGCGACAATCGGAATGAGAAAGGAGCATCCACCAGCACGGTGATAAAGCTCGAGCGTGAAAATCGCGGCATGCCCGCTCCCAAAAGCAAAAAGGGATTTACCCGCCTTCACGTCGCTTACTAAACGAGTGACTAATTTTTCCATCACCGCGCGATTTCGCTCCACGCTGGCTTCGAGGTGGGGTAGTGCGGCGGACGCATAACTTTTCACATCAATCATGTCTATGACTCCTTAGCGAGCGCTCGTCATTCCAAAACCCGAACCAGTCAGGTTGAGGGACAAGTTAAAACGAAAGCTCCCACACCAGCCGGAGTCGGTCGGAAGGATTCTTTCACAAATCGATTGGTAGTAGCCGAGGTCGAGCTTCCAACATTCCGAAGGACTCTGGAAAGTCAGAGTCGTGTTGGCTTCCTGCCATTTACTTTTCAACAGGTCATAAGTGATGGAAGCGCCGGGCATAATGTAATCGTTTACCGAGAAGATCGAATTAAACCGAAGCGACTTCGTTTGGGACTGAAGATTCGAGCGGTTAAACGCGTAACTAAAGCCGAGGCTGCGCTCATAAGCCAAAACTCTCCCCGCGCCTTTCACAAACGTCCAATTCGTGCCGAGCGAGAACACGTGGCGGCTCGTGTCCCCTCCGGTCTTTTGATAAGGGATGTAATAATAATCGAAGTAGCCCGACGACTTATCGAAATTCGCCGTCACCAAACTATAAAACCGTGAGAGCGGTCTTTGCTCATCCTTCGCTTTCCTCGTTTCACGGATATTATAACTCTGACCGGCTGACCACTCGATCGGCGTTTCGTAGGTGAAGGAGTCGCGCGCGCCCGCGCCTCCCGCCGTTTTCCGCTTCCTCATGATTTGGGTCGTAAATCCGTAAGAGAGTGCATTCCCTCGCGGATTGAAATAGTTCGCGTTGTTCAGAGTCGAATCGAGAGGGATGATGTCCTCATTATCGAAATTGTAACCCGAGAAAGCGTTTCTCTGCGCGTAAGCCATCTGATCGGTGAATGGATGCCGAGGGAGGTTACGGTAAGGAATGAGCGAATAATTAATCAGAGGCCGAATGAGGTGTTTGATGCGTGGAAATTCTGAGGCTGGGTCTCCGTCATAGATGCGCTCGAACTGGGTGGAAATGTCCATGTCGAGGTTCAGATACCCCGTAGAGAGCGAAGGGGCCCGGCCATGAAAATCGTACACATACTGGTGATAGTTCGCGCGAGGAACGACCGAGATGACGTCCGCTAACCGGAAAGTCGTGTAGAGGGTAGGATTTAATTTTACTCGAAGCGCTTCGCGAATGGGGTCTTGGCCTGGGCGAAAAAGACCACCGGGCGAACTCAGTGGATCGTACCGATCCTGATCAAAAAATCCGGACGAACGAACGAAGTTGGTAGCGCCGAGAGAAATCCCCGCAACGAGATCGCCATCGAAAAACTTCTTATCATTCGAAGTGACTTCAGCCTGCGGAAAAACTTGGACCGTCCGAGGATCGAAGGTCCGAGGATCGTCGGCTTTTTGGGTCATGATATTCCGGTAGCGACGAGCCACTAAAAAACTCGAAACCTTATCCGTCGAATGGCTGAAAGAAAGATCGCTCGTGAGATACGACTCCCCGTTCCCGGGAATATCGCCGACTTTCGAGGTGTAGAGCGAATCAGACGCTTCTAAAATCCGAAGCTTTTCCTGAACTCCAAAGGGGAGTTCCTGCGACTGCTGAACGCTGAGACCCCAGCGGGTGCTGTCGAAACCCGTCTTATTATTGGTGTAACCATTATTAGACAGGTAATCGCGGAAGGTTCGGTCCGTGAGGTGGTAAAAATTTGCTTTCCCCGCACCATGCTTCAGGGCGTACCTCCCCTCCCACTCCATTCGTCTTCCGCGACCGCCGTATGAGCCGAGGCCGAAAGTCATATCCACACTGCGTGAAATCGCCCAAAAAAGCGGTTGAACGAACGTGAATCCTTCGTTCGTAAAACCAAAACGCGGAATGAGTAAGCCGGTTTGACGATTCGTTTTGATCGGGACGATGAGGTACGGAATCCAAAAGCCGGGGGCGTCCATTACCTTACCCGTGACATTCGTCAAAAAGGCATAGCCATCGATTTCGAGGTCCACATCGCCTGCGGAGAGCGTCCAACTCTGCGGACAATCCTTACAAGTCGAATAGTCCGCACGGTGGGCCTGAAAGCGCCCATCCCCTAATTTATTGATGCGCTCTCCGGAGAGCGTGAACTGGTTTGTCGATACCCGACCGCCCACGATGGTGCCGGTCCGCGTTTCGAGGTTGAAATGCATTTCCGATCCTTGGATCAGTGCCGTCTTCCCGACAAAAACGGCGTTTCCCACTGCGTGTACGATCTTCGTGTCGCGCTCAAACGTGATCTTATCCGCGAAAAGCGACTCGCCGTTTTGGTGGATTGCGGCATGACCGATGAGTTCCATGCGATTATTTCGCGTATCATACAGCGTCTTATCCCCTGACCAATGCAGGGGCGTGGCTTTCGCTTCCGCGCATTCAGCACGAGGAGCAAAGGATCCCATCGAAAAAAGCGTCGCGCAGAGAATTAAAAACCGTCTCAAGCTTTTCTCAGCGAAGGCGGAAATCGGCAAGTTCGGTATCCGAGTCTCCACATCCACTCGCGAAGTTCCACTGCCAAATCGTGTCGATGAATAATACGGTCAACGAATCCATGCTTCATCAGGAATTCACTGCGCTGGGCATCTGGCGGAAGTGCCTGGCGGATCGTCTGCTGAATCACACGCGGTCCGGCGAACCCGATCAGCGCTTTCGGCTCTGCAATAATGACATCGCCAAGCATTGCAAAACTCGCGGCCACTCCGCCCGTGGTCGGATCGCTTACAATGGAAATAAACGGAATTCCTTCTTGGCGCATGCGTTCGATCACGGAAGAAGTTTTCGCCATTTGCATCAAGGATAAGATCCCCTCCTGCATGCGCGCCCCACCGCTGGAAGAAATCGTCACGGCCGGAAGTTTCTCCTCGAGAGCGGCTTCGAAGAGTCGGGTGATTTTTTCACCCACCACGGAGCCCATGCTTCCGCCCATAAACTTAAATTCGAAAACTCCCAAGTGGTAAGGAAGTCCTCCCAGTTTTGCACGTCCGACGACACAAGCATCTTTTACACCCGTACTAACCGCCGCCGCGTGCAAGCGCGACTTATAGGGTTTAATGTCGTCAAATTCGAGGGGATCGTTTGAAACCAGATCCTCTGCGTATTCATCAAATGTTCCCTCGTCGCTGAGTAATGCGATTCGATCGGCCGCCGTCATGCGGAAGTGATGATCACACTCCGAACAAACGAGGTCCGCATCTCGGAGCGTGTTCGATTGGAGAATTTCTCCGCACGAAACGCATTTCATCCAAAGGCCTTCGGGTACTTTCGAAGTGCGTTCAGATACTTGGGATTTAATCCGGGGAGTCTTCAGATCGTCAAACCATGCCATAGTGTGGAGTGAAGCTATCAAGCTCCCTCCCCCCCCTCAACCGGAATTCGGAAATCCTGTGAGGAGAAATGCGTAGCGTCAGAATTAAAGCCTAATTGTGACCGCCGGAAGCTCGACTTGTGAGGCGAGCGATTCGAATGCCGACCGGAATCCCTCGACCACAGTGGGGTCGAATTGCTCACCCGCGAGCTCGATAATGATCTCTCGGGCTTGCTCCGGAGTGAGCGCTTTTCGGTAGGGACGATCCGTGACGATGGCATCAAAGGTATCTGCCACCGAGATGACCCTCGATGCGAAAGGAATTTCTTCGCCGCGGAGCCCGCGAGGATAGCCACTGCCGTCCCACCGCTCATGGTGATGGCGGAGAATTTCTGCGATTTCCTCCAGACCGGCGACCTGACTGACGATGTCGAACCCGGCTTCGGTGTGGAGGCGCATCTCGTCCCACTCTCCCTCGGTGAGTTTCCCGGGCTTCAGCAAAATTCGGTCGGGAACCCCGATCTTTCCAATGTCGTGCAGGACTCCGGCGAGTCGGATTTTTTCTCGCTCGACCGCTGAAACGGACAAGTGAAGCGTAATCGCGTTGGCGTAGAATCCAACCCTTTTCGTGTGGCCGGACGTGTAGCGATCCTTCACTTCGATCGCAGCTGAAAGCGCCCGGATTGAGCCGGCTTGGTGGAGGGCGAGTTCTTCTTCAAGCCGCAGGCATTCCAGGCGGAGACCCATCGGTGCGGCGATCGCTTCCAAAACCGCCATTTCGTTTTTGCTGAGCGCCGTCCAATCGTTTTTCTCGGGAATTCGAAGGAGGGCCACCTGCGTGGACTGTCCTCTTACGGAAACTTCTACGCCTGGATACGCTAAGAAATTCGGCGCGCCGAGTTTGGAAGTTTCTAAAAGCGCGGGAACTTCCGCAGTCCTGAAAACAACTTCGGGCTGCTCGACGTCGAGTAAAATCTGAACGGTCTTAAGAGTGAGAGCGGACACTTCTTCACGCGAACGACAACTCATGAGTGAACGCGAATATTCAGCAATCACCTGAAAAGAGGATTCACGATCCGTGTCGACCGGTTGCTTCGACGGCGAAGAGAGAAATGATGATGAAATCGCCGCTAAACCTTTTCGCAAATCCATCTGCGATGTCTCCCAAGTGGTGTTGGTAACTTCGAACCATCCTAGTTCGTTGCTTAGAAAAAAACAGCCTCAGTGATGAGTCGTCCTGACGTCACTGAGGCCCGCGAGAGCTTGAACTTTTCTCCCCGAATCCATCCTTGGATTCATCCACAACCACCCTTTCAGTGTACGGAGGGAAATAAGAATCGGTCAACCGGTCTCTAAAAATATTTTCACGCATCCTCTTCGGCCGCTTCATCGGTCGAGGTCACGGCAGATTTCGCTGTAATTACAGCCTCCGCATACACCGTCTTTTTCGTGATGCCAAAAACATGACTTACTTCCTTCGCTGCACGCGATGCGGAAACTCCGTTTCGGATGAGCATCGCAAGTACCTTTCGCCAATCGACTCCCGTAAATTCACCCGAAGATTTCTCAAACGGAGGAATCGAAACACCGATCACCCATTCGCCGCGGATCTCCCCTAGTTCCCTCGCGCTTTGGATATGCGAAGTTAAATTCGTTAAACTTCCGCGATAGAACTTTTCAAAATGCTTCGTGAGTTCTTTAGAAATCACGGCGGGTAACTCACCCGCCACGGAAGCTAAAAACTCGCAGGTCGCTTCTATCCGCTCTGGGCTCTCAAACCACACGAGGTTCGCCTGAAACGGCAGGCGACTGACTTTATCCCACTCCGCTTTTTGATCGGAAATTTTTCTTGGAAAAAAGCCGCGAAAAACCGGCGCGCCCTCTGTGAATCCGGCACCGGACAAAAATGCCGTTAAAGCAGATGGCCCGGGGATAACGGTCACCGGAACTCCAGCCTCCGCGCATTTTGAGACGAGTTCCGCTCCAGGATCACTGATAGCAGGAGTTCCCGCATCGCTCACCAGCACAAGGCTCTCTCCCGCAAGCATGCGAGCCACCCAGCCGTCTAAGGCGGATTCAGACGAGTGCTGATCCGAGCGCTCCAGTACGCCCGTCAATGTCCGAGATACCCCCAGCGCCTGCAAGAGCTTCAGAGTCACTCTCGTGTCCTCACAAAGGATCCCGTCTGCCTCCCTCAGCATCCGGATTGCCCGTGGAGAGCAATCTTCTAAATTTCCGATGGGAGTAGCGACGACGGAGAGTCGTCCCGAACCTTGCGGCATTTCTTGCCTATTTTTAGTGTCCACGGTCCTAAGATAAACTTTTTTCAGCGGGTCGGTGAATCATTTCGGGGAGAATAGGCATGAAAGCTCAAGTAAAGAAGGTCGGGAATACCATCGTGGTTTCGGTGGGCGGGAAAATTGATTACGAAACCCAAGAACCGTTTAAAGAAAGTCTGAGAAAAGTCGCAACCGTGGCACAGAGTTCGGCTCTGACCGATTCGACGCCGACCAAAGTCATTTTCGACATGGAGAATCTTGAATTCGTAGGCTCAAGCGGCATCACTCAGTTCATTCAGACGTTGAAGGACTTCGGAACTCACACCGACCAAAAAGCACGAATTCTAAAAGCATCGAGCGAATTCAAAAAAGTGATGCGTGCCTACGACGACGAAGAAACGTTCGAATTCTCCGAAGAGAATTCGCAGGCAGTCAAACGATTGATCGAACAGTAATCCGCTCAGTTGGTTGAGATACAGTTGGATGAGATTCATCCGCTGAAAGAGAGCAGTTCAGCATGAAAATCCCGCGACGCCTCGGCCCGCGGGATTTTTTTATCGCAGATCGAATGTGATCACGGGAAGCTGGAAAGCGGCGGTCTGTCCGCCATTTGCGCCGTAAGGGGTCGCACCCGCACAATCAAACTCCTCCACCCCGGTCAGACCGGGTCGATCCGGTCGACCTCCGCTCGGAAGTCCGCCTGCATTTTGGAAAGATTCATCCCGTCGGTTTACGAGGTAAAATCCATAAACCGTGCCGAGCAATGCTCCGACGATGGCTCCCGCCGCAACCGTTTTTCCACTTTTCGCGAAAGGATAGGAAACCAACCCGGCTCCCAGTCCTAGGAGGGCCCCACTCCCGGCGGACCTGAGCACAATAGTACGATTCTTCATTGCATGCGCCGGTTCGCAAAGAACGAAAACTGAAAGGATCAATGCGAGCGAAAGACATTTCCTAACCCGTGACCTAGTCGACCTATTCTTCATCTGACTAAAGTACGGAAGCAAGCCTCTAGCATCAATCTCGTTTATGAGCGCATCTCGATATTTCGGCACCAAAACCATTCCACCCCATCATGCGATAAAAAGTCGATACGAACCGATCGATAAGACGCGCTTTCCCTGAGTGGCATTCTGAGCAAGTAAGTCTCCACCGCACGAACGAGCTTCATGCGTTTCAATGGTGGCAAGGCGGTCTGGGCAGATTCCATCGCGCCTTGGACTCGTCCCCTCACTTCGACGAAAACTAAACAATCCCCTTCTTTCATGACGAGATCGATTTCCCCTACTCGAAATCGAACATTCTTTTCAATCAGCAGGCAGCCTTTCGCTTTTAAAAATTCGAGAGCTGCACGCTCGGTCTTGGCACCTTGATCGATTCGGCTCGGAAAAAAACGGGGGCTCGAGAAAAGTTTCGCGGGATTCATTCCCCCGAAAGTTCAATTGCGGTGCCAACGGGCAGAACTAAACCGAGCGCCAGTCTAACGGGTGCAAACGAGCGGCGATGAATCTCCGACACTCCGAGTGTTTTCAATGCCATTTGGTGCTGAGGGGTGCCGTAACCTTTATGGACTTCGAATCCGAAACCAGGATGAAGCACGGCGAGTTCACGCATCCATTGGTCACGGTAAACTTTTGCGAGGATCGACGCGCATGCGATCGAGAGGCATTTCAGATCGCCTTCGATGATCGCGGTGCCTCGGCCGCGGTAATATTTCGGTACGGCATTCCCATCGACTAATACGTGATCGAAGGCGCCGAGCTCTTCCGTCGCTCGGTGCATCGCTAAGTGAGAGGCGTGATAAATATTAAGCCGGTCGATCTCGCTTACCGATGCATGCCCGATTCCGAATGCTTTCACATGCGCTCGAATCCAAGGAGCCAGGGCGTCTCGATTTTTTTCATTCATCTTTTTACTGTCTGTGATGAGAGCAACTTCTGGCAGTCTTTTCGCCAGTTTACCGAGCGGCATATCCCAATCATCCGGCAAAAGTGCTGCGGCGGCGACCACCGGCCCCGCCAAGCATCCGCGACCGACCTCATCCACCCCCACCACCCGAAAATGCGGAAAGCCCGCTCCCCTTTCAAAAACAATCGTCGGTTTCTTACCGGCGGTTGTCTTTTTTCGGGGAGCGGCCTTTCTCATTTATTCGTTCGGATCGTTGAATTACTTCTTAGATTCGGCTTTCTTTTCAGCCTTCGCAGCTGCGGATGCGGCCATCTGAGCTTGGGTTTCGACTTGGCGTTCGATTTTCGCTGCTCGACCTTCGAGAGCGCGGATGTAATAAAGTTTTGCGCGGCGAACTTTACCACGCTGAACAATTTCAACTTTTGCAATCTTTTGGCTCGAGAAGAGGAAAATACGCTCAACGCCCACGCCGTGGGACATTTTACGAACGGTGAAAGACCGGGATGCGCCTTTTCCGGACATCGCGATCACAAGGCCTTCGTAAGCCTGAACGCGCTCTTTATCGCCTTCTTTAATCTTTACGTTCACTTTCACGTTATCTCCGGCGCGGAAGTCCGGAAATTCGGTGTTCATGGTGCCTTTTTCCACGAGCGCGATTTTAGCGTCGAGGTTCTTTTGGCCTTTATGGAAACTTTTCGTAGCGTTTTTACGCTTAATGACGACTTTTGACATGGAGAGACTGCTTTCTTTTCAAGGAGCTGAAACGATCTGACTCGTTGGCACTGAAATTTTTCGAAACGAAAGACTTCAGCCGGTTAGTGCCCGAAGAGACGATCTAAAATGATCGCCGCCGCAGCCCGTACTGAGAGGTGGTTGTACTCTCCGTCCGGGTCATTCTTTAGCCCGTACACAGGGGCCAGGATCCTGTGTACCTCGGGATAAAAAACGTCCGAAATTCCCCATCCTGTACCGAAGACGATTAAAACCGGCTTCGAACGCTCTGGACTCTCCAACTCCCGTCGATAATCGACGTAAGTCACCGCATTCGGTAGCGGACTCGCATCGGTCAGCACCACTTCGGGATACTCACCATGCGCAGAATGAATTTCTGCTTTCACCGATTCAAAGTCTTTTGCGAGGTCAACCCGCGCGAGCGCTTCAAACCGATCCGGGTGCCAAGCCTTACTCACGTCCCGTTTCCAATGGGAGAGAATCCGACCGACCACACGGTGCTGTTCCGTTACAGGAGTCACGATAAAATATCGCTTAATCCCATAAGTGCGGCACGTCCTCGAAATATCATGGATATCGAGATTCGTAACCGCCGTCGCGACCGTATCGCCGACACGGTTTCGCATCGGATAATGAAGGAGGACGACGTAGACCGGTACATTCACAGAGGAATCCGAATAGCAGAACCGAATCCTAAACTCAAGAACGTCCCCATTTGAATCAGGGCTATTATTCACGAAAATGTGGCTCATCGAGTCAATTATCTTGCCAATTAATAGCTCAGTGAGTTATTTCGGTCCGGCTTGATTCTTATCTCTGCGAAACCCAGGAGCACCTTTCGATGCTGACAATTTCATTCAAGAGCGGTCTTTTCTTCGGAATCATCCTCGCAACTTTTTGCGTGCCTGCTTATGCAAACGTCCATCCTGCGAGCGTTAACGCGAGTCGAGTAGCCGCTGAACTTTCGCCACTTCGGAGCCAATAAACCGGGACACTGTTTTTGATTTGAATCGGCCGCCATAGGTCAGCAGGGTGTTTAAGTAGTCGCGAATCACCTTTTTTCGTTCTTCGAGAAATTCGGGCTCTGCATACTTTCGATTAAATTCCTGCAGGAGCGCTCCATTCTCAGAAGCATCACTCGACTCTTCGCCGCAGTCTTCCAGGCTCGCAAAGCAGGGGCGTGCGATTAACTCCTGAACTCGGGAGCGGTCCATTTGAAAAAGCTTTCGACGCCCCGGCTTGGTTTTGAGGTAGGGCACCAGCCGTTTTCCATTCGCAATGATCCGGTACCCACCCCCGTGGTCCTCGCTGCGTTCTAAAAACTCTCGGTTCAAGACGTAATACCGAATGGCTTCATTTTCGGAACGCGCTATTTCTGATTCGAGCGTCGTGACTCTCTCTGCCGAAAATGCATCCAGTCCACCCGGGCGTACTTTCTTATCTCGGAAAAAAAGCGTGTTTATTTCTTTTTGAATTTCATTCGCCATTTTCTCATCCCGACTGGTTGAGCGGACGGCGGTTTCAGCTTTTTCTTCTAGGGAAGTAAGAGGAGCAGTGGTCGGTTTTAAATGAGCGGATTTACAACTGAACAATGAGAACAAAACGAAAGCGGGGAAAATCAAAAAGAATCTATTTCTCCTGAGTTTCAAGGCTTTTTACCGGTCTTTCTGAGCTCTGCTTCATAGGCTTCGTAAAGATCGGGCCGCTTCAAACGCGTCCTCAGAACGGCCTGAGAGAAACGCCACTTTTCGATGGCGGCGTGATTTCCACTGGTCAATATTTCGGGAACCTTCAACCCCTGAAACTCGGCCGGTCGGGTATAATGGGGATACTTCAAAAGATTCCCCTCGAGGCTGTCTTTCGAAACGGAGCCTTCTTTTCCGATGACCCCCGGAACCCAGCGCGCAACAGCGTCCGCTATCACCATCGCAGGCAACTCTCCGCCCGTAAGAACGTAATCCCCGATGGAGAGTTCCTCATCCACACAGAGTTCGATAAACCGTTCGTCTACTCCTTCGTAATGCCCGCAAACAAAAACGATCTCCTCAAACTGGGCGAGCGATTTCGCCTTCTCCGCCGTGAACTTCGGACCTTGCGGAGAGAGCAGAATGGTCCGGATATTGGGGGTTTTTTCTGGCACTACGTGCATCCAGGCAGCGTGAAGGACGTCGACCCTTAAAAGCATTCCCTCACCCCCGCCATAAGGGGACTCATCCACGGTACGGTGCTTGTCCTTTGCATGCTCTCGAATCGAGTGCACTTTGAAAGCGAGCAAACCGCGACTCGCTGCTTTTCCAAGCATCGAAGCCGATAGAACCGGGGGAAAGATTTCGGGGAATAAGGTGAGAAAATGAAAAGAGATCAAAATCGCTCCTTATCGCAAGACAGCAGTCACACGCGGGAAAGGATAGTCGACATCACTCGATTATTTCGAGAACGGTGCGCTTCCGAAGCTTAGTGGAAGCTCCATTTAAAACCGTCCGAATGGAGCGAGCCGTTCGTCCCTGTTTGCCGATGATCTTGCCGAGATCTTCTTTTGCAACTTTCAGCTCGAGAACCGTCGTATTCTCACCGACAACTTCATGGACAGAAACTTCATCAGACCGATCGACTAAAGCGCGGGCGATCATTTCGATCAATTTGGCGAGATCGCCAGTAGATTCAGACATTTTATAAGCCTCCGGGCCGTACGGGAGTTCACTACGATAGATCCCGGGCACTCGGTACAGCAGCGCCCTGCTGGGATGAGTGTGAATTCACACTCGTCCCCCAGAAGACTGCCAGTAGATCCTCAATGAAGAAGACCCACTTATCAGACAGGCTCAACTAAAATGATTACTTAATTTTTAAGAGTTGTCCAACCGTTCTAGTAGGCTGAGCTCCACGAGACATCCAAACAAGGAGAGCGTCCCGGTTGATCGTCAATTTGTCGGACGGTTTTTCAGCTTTTGGCCGATACTGTCCGAGTTTTTCGAGGAATGCACCGTCGCGACAAGACGCGGAATCGGTAGCAACAATGAAGTAAAGGGGTAATTTTTTCGACCCGTGACGGGAAAGGCGAATCTTAACGGCCATTTGCTGAAGTTCCTTTCAATAAAACTTAAGGACTTGATTGCTAACCGATTCCAGCTAACGCCGTCAAGGTCATTACCGATCTTAGCTGATTCAGAAAATCGGACGTCCCGCCCCCGGTATCCCAATGCGGCTTAGTAATGCGCCCCATCACGGAAGGCGGAATGACCGTACTCCGAGGGTGGTCTGACTCCATTCCAGTAATGAGAATGACCGGAATTCCGAGGTCGTGAGTCAACCGAATGAGGCTCGCAACGTCCTCGCCGGGGCCGAGCACTTCATCTAAAAGCACCAGGTCGGGTCTTTCACGATCAATCATTTGGATGAAGTCGACCGATGTCGCAACCGTCCGGATCGACCACTCAGGGCAAGACCCGGAAACGAGCTCGCCCAACCACGATCTCATCTCGGGGACATCTTCTAAGATCAGCATTTGCGAGCGCTTCTTCATGAGGGCTCCGGTAAGGGTGCCAGCGAAACTTCCAAGTTGCTCACACGACTCACTTTTTCCAGGACCGAAAGAGAAAGGGATTCTTTTCCGAGATCAAGCAAGCGTCGTCTCAGTTTCTCGATGTGATCGGAACTGAGAGCCAGGGTTGCTACCCATTCGTTCAGCTCAGGGTGAGCAACCAACAAGCGGGATTCGCCCGCAATCATTTTCCAAAAAACCGTCCATCCGCCCGGGAAATGAGTGCGAAGTTCATTCCCTTCCACCGGTGTGAGCAGAGTGAGAGCTGCGGCGATTTCCCGTCGGGTGCCCTCCGATAAAGCCAGGTCCAAACGGTGCTTTCCGCGAGGATCATCATTCGACGTTCCGGTCGTCCGACTCTGATCAGAAGTGAAACTCAGGGTTGCCATCGCTCATTCGCCTTTCCGTACATGCGCTCGAAGCGAGCGACTCTCCCATAGGATCTTTTCTGCATCCATTTCGCCACTCCTGAGTTTTGCTAAAACCCTGAGAAGCGCTTCGTCCGAACCGGGAAGTTCAAGTCGGGGCCGCCGTTGAAAGAGTTCTGCTTCTGCCGCACTTTCAGAGAAGCGCACGGTCGCCAGGACGGCCAACCGGGATGCCGGTTCCATTCTTTCTTTCCCAATCAGAACGAAACAGCCACAAACCAAAATAGCGGCTTGGACCTGCGCGCGATCCGGCGGTCTGAGGTGCCTCCAGCGGAACTCCCAAATTTCGTGGGCTTGAAAGTAGAGACCTGCATTAAACAAACGCGCCCCCGTTTCCCACGCATCGAGATGATGCGCCGTGGGAA